>NZ_JALBUF010000002.1 GCF_022606465.1 Sulfoacidibacillus ferrooxidans
TCCGGTGTGGAAGCATGGCGACATGTGGAGCAGACGGATACGAATCGGTCGAGGGCTTATCCTCAACAAGAGAACGACACGTAGTTCACCTCTAGTTGTGAAGGAACCCGCAAGGGAAGCTTCAGCGCATGACGAACAGAGAAGCAGCGAGTAGGCTTCTGTGGGGAGCATGCAGCGTCTGGTGATGATGGCGGAGGGGACACACCCGTACCCATCCCGAACACGAAGGTTAAGCCCTCCAGCGCCGATGGTACTTGGACCGCAGGGTCCTGGGAGAGTAGGTCGTTGCCAGGCAAGTGCACGATACGAGAACGAGAGAGTCTAAGGTTATGAAGCCCTAGACTCTCTCGTTCTTTTTTTGTATATAGCAAATGGTTTTGTTGGCAATCTTTTTACAAACAGAGAAAATATCATCAACTTCGTGCTTGCAGCGTTTGGAGCGAAGGGTTTACTGATCGAGATAAGAGCAGTATACTAGCTCTATTAAATACTAACCGGTTGGTATGTTGCAAAGAGGAGTGTGAAAGTTTTGGATTTTTCTTATTCCGATAAAGTAAAACGCTTACAGGAAAAGCTGAATGAATTTATGAATGATTACGTATATCCAAATGAGCAGGTGTACGATGAGCAGGTGAATGCTCATACCAATCGATTTGAAGCTGTGCCACCCATTATGGAGGAATTAAAAGCTAAAGCTAAAGCATCGGGATTATGGAATTTATTTTTACCGGATAGTGAATATGGGGCAGGGTTAACGAATGTGGAATATGCTCCACTTTGCGAGATAATGGGTAGATCGTTAATCGCTCCTGAAGTATTCAATTGCAATGCACCTGATACTGGTAACATGGAGGTTCTCGAACGATATGGCTCACCTATGCAAAAAGAAAAGTGGCTTATGCCTTTACTAGCAGGTGAGATCCGTTCTTGTTTTTCGATGACTGAGCCGGATGTAGCATCAGCAGACGCAACCAATATGGAGGCTACGGTTACTCGAGATGGAGACGACTATATCGTTAATGGACGGAAATGGTGGTCTTCAGGAGCGGGAGATCCACGCTGTAAAGTTTCTATTTTCATGGGTAAAAGTGCGATGGATGGGCCCAAACACTTACAACATTCAATGATTTTAGTTCCGCTTGATTCAAGCGGAGTGACTATTGAACGTATGTTACCTGTGTTTGGATATGATCATGCGCCACATGGACACGGGCAAATTTATTTTGATCATGTCCGCGTACCTGCTACACATATGATTTGGGGCGAAGGTAAAGGCTTTGCCATCGCACAGGGGCGCCTTGGACCCGGTCGTATTCATCACTGTATGCGCTTGATTGGTGCTGCTGAGAGAGGGTTGGAACTACTTTGTGCACGGGTACAAGAGCGCACTGCTTTTGGTAAAAAGTTATCTGAACAAGGTGTGATTAGGGATTGGATTGCTGAGTCTCGAATGGATATTGAGCAGGCGAGATTATTGACACTGAAGGCAGCATACATGATGGACACGATAGGCAATAAAGAGGCGAAAGCGGAGATTGCGATGATTAAGGCAGTTGCGCCTCGAGTTGCGCTCGCAGTCTTGGATCGGGCAATACAAGCTTTTGGCGGAGCTGGCGTCAGTGATGGGGTTCCATTGGCTGCGCAGTGGGCAAATGCACGTACATTGCGTTTTGCGGATGGTCCTGATGAGGTTCATAAAGAACAAGTAGCACGTTTGGAATTGCGTAAACAAGCAGGACTAGGTGGCATGTATTAGAAGTGCAAGAATGATTGTATATGAGAGAGGGTTTGAAAATGCACGTTCACGAATTATTTGATTTGACGGGGAAAACTGCGATTGTTACGGGCGGTGGTCGTGGGCTTGGAGAACAAATCGCCATTGGATTTGCGGAGGCTGGTGCGAACGTGGTTTTGTGTTCGCGAAAAGTGGAAGCTTGTCAACAGGTTGCGACGCATTTACAAGAGTATGGCGTGCAAACACTTGCGCTTTCTTGTGATATTGCCAATCCAGATGATGTGCAACATGTTGTTACTGAGACAGTGGCCCATTTTGGAACAATTGATATCCTTGTCAACAATAGTGGTGCGACTTGGGGTGCACCCGTAACAGATATGCCGCTTGACGCATGGAAAAAAGTAATGGATACCAATGTGACAGGTACTTTTTTAATGAGTCAGGCTGTAGGGCGTGTCATGATCGAAAGGAAATCTGGTGGAAAGATCATTAATATTGCTTCTGTCGCTGGGTTAGGCGGCGTTGATCCGCGTGCGATGGATGCCATCGGGTACAACACAAGTAAGGGAGCTGTCATTACTTTCACAAAAGATTTAGCTGTGAAATGGGGGCCGCATCATATCAATGTTAACGCGATCGCTCCAGGTTTTTTCCCAACGAAGATGTCGAAAGCCTTGATTGAGCGTGGAGGAGATCTATTACTTGCAGGGACTCCATTGCGTCGCTTCGGATCTGATGACGATTTAAAGGGAGCAGCTGTTTTCCTCGCCTCACGTGCTTCAGATTATGTGACGGGAGATGTATTGATCGTTGATGGAGGACAGTCCGCACAGTAACTTCGTTGTGACTGGATGAGAGATGGGTGTGATTGTATACACCGTTTTAGTCTGATAAGAAGGTTGGAGGCGTGATGATGGTACAGCAAACATATGGTTTTGCAGTTTATCCAGAATCTATTGCAACTGAAGTGGATATACCGAACTGGTCGTTACCTCAGATGTTAGAAGAAGTAACGAAAGAATATCCCTTGCACGATGCACTCTCCTTTTATGGTCATACGCAGACATTCCAAGAGTTGTCACAGGCAGTACAGATGTTTGCAACTGCGTTACAACATGTAGGCATGAATAAAGGTGATCGTATTGCTATTATGTTGCCGAATTGTCCTCAATTTGTTGTCGCATACTACGGTATTCTCACGATTGGGGGGATTGTTACTCAACTCAATCCCATGTTAGTTGAGAGGGAACTATCTCATATTGTCGATGATGCAGGGATTCGCATGATCGTGACACTAGATGCGTTGTACCCTAGAGTAAAAGCTGTGCAAAAGACATCTGTATTTGAAAAGGTGATTGTCGTCTCATTACAAAAATCCGAGTCTTTAATCATGGATGAACTAGATGAGACATTTGATCAGTTTATTCAAAGTGGTGCAGACTGTTCAGTCATGCCAGCAAAAATTAATCCTGCAGAGGATGTAGCCATTCTTCAGTATACCGGCGGTACAACAGGGCGTTCTAAAGGGGCTATGCTTACCCATCGCAATCTCTTGGCAAATGTCATTCAATCTCAAGAATTTTTTAAACATGATACCGTACGTGGACAAGACCGTTGTCTAACGGTTATCCCATTATTTCATGTGTTTGGTATGACTTCTTGTATGAATTTGTCCATTTATACAGCTGCTAAAATGATTTTGTTGCCGCGATTTGATATTCAAGAAGTTCTACAGACCATCCAAACAGAAAAGCCGACGATATTTCCTGGTGTCCCAACTATGTATGTAGCTATTGTCAATTTTCCTGGTGTAGAAGCTTATGGAATAGATACCATTCGCATTTGCAATAGTGGAAGTGCACCTATGCCTGTTGAATTATTGCGCAGATTCGAGAAATTAACTGGTGCACAGATTCTGGAAGGATATGGCTTGTCTGAAGCGTCGCCGACAACGCACTGTAATCCCACGTTTGCAAAGCGTAAACCGGGTAGTGTGGGTGTTGGGATACCATCTACGTTATATAAAATTGTGGACATTGTTGCGCGAGATCAAGAAGTCCCAGTTGGAGAGATGGGTGAACTTGCTGTCAAAGGGCCACAAGTGATGAAAGGCTACTGGAATCTCCCTAAGGAGACGGAAGAGACACTTCGCGATGGTTGGTTGTTTACAGGAGATCTTGCTCGCATGGATGAAGATGGATACGTTTATATTGTGGATCGCAAGAAAGATTTGATTATTGCAAGTGGTTACAATGTATACCCACGTGAAGTAGAAGAGGTGCTGTATGAGCACCCAGCCATTAAGGAAGCGGTGGTGGTTGGTGCTACGGATCCCTATCGTGGGGAAACAGTGAAAGCAGTGATTGTACTAAAAGAAGAGGGAGCGGCGACCAAACAAGAGATAGAAACTTATTGCAAGGCCAATATGGCACCATATAAGGTACCAAAAATAATTGAATTCCGCACTGAACTACCAAAAAGTAGTGTGGGGAAAATCTTGCGTCGCGTCTTGCGCGATGAGTGAGTAAACGGATGATACTATCCTAATCATAGCAAATCATTGGAAGAGGTGCGTAGTAAACCGTTGAAAGAAAAAATGACTGAGGTTGGTATCCAATTATTTGAACGAAAAGGGTTTAGCGAAACTTCGATTCAAGATATTTGCGATGCTGTAGGCGTGACCAAGGGTGCATTCTATTACTATTTTACGAGTAAAGAAGAACTGCTTATGGACATCCATCTGAGCTATATCAACGATATGCTTATGCATCAGGATGTGATTTTAACGGATGTTTCAAAAGACAGTAAAGCAAAACTTTATGAAATGGTCTATATGCTTTTGCAAAGTATTGAACAAAACGGTGCCAGCGCCCGCGTGTTTTTTAGAGAGATGCGTCATTTGAGTGATGAACGATTGACAGAAATCATTCCAAAGCGCAACCAAGTTCGGCTCAATGTTGAACGTGTTCTTCGTGAAGGCATTGAAAAAGGGGAGTTTCAAACAACTTTGAACGTTACCATCGCGACGTTTGGCATCCTTGGTATTATCAATTGGAGTTATCAATGGTTTAATCCAACTGGAGAGGTGCCGGCGCGTGAAGTGGCAAAAGTTTTTGTCAATATGATTTTGCAAGGCATTGAGATCTAGGTGGTGGATAACGTCATGAAAGACACGATTCCCGTTCGTGGTGGGGAAGAATTGCATGAAGAGCGACTAAGGGATTATTTGCAACAGCATATTGCAACCATGCCGGCTGGTGATCTGCATATTGAACAGTTTCCAAATGGTAAATCTAATCTCACTTATTTCTTGCGAGTGGGTGAGTGGGAGGCGGTGTTGAGGCGCCCACCTTTTGGACCTGTTCCACCTAAAGCGCATGATATGCAACGAGAATTTACTATTTTGCAAACCATTCATCCGATTTTCCCGATTGCTCCTAAACCCTATCTTTTTTCATCTGATGAATCTCTTGTAGGGAGTCCATTTTTTGTGATGGAACGCAGGCGTGGAATTGTACTTGATACAGAATTTCCTGATGAAATGATTGTGACACCAACCCTTTGTCGGCAACTATCTGAGACGATGGTCGACGTTCTTGTACAACTGCATGGTCTTGATTATGGGCATACGAAGTTAGCGACTATGAGTAAGCCAGATGGCTTTATGGAGCGACAGGTGCACGGGTGGATCGGGCGTTATGAGCGAGCTAAGACTTCAGATGTGACTGGTACGGAGCGACTGTTTCAATGGATGATCAATCATGTCCCTGCGACGTCTGAGGCTACCATTATTCACTATGATTATAAATTAAATAACGCGATGTTTTCTCCTGATATGAAGCAAATGGTAGGTTTATTTGATTGGGAGATGACAACTGTAGGTGATCCATTGGCAGACCTAGGTGCAGCCATGGGATATTGGGTGCTTCGCGATGATCCGGAGTTACTAAAGTCAGGGCTAGGGAAGCCACCGGTTACTGTACACGAAGGATTTATGACCCGCCGTGAATTTATCGAGGCATATGCAGTACAAAGTGGCCGCGATGTAAAACACATGCAATTTTATATGACATTTGCTTATTTTAAGTTAGCTGTTATTGTGCAACAAATCTACTTTCGCTTTAAAAATGGCCAGACAGCAGACAATCGCTTTGCACATCTGGATCAAATGGTCATTAGCTTGATGCAATATGCATTGCAAATAACGGAAGATTCAACAGTTGGAGGGATATGACATGGTAAATGAAGATTTACTTGTACACAAAAATGGTGCCATTTTAGAGCTTACGCTCAATCGTCCAGATCGACTGAACGCCTTTAGTGAAGAGATGGTGGTGGGCCTTATGGAGGCATGTAAAGAAGCTCAGCGAGATGCGTCCATTCGGGTTGTCGTATTATCTGGTGCGGGCAGGTCTTTTAGTGCAGGTGGTGATGTCAAAACGATGGGGGAAGCATCGCCTGTCCAAGTGTATGAACATATCGGCAAACTAAATGAATGCATTGTGGCTATGCGCGAATTGGAGAAGCCGATTATTGCTGTTGTACACGGATTTGCGGCGGGGGCAGGGTTTAATTTAGCCCTTGCAAGTGATTTAATCGTTGCATCTACTGAGAGTCGTTTTGTGCTAAGTTTTGCTCAAGTTGGTCTAATTTCAGATGGTGGAGGATCTTATTTTTTACCGCGTTTGGTGGGGCCACACGTGGCAAAAGAACTATTTTTCTTGGCTGATCCACTCTCCGCACAACGAGCCTATGAGCTTGGGATTGTCAATCGGGTGGTGCCTCAGGAGCAACTGCGCGAGGAAGCCGCGAATCTTGCAGAGCGATTAGCCAATGGACCAGGGCGTGCTTATGGGATGATGAAGCGTTTAATTGATCGCTCGTTTCATTCGACACTTGATGGGATTTTGCAAGATGAACGGACAGTCCAAGGAGTCATGGTGACGACTCACGATCATCAAGAGGGTGTGGCAGCGTTTATTGAGAAACGAAAACCTCATTATACAGGGCAGTAGCATATGCTTTGCTTGATAATGGATTGCGGATATCGTGAACTGGGGGATATGATATGGATTTTCGTTTAGGGAAAGAAGAAAAAATGATTCAGCGAACGGTGCGCGAATTTGTAAAAAATGAGTTAATTCCACTTGAACAAGATGTGTTGCGCAACGAACGTCTTGGGTTGCCAGGATTATCACTGGAGCAAGAGAAGTCACTTGCACAAAAGGCCAAACGTTTAGGCTTCTGGGGAATCAATACACCAGAGGAGTATGGTGGTGCAGATCTCGGATCACTAGCTACAGCGATTACCATGATGGAGCTTGGACGGACATTTGTTCCTTTTTCATTTGGCGGATATGCCGATAATATTTTGTATTCATGCAATGAGGAGCAAAAAAAGCGCTATCTATTGCCGACGATTGAGGGAACTCGCCGATCTTGTTTTGCGCTTACAGAACCTGGTGCGGGCTCTGACGCAGGAAGTATTCGCGCGACTGCAAAACGCACTGGCGATGAATGGGTAATCAATGGGGAGAAGATTTTTATTACAAATGGCAATGAGGCAGATTTTGCAATGGTTTTTGCAGTGACAGATAAAGAAAAAGGGTCTCATGGTGGAATTACTTGTTTCCTAGTTGATCGCGAAATGGGATGGCGTTCAGAACGCGTTCATACGATGGGAGAGTGGGATCCTGCTGCCCTTGTCTTTGAAGATGTTCACGTACCACATGAAAATATCTTAGGAGAAGAAGGACGCGGCTTTGATTTGGCCATGCGTTGGATTGGGACGGCGCGTTGGGTCATTCCTGCACGGGCGATCGGCGCTGCAGAAAGGTTACTTGGCATGGGTATCGAATATGCCAATCAGCGAGTTACATTTGGTAAACCAATTGCAGAACGACAAGCGATTCAATGGATGATTGCAGATTCTGCTGTGGAAATTGACGCTACTAAGTGGATTACGTTAAAGGCGGCATGGATGGCTGATGAGGGACTAGACAATCGACATCAAGCTTCGCTATCTAAGCTGTATGGAGCAAACATGGCCAATCAGGTGGTTGATCGCGTTTTACAAATTCATGGTGGAATGGGTTATACGAAGGAATTGCCGATTGAGCGATGGTATCGGGAGATGCGGTTGTTTCGAATCTTTGATGGAACAGATGAGATTCAGCGCATGATTATTGCGCGCAATTTGTTAAAAGGTCATGTGAAAATCGACGAGTATTTAGAGTAGAAATGATATGCACAGCAATAGATCGGTTAAGTTTGGGGATGATGCTATAGGTTCATCCCTTTTTGTAGTCCTGTGTACTCGCGTGATGAATTCATAGGGAGGGATGATCGTGGCAAAAGGAGATATGGGTATTGATGACGAACGATCTTTAATGAGTGAATATCCTGATTTTTATTCACATGGCAAGAAACCAATCCATGAAGTATTGTCACAACATGCGCTTACTACGCCCCAGAAGGTTGCTTTAAATTTTTATGGTCGTGAAATGAATTATGGTGAGCTTGATCATTTGGTGAATCGTTTTGCTGTGTACTTACTCCAATTGGGTGTGAAAGAGGGAGATCGTATAGCCCTTTTTTTGCACAATTGTCCACAATATATGATTGCTCACTTTGCCGTACAAAAAATTGGAGCAATCGTAAGCCCTTGTAGTCCTTCCTTTAAAGCAATGGAACTCTCCTATCAAATATCAGATATGGTGGCGAAGATCGTGATCACTTCTGATACCTTATATCCCATCGTCACAGACATTCAAGAAGACAGTCCATTACAACACATAATTGTTACACATTATGGAGATCTGTTACCTGGTGATCCATCCTTTCATTGCCCAGATGAATTACTGCAAGAGAGGAGGGCGACACCGTTCGCGCACGATTTTTTTACGGCCATTGAACAAGTGACCGATGAGCAAGTTGAATATACTGTATTTCCTTCTGTTGCACTAGAAGATGTTTCGCTGCTTGTGTACACATCTGGTTCAACGGGTCGACCTAAAGGTGCCATGCTCAGTTATGGCAATGCGTTGTTTAAAACAGCAGCTTCTGCCATGGCCAATGAAGTGTTAGATGGAGATCGGATACTTGCAGTCATGCCACTTTGCCATATTGCAGGTATGTTGATGGGTATGACAATACCGATATACACAGGATGTAAGGTGGTGCTACTCTATCGCTTTGATCCAGTCGCAGTTGCGGAAGCAATTGCTGAGGAAAAATGTACATGGTGGTATAGTACAGCTCCGATGAATGTGGCAATTATGCAAGCGATACCATCGGGAAGGTATAACTGGTCATCGCTAACAACTAATGTCTGTACAAGTTTTGGAATTCAGTTGACGGAGGATATTGCGAACCGATGGCGCGCTTATACTTCGGGTACTCCTGTGTATGAAGCGGCCTATGGACTAAGTGAAACACATACTGCAGACACGTATATGCCACGTCATGCGATCAAGTGGGGAACGCAGGGAATCCCGATCTATGAGACGGAGATTCGCATTGTTGATCTGCAAACTGGTGAAAATTTGCCAGTATTACAAGATGGAGAAATTGTGGTGCGTAGTCCAGGCGTATTTAAGGGCTATTGGCGCAATATCGATGCGACAAAGAAAACTCTTCGCGATGGATGGGTATACACAGGTGACCTTGGTCGAATTGATTCTGATGGATATCTTACATTGATAGGACGAATCAAAGAAATGATGAAAGTTTCGGGATTTAGTGTGTTCCCAGAAGAGGTAGAGGCATTATTGATGCATCATCCAGCGATTGCTCAAGTTGCAGTTATTGGTATCCCGGATGAAAAACGGGGTGAAGTGGTCAAAGCATTTGTGGTTTGCAAATCGTCTAAAGAAGATCAAAAAGTAGTTGAAAGCGATATCATCGAATGGGCCAAAGAGAACATGGCTTCTTATAAAGTTCCGCGTTATGTGGAGTTTCGCGAACAATTGCCGATGTCTTCTGCAGGGAAGATACTGAGACGGCTACTGATCGATGGCGCATCATAAAGATGGTTATGTAAGTTATTCATAGCGATTCGTTGTGGCATATAGGCGATATTTGAATGAGGAAGTGCTTACCATGGAAGAGTTCATTGCAGATTTAGAACGAAGAAAGCAACAGGCGAAACAAGTGGATGCTAAGGGGTCTGTTCGTAAGGCTAGAGAGCGCATTGAATGGTTGGTTGATTCTGATTCCTTTGTTGAATTTGGTGCATTAAACTATTCAGATGTACCTGGTATGGAGGGGAAGACTCCTGCAGACGGTTTAGTGGCAGGAATTGCTAAAATAAACGGTAGACCTGTTGTGGTCATGGCGCCAGATAAGGCTGTGTTAGCGGGGACGGAAGGAACTGTGTACATTCGAAAGAGTGAATCGTTGCACCAATTTGCAGTTAAACGCGGATTGCCCATCTTTCATTTAGGCGAGGGTGGAGGTTTGCGTATGCCAGATGGTATGGGGTCAGATGGCATTAGTGAACGTATGATGCCACTTTCATTGCTTCGCCATGGCAGGCAAGTCCCGATGATTGCGAGTATCATGGGAGACAGCTATGGTGGCCCCACATGGTTTGCAATACAGTCAGATTTCGTGGTGCAAGTAGAGGGCAGTTGCATGGCAGTTGCCGGCCCAAGAATGCTTGAGATTGCTACTGGAGAGCACGTAACACCAGAAGAATTAGGTGGTGTACAAGTGCACGATAAGGTGACTGGTCAAGTGCACCGCGTCGCGCGTGATGAGCTAGATGCAATTGAATGTATGCGTACGCTATTTTCATATCTGCCATCACATGCAGATGAAACTCCACCGTTGATTGCAAACGATGATCCGGTTGATCGTAGTGTAGAAGAATTAAAGACGATTGTTCCTACGCGCAGAACACGCGCATATGATATGCGACGAGTTATTCATGGAATCGTTGATCAGGATAGCTTTTTTGAATTAAAAAAGAATTTTGGCGGTGCATTATTGACTGGATTGGCGAGAATGGGTGGACGAGTAGTTGGTATCATCGCGAGTCAACCTATGGTGCGTGCAGGTTCATATGGCCCGCAGGAATGTGATAAGGCGACAGAGTTTATCTGTTTTTGCGACTCCTATCATATACCGATCATCTTTTTGCACGATGTACCAGGATTTCGTGTTGGAAAGAGTGCCGAGGCTGAGAAAATGGCTACAAAAATCATGGTATGGAATCAAGCGTTAGCTTGGTCGAGTGTTCCTAAAATATCGGTCGTGATACGCAAAAGTATTGGAGCAGCTTATAGCAATATGGGAGGACCAAAGATGGGATCGGATGTCGTCGTCGCTTGGCCTACCGCTGAAATTTCATTTACTGGAGCAGAAGTAGGAGTCAACGTGGTGTATGGGCGTCAGTTGGCACAGGCAAAAGACCCGGTTGCACAGCGCGAAAGATTACTTGCACAGTGGGAGGTTGACAGTTCACCGTATCAAGCAGCTGCAAAACATCTTATTGATGATGTGATTGATCCAAGTGATACGCGCAAATTTCTTTGTCAAGCATTAGAATGGACTTGTCATAAGAATGGTGGAAAGAGTCAGCGGTTGCTCGCCAGTTGGCCGACTGGTTTTTAAAGGATGAACGCACAGGATCATTCGCTTGAATATTACGATCAATTTTGTTATGTTAATTTAGTAAATTCAAACGAAGTGTGTAATTCTTGAATGGGGTGGTTGACATGGGGATTATGGTGATTTGGAAAAGTTAGTTTTTGAGGCTAGAAGAACATTGTTTGGTGTAGTTCATGAGACTCCGTTGGTACATTCTCGAACGTTTAGCGAGATGATCGATTCTTCCGTTTTTTTAAAACTGGAAAACTTGCAACGGACAGGCGCATTTAAAATACGAGGTGCTTACAATAAAGTTGCCCATATGGTTACATGTGGTGATATTGATCAAGTTGTGACTGCGTCGGCTGGCAATCATGCACAAGGTGTCGCTGCAGCGGCAAGTGCATTTGGCATTTCTTCCACTGTATTTATGCCTGAACAGGCTCCTGATGCAAAAGTACAAGCAACATCAGGTTATGGTGCAAGAGTAGTGAAAACGGGCAAAAATTATGATGAAGCGTATGCAGCTGCAATCGCATATGCGAATGAACGTAAGGTGCCTTTTTTACACGCATTTGACGATGAACATGTGATTGCAGGACAAGGTACCATTGCATTAGAAATGCTTGATCAAAATCCGGATTTAGATACACTTGTTGTGCCAGTAGGTGGTGGCGGATTAATTAGCGGGATTGCGATTGCCGCAAAAAAGAAGAATCCAAAAATACACATTGTTGGTGTTCAACCGGAACAATCAAACTCTGGCTTTTTGTCATGGTCTTCTGGGGAAAAGCAGGTGATCCAGAATCCGAATTCTCGTGCGGATGGCTTAAATGTAAAGATGATGGGACAATTGCCTTTTGACATAGTTAGACATGTAGTGGATGCGTTTGTCACAGTTAGTGAAGAAGAGATTGAACGGACGATGTGTCTGATCTTGGAGCGCGCTAAAATGCTTGTCGAGGGGGCAGGAGCTACAGCTCTTGCTGCATTATTGTCAAAACGCATTCCGGTATTTGGTGGGAAAATCGGGGTTATTGTCAGTGGGGGTAATGTTGATTTATCGGTCATGTCACAAGTCTCTAGTTCTTTTGTTGGACAACCGCTGACAAGTCATTAGTGGAAGAGTAGTATTGGCACGTCACCAAACATGTATGTTGCGAATCACACGAAAGTATACTTGTACTGATGTATACTGAATAGGTGAGTAGAAACAACTTGGGGGTGGAAATGTGGCTTTTTCTAATAATGTAAGAATTACAGATATGAAAGACGTAGAACAGGAAATACAGAGTTTTGAGGGCCAAGGGCCATTTACATCCGACTTATCTGGGCAGGAATTTTGGCTTGTCGTTGATAAGGGGTATGTGCCGGTAGGATTAGTCCTTGGTAATAGTGTCTTTTCGATGGGGGTTACAGGTGGTCTTGCCACTGCATTTCGAGGATTAGTGAGAGGAGAACTTAAGGAGTATACACAATTAATGTATGATGCACGTGAACTCGCACTCACTCGTATGCGCAAAGAGGCGGCACGCATTGGAGCAGATGGAATTGTAGGGGTAAAGCTAGAAATTACGCACCATGGGGATATCATGGAAGTCACCGCCATTGGAACGGCTATTAAGAGAGAGGCAACTCCACCAGGTCATTCTCATGCGCAAGTTGTTATTAATGCAGGTTCCAATCGTTAAAAGACTGCATTTGATAAAATAAATTTATTATATTGTGAAACTTGACTCTATTCTATCATATATTTATGATAAAATAGAGTTTTGCTTTTGCATTTACTAAATGAGGAGGGCATACATGCCATTTCAGGACTGGAGTGACCCGCAGGAAGCTAAGCGGTGGGACGAGAAAGGGGATCGTACCAATCCTGCTCGTGCTTTTCAGTTAGAACTACTCTTGTGCGCACTTGCTACAGCAAAGATTGAGGCAAAACCTATTTTAGATCTTGGCTTTGGCTCTGGTCGTGTTGAAGAACTTATTTTTAATCATTTTTCACATGTTCAGATTGTTGGTATCGATCAATCGCAAGCGATGATGGACATTGCAAAAAAGCGCTTAGAACCATATGGGGAACAGTTTGTAGGAATGCAACACGATGTACGCGACTTACATACTCTGAACTTTCAAAACGATTCGTTTTCTTGTGTGATTGCAGTTCAGTCATTACATCATCTTGTCGCTGTGGAGCTGAAGAGAGCGTATTCATGGATTTACAAAGTATTGCAACCGGGTGGTGTATTCTTATTGCTCGATCGTATGCGAGTGGAGAATGAGCGAACATTTGATGTTCTGCAGTCGATCTGGCGCGATCAGGATACGAGAGAGCATTCTACAGTGCTTATCCATGAAGGGAACACCTTCATGGAACATCAGAACATCGTACAACAGCGGGGAGATTTTCCAGCTTTGCTTGATGAGCATATGGCATGGTTGCGTGAGACTTCATTTGATGTAGCTTGTTTGCATGCCTATGGCAATCGCGCATTGATCGCTGGTATAAAAGGAGGGACAAATGATCAAGCATAAATGGCCATACGGTAAACCATGTTGTAGTATAATGAACACAAAGGGGACTCACCTATGAATGAGTCCCCTTTGTGTTGAAAAATTTGCTCAGTGGAACTTTAGGATCGCGACGCATGTAGTTCTGTTACGGCATGTTCTAATTGATGAATCGCTTGCACTAAGGTGGTTCGGGGGCAGGCTACATTTACACGCATAAACCCTTCTCCGCCTAAGCCAAATGCTGCGCCATCATTTAAAGCGAGCTTTGCTTTTTCAATCATAAATTTTTTAAGTTCTTCTCCATCTAAACCTAGTTTCCGGCAATCGAGCCATGCAAGATAAGTTCCTTCCGGCATCTCCATGCTGATCTCTGGTATTCGTTTTTGCAGCTCTTCTTGTAAAAAGGTTAAATTTTCTTTTAGGTAAGGTAGTAATTCGTCTAACCATGGTTCACCGTGGCGATAGGCGGCGAGCATGGCAGTAGATGATAGGACATTTTGTGAACGCAGCGCAAGTCGGTCAAGTGCCTTACTAAATGTTTTGCGCAATGTTTCATTTGGGATCACCATATAGGATGCATGGAAACCGGCTATGTTAAACGTTTTGCTCGGTGCAGCACATGTCAGCGAAAATTGCATGAATCGCTCATCGACAGATGCAAAGGGAATATGCTTATGCGGAGTATAGACAAGATCGCCGTGAATCTCATCAGACACGACCAATGTTCCATAACGCTCACATAAATCTCCAAGACGCGTTAATTCAGAATGGTCAAATACGCGTCCCACTGGGTTGTGTGGATTGCATAAGATGAGCATCTTTGCTCCTTCTTGTAATCGCTGCTCCAAGTTTTCAAAATCAATCGTATAACGACCGTGCTCATGGTGTAGTGGATTATGTACAACTTGTCGATCATTTTCTTTCACTACTTTTGTAAAAGGAGGGTAAACAGGCGGTTGGATGATCACTTTATCTTGTGGGTCAGTCAATTCTTGTACGGCTAGGCTTAGCGAAGGAACGACACCAGGAGCATATACGATCCACTCTGGTTCAATGTGAAACTGATGCCGCTTTTGCCACCAATCAACGATCGCTTGGGTTTGATCTTCACGCGGAGATTGATAACCGAAAATGCCATGTTCAACGCGCTCGTGTAAAGCTGACAGCACTTCATTTGGAACGCGAAAGTCCATGTCTGCGACCCAAAGAGGCAATAAATCTTCAGCCCCATAAAGTTGCAAAAGAGCATCCCACTTTAGTGAAGCTGTGTGGCGTCGATCATACAATTGGTCAAAGTCCATCAACATATACCTCCCTAAACGATGCCATGATAACACTACTTTACTATAAATATAGATGTCCTGCTATGCTGGGGAAGGAAAGGGTTTCAAACGGTGGATTTCGATTATGATATACAGAGTTGAACACAGTCATTGTAGACCAGAGTAAACGCACCATGATAGAATGATGAAATATACAGTAGGCATTGTTGCGCGCAGGATGCAACAGTGCCTTGAGTTATTGTTGTTTGTGTTTCTTCTTGCAGCATAAATAGAGCATGATAGGGGGAACGATCTTGTGAAGCGAGGTATTTTTTTATTAATTCTCGCCACATTATTGTGGAGTGGCAATTATATAGCAGGGCGTGTCTTAGCTCCAGCTATGCCTGCTTTTTTTCTCAATGGAGTACGGTGGGTCATTTCAGCCATAATTTTGTGGGCGATTTTACGAGCCAAGGGGAAAACGATTCCGCTTAAACAGCAATGGAAGGGACTTCTTAGTCTTGGGATTGTAGGTATGTTTATTTTTTCTACGCTTACGTACTTAGGTTTAAAATCAATACCTGCTGCTCAAGCGGGCATGATCTCTGGCATGATTCCGGTAGTAATTTTACTCTTGAGTGTGCTGATGTTACGTGAGCGACCGCCATTGATTGCTTGGCTTGGTATTATCTTATCAGTTGTAGGTGTCGTTATTTTATTCGGGGCAGGCAATGGCTCCACATTTACCTTATCACTAGGTGATCTTGAACTTATGATTGCAGCAGTTGCGTGGGGCCTTTATACAGTAATCGGTAAAAAGTTAAGTCATCAAATCGATCCATTAACTATGACAGCAGGCGCAGCCATCTATGGGGCGATCCCAAGTGCCATTGCAGGTGCATTATCGTATTCGCCGCACACGGTTCACATGTCAGTAGTGGCGTGGATTTCACTTTTATATGTAAGTACTGCGGCATCTGTCTTGGCGTATTTTGTCTGGACTTCAGGGGTACATGTAGTTGGAGCAAGTCGATCTGCACCATTTATGAATTTACTCCCTATATGGACTGTGATTTTAGGTGTTACGTTATTGCAAGAGCGTCTCAGTACATCGGAGATGATTGGTGGCGCAGTGATACTTATTGGCGCATTTATAGCGAATCAACGTTCACGTGGTAAGCCAGAGTTGGCCATGAGTGATCGTGAGGTAAAAGTAAAAGAGCTGTAGCCAGTTGGAGGCAGCTTGCTTTTTTTTCATCCTTAATGTATATACAAGAGTATATTCGTAGATTGTTTGTGAGAATTGAGTATGATGTGGGGGATATGACATGGCGGTTTCCATGGATCATCGAAACAAAGCGCGATACGGGAATCGCACGTTTCAGGTCGAACCGTATGGGATTGAAAGTGTCGGTCAAGAGGAACGACATGGTACAGTTCGAAGTCAGTTTACACTTTGGCTTGGTAGTAATTTAACGATTGCAGATTTTGCACTCGGATTTTTGCCTGTAAGTCTTGGCTTGCCGTGGCCATGGATTATTGTGTCGATCCTTCTTGGCAACGTAGCTGGCAGTTTGCTTGTTGGTGCATGTTCTGCGATGGGCCCGACGTATGGGGTGCCACAATTGATCATTGGACGATATTCTTTTGGAAAAATTGGAGGTTTATTACCTGCATTATTAAATTACGTGAGTACCATAGGCTGGTTTGCGGTCAATAATATTCTTGGGACATTTGGTCTTCGCGTGTTGTTTCCAGGTCTTTTATTTTGGCAAGGTGCACTGATCTTAGTCGTCATCCAGGGGTTACTTGCTGTATATGGGCATAACTTAATTCATGCGTATGAACGTGTCATGTCTGTGTTGCTTGCGATCTTATTTGCAGTGGTCACCATCATCGCAGCTACGCAAACTGGGAAGTTACTAGCCTATCATCCGACAACACAAGGCTTATGGCCGCTCTTTGCCATTATGGTTGCTGCTGCATTCTCATATGTTGGTAGTTGGGGACCTTACGCATCTGATTATAGCCGTTACTTACCGGTCACAACCGATCGTAAGAAGATCATGTTACACGTTTTTTTAGGATCCTTTATTGCATCAGCGTGGCTAGAGCTTGTTGGAGCACTTGTCGCTGTACTTGCAGGGGCAGGAGCAAGTGATCCGATTGCTGCACTGCACTCGGTAACAGGAGGGTTTGGTGCCATTGCTGTTATTGCTGTGGTGCTTGGTGGAACTGCAGCAGACGCGCTCAATTTATACTCGAATGCTTTGTCAGCAGGTGCACTTGGCATTCGTTTACCGCGTGTCGTTCTTGCTATTGGTGCAAGTTTAATCGGACTTATACTTAGTTTACTCGGTTCCGGACACTTTGAACAAAACTATGAGAACTTTCTGCTGATGTTAGGTTACTGGATGACACCTTGGGTAGGTATTCTCATTACGGATTTCTTTATTTTGCGAAGAGATCGCATCGCTTCAAAAGATATCCGAGCAACTACCCGTGTATTTTGGCCAGGAATTTTAAGTTTCCTTATAGGAATCGTATGCTCATTGCCTTTTATGGATGGTCCATTTTATGAAGGTGCTATTTCAAAAGCTATGGGTGGGGCAGAATTGAGTTTTTATGTTGGATTTTTGGTTGCATCGATTGTGTATTATTTGATGACAAGAAGAGTAGTAAACATGGCTAGTAACTCGCTGTAACCTCGTCATATGGAAACGTTGTACTAGTCTTGATACGTAATGTCACTTTACTTTTGTGGCATTGCGTTTTTTTATGGCACATGTAAAGATTGGGAGAGCACAACTGTATGGGAGGTGTCGCACTTTGCAACATGGAGAGAATGGAGTATGCGATCCATTGGTAAGTATTCAGCGAGTCCTCGACAATGTGAATACCGTTTTGGTCGGTAAAGATGAGGTAATTTGGTTGTGTCTAGTAGCGCTCATTTCTAAAGGTCACGTTTTATTGGAAGATGTTCCTGGGGTCGGGAAGACTCTGCTCGTGCGGGCGTTAGCGAGAAGTCTGGGTTGTGATTATAAGCGCATATCATTTACTCCAGATCTATTACCTGCTGATGTGACTGGGACAGATATCTATAACAGAGAGAGGGAGCAATTTGAGTTTCGACCAGGACCTATCTTTGCACAAATTGTGTTAGCAGATGAGATTAATCGAACGTCGCCACGAACACAGTCTGCATTACTTGAGGCACTTGAAGAGAGAACGGTATCTTGTGACGGAGTAACACATCAATTACCGACGCCATTTTTTGTGTTGGCGACACAAAATCCGATGGAGTACATTGGAACGTATTCACTCCCTGAATCTCAGTTAGATCGATTTTTGATGAAACTATCATTGGGATACCCTGATGCAAGTGAGGAACGAGCGGTCCTCATGCGAGGTATTGATGGAACAGGGGTAGATATACTGCAACCCGTCGTCAGTTCTAATGAAGTGATCAGTTGGCAGAAAGAAGTAGAAAAGATCATAGTCAGTGAGCATATATACGGATATCTTGTGAATCTATTGCAATCGACGCGTACCCATCCTGCCCTTTTGCTTGGTGTTTCTCCCCGCGGTGGTGTGGCTATGATAAAAGCAGCACGAGCACTAGCATGGATGGAAGGGAGAGCGTTTGTTATTCCTGATGATATTAAGCGATTGGTAGTGCCTGTTTTTAGCCATCGGATTTTATTGCACTCCAAAGCACTGATGGAGGGTCGAGATGCACAGTCAGTCATTTTGCAAATTGCTTCGGAGACTGTAGTCCCCGTCCCAGCGGTGTGAGGATAGTTATGCGAGAGCGGTTCATGTTGTTGCTGTTGTATCTTGTTCTTGGTGCTCTTTTCATATTGGCAGTGATCCGCCGCGATGAAGCACTGTGGATGTTATTTGGTGTGTATGTTGGCTTTATCGCTTATGAAACAGCTGTATGGATATCATTTGATCAAGCTTGGCAAGGACTTCGCGTCGTAACTGAGACGGTTGTTCAAGCTGGGGCTAGTGTACGCGTGTCAGTTGAGGCCAGTGCACGAAAAAGATCACGTATGCAACTTGCACTTATCCATATAGAAGATGATCTTCCTATATTTTTGGATTGTGACAAAGTAGTGATAGATACATCTCAACATGTGTATCGAGTTCAATATGATGTACATCAGTTAGTACGCGGAGTGTATGATTTCTCAAAAATAATGGTCAGTGGTCGAGATCTATTTGGTTTGATACAAAGAAAGGTAGATATTCCTTGTGAAACACAAGTGCTCGTTTATCCACGCGTTATGCGCATAGCGAGATGGCGGATGTTGGATGATATAGTGCAGTGTATTCATGAACATGCATGGTACACAGCACTATCGCTAGAGAACGGTAGTGGGACGAGGCTTTATCGTCCGGGTGATCGCTTGTCGCAGATCCACTGGGTATCTTCTGCACGTACAGATGAGCTACGCGTACTGGAAGTAGAACGCACAGCCGAAAAGGCGATGGCCATTTTATTGCATACTCCCACTTTGCGTGAAACGCCTGGTGATGATTCATTTGCACCGTTATTTGAGTTGTCATTGTCAGTGGTAGCTTCCGTTGCACAATATGCATTACAGAGTCACGTTACAATTGATTATTATGACGCCTCACAATCGACTGATGTCATTGTAACAGGGAATAATATTCGTGCCATCGCACCCTTACTGAAAGAACTGGCGAGGGCTGTTCCTAGTGATGGTAGTGTACAGTATGATTTTGATCTATTTTGTCATCTGGAGGGTATTATTCTTGTCGTCGTGACGACTTCACTACAGATTCTTTTCCATCATGTGCAAAGTAAGCGCATGATACGGCCAAGGTCTGTTATTATTTTTTATGTATGTTCACAAGAGTATCAGTTGTCGGAGCTGGACTTAGAAACGATTGCTACTTTTAGGGCACGAGAAGTTCATGTTGCTATCATTCATTCACACGATGATTTTATTCGTGAGTGTTTGTAATGGGTGTGGAGGTGGAGCAGTGCGTGGTGCCTCAAACAACGGAGTGAATGTGTCTGCTAGACTAGCCTTGTGGGGCTTTATTGTTATGCTGTTATTATTATCTCCACTGGGGCAGTTTCATGGGTACATGTTGTGGGCAGGAGCTTATCTCCTTTTTTTATTGGTTTTTCCAAAGGTGCGTTGGGTGTACTGGTTTATTTTTTTCATATTGGTTTTGTTGATGCCTGTTATTGGTTTAACACCCACTCAAAGCATAGCAAATACTATTTTGTTTTTTGTGAGAGATAACCACCACAGCGGCATGGTACATGTTGTGAGATCATGTGCGCGTAGTGTCGCAGTGCTAGGATTTATTTCATTTAGTACAAAACTCCTGGAAGAGTGCTTATGGCGCCCGATCTGGTTATGGGGATATTCACTCGTAGTAGAAAGCGGACTTCTTTTTATCGATTCAGTTAGGAGCGGGCCAGCGACTTCTTATGTTATTCTCATGATTGTACTGAGTTTTGTCATGCTAGCTATGGCTCACGAGCAAGTACAACGCTTATCTTCTAGAATGCTGTATGCAACTCCAGTATTGACACATATGATTCGCTTAACAATCATTATGACTTTATTTACTTTAACTGGATTATTGATACCGCCGATAATGACAACGGTAGTTCCAAACAATTGGCTGGATCAAGAGCAAAAGAGTACACATGAACAGAACGTATTACCAACGGATGGTCTCCGTGTGACCCATCTGGGAGGTCCATTTACAGGTACGCATCACATAGTATTGCGCGTATTTGCCCATGAACCTTCCTATTATCTTGGGGAAGTGTTCAATCAATTCAATGGAGATGGCTGGACAAACCCTGCATCAAGTGAAATAGCTTATCAATATGGACAAGTGTATACAACAAAGCTCAGTTCCTCTCCTGCTTTTATGGGAGGGATGACTACACATCGCTTAAGGCAGACAGTAGAAGTTGTTGCTGGACATTATTCAATGGTATTTGGAGCGTATCAGATCGCAACCATTACATCTTCTACTAATGGATTTGAGTATCACTATCTTCCATCGGGTGATGCCTTCTCATTAGGAGACATAGGACCTGGAACCACCTACACTGTGACATCTGACGTCCCTACACCCAACATTCAGTTGCTTAAAAATGTGCATGATGGGAATCTAGCCTATGCCCTTCCGGATGATCTTCAATTACCCCTGGGGTTACCCAATCGGGATATACTGCTAGCACAGTATCTCACGCAAGGGGTGCATGGAACCTATCAAAAAGTGATGGCTATTATTCAATACCTACGCACGCATGAACATTATGCAACGCAACATATACCAGAAACAAAACCTGGACAGGATTTTGTCGATCAGTTTTTATTTGAGACGCATCGCGGATATTGTGACCAGTTTGCTAGTGCATTAACGATTCTTGCGCGTTCTATTGGTATACCTGCTCGTTATGCAGTTGGTTTTGTGGAAGTGCCATCGACAAAAAGTGATCATGGTCTTCATGAATATGTGTTGCGCGGTACAGATGCACATGCATGGACTCAGATTTGGTTTGCAGGCTATGGTTTTGTATCCTTTGATGCAACGCCACCTACTTCACTCCCCGTCAATCAGATTGCGCTCACTAAAAGCGTAGACACGCAGGATGTAACAGGTAGATTAGCATCGCCTGATGGGGAACGGGTAGTAACACAGCACATCTTTTATGGATTTACTGCTAGTCAGTGGCGATTGACGCTTGTCTTAGTGGTAGGGAGTACTGTAGTATTCGGACTGATCCTCTTTTTATTTGTGCGTAAAATAGGTGGGAAACTTTATAAAAAGCGTGTTGTGTCTATGCAAGAGCGCATAGGTCAAGATTCTTGTGCAGATCTATTTGCCACGCTGTATCAGACGTATGGTCCACGACCGTGTTCCCAAACGCTTCGCGAGTATGTGAGAGAACATGTCGATAGTGACCATGTGACCTATTGGATGCAGATCGTACAACAATATGAGAGAATCTGTTATGGGAAAGAACATCACGATTAAACGAGAACATAGGTGAAAAAGGAGTTGCAACGATTGTGAATGAGCACATAGAGAGAGTAGTTGTCCTTGATTTTGGTGGGCAATATAATCAATTAATTGCACGTAGAATTCGCGATTTACATGTATATTCGGAACTTTTGCCACACGACACGAAAGCAGAACAATTGCGTGAGATGAACGTAGTTGGCATTGTATTTTCAGGTGGCCCGCGCAGTGTATATGATGAAGGGGCTCCTATGGTCGATCCGAATATCTATGAGCTGGGTATTCCAATTCTTGGCATTTGTTATGGGATGCAACTGATGGCGCGTGACTTTCATGCCCATGTCGATCGTGCACATGCGCGCGAGTACGGGAAAGCAACGATCGAGACACAAGTTCAGACAGCGTTGTTTGAAAACACGCCAGCGCATCAAAACGTGTGGATGAGTCACAGCGATATCGTAACAGCCGTTCCGCTACATTTTCAAATTGATGCGGTGACAGCGAGTGCACCTGTCGCTGCAATGAGTTCACCAGAACGAAAGTTATATGGTGTGCAATTTCATCCAGAAGTTCAACATACAGAGCATGGGAATGATATGTTACGCAATTTTTTATATACGATATGTGGATGTAAGGCAGATTGGAGTATGGACTCGTATGTCGACCGCGCAGTTGAAGAAATCCGCGCTAAAGTTGGAGATAAACGCGTTCTAATGGCTCTTTCTGGCGGAGTCGATTCATCGGTTACTGCGGCTCTTATTCATCGTGCAATCGGAGATCGCCTCACTTGTGTATTTGTAGACCATGGGCTACTGCGGTTGGGTGAGGGCGAACAGGTCATGGAGATGTTTGATGGCGTTTTTCACATGGATATACGAAAATTAGACAAGAGTGATCGGTTCTTTGCACTGCTGCGCGATGTAGTAGATCCAGAAATAAAACGTAAGCGAATAGGCAGTGAATTTGTAAAAGTATTTGATGAAATGGCAAAAGAGTTAGGTGATTACGAGTTTTTAGGTCAAGGCACACTGTATACAGATATTATTGAAAGTGGGACAAAGACAGCCGCAACGATCAAATCTCATCATAATGTCGGTGGTCTACCTAAAGATATGCGGTTTGAATTAATTGAACCCCTGCGTTCATTGTTTAAAGATGAAGCGAGAGCACTTGGTGAAGAATTAGGATTACCACATGCGTTTGTATGGAGACAGCCGTTTCCAGGACCTGGACTCGCCATTCGTGTGATGGGCGAAGTAACGCCTGAGCGCGTAGCTATTCTACAAAAAGCAGACGCTATTGTGCGTGAAGAAGTGCTTAAGAACGGACTTGATAAGGAAATTTGGCAGTATTTCGCGGTACTTACTGACACGCATAGTGTAGGGGTTATGGGGGATGAGCGAACGTACTTTGCGACAGTTGCGATTCGCGCGGTGACATCGCGCGATGGTATGACGGCAGAATTTGCACATATACCTTATGATATTCTATCGGTGATGTCCAATCGCATATGCAACGAGGTAGCAGGTGTCAATCGCGTTGTTTACGACGTGACATCGAAGCCTCCAGCTACCATTGAGTGGGAGTAACTAGGAGGACATTTGAGCTAAGGTACTAAGAGGTAGCTCTTGATGGTTATGGTGTATAAGCTATGCGAGTAGGCATAGTTACTTATGCACCGTGGTTGTCAAGAGCTTTTTTCCATATGGGAAAGGTATGCTCGCCCATAAGCTGGTCTATTTTTCCTGATTTTGACGGGAAGATCAACATAGGAAACTCTTTGATCAGCGGACGCCAATGCGCAAGTAGATAATATACAGTGATGCCATGCAGTGAAAATGCGGACTCTTCTTCTGCTGTGAAGTGCTTAGCAGTTTGCAAAGAGGTATTTGGTGCAAAGCCTGTGCTGATCATGATTGGGAAATGACGTAGATGCGACTTATTAGCATTGAGCAACACAAGCGTGCGCTGACAGTGTGGACACCAATAGGCCTCAAATAACAGGGGAGTATGGGATGCATTTAGTACTACGGGCTTTCCTGAAGCTGTGTAGACAGTGAGGTGAGTAAATACTGTAGGATCTGCAATGGTTTGTGGGTTATACGTGGATAGAGGTGTTGTGAGCTCTGAAGTAAGAAGATTTTGGAATGGTGGGTTTGTATGTTCTTCATGCCATTGTATAATTTGTGGACCTCCAATGAGGATGATGGCGAGAAAAACTCCTGCGATAATGTGATATCTCCGATTCATACGTGTCTCCTCTCAGCATTCTGAACAAGCAGTTGTCAGCCTATCTGTATTATAGTCTGTTCACATAAAAATTGCAGATCGACAAAATCATATTGCATAATTATTAATAGACATGTATAGTAATTAGATTATAAGTGATGGATGAAGGAGGCTGATCAGGTGGATGCATCGTCTTCGATCAGTATAACAGATGTACCCGGAGTATCTTGTGCGAGTGGATGGATTGGAATTAAACGCGATGAGCGACCGGACGCAGCTTTGTTTATTTGTGATCATGAAGCAGTCTTTGCTGGGGTTTTTACGACGAATCAATTTCGAAGTGCTTGTGTAGAGAGTTCACTGATGCGGTTACACGGTGGAAAAAGAGTGCGAGCAGTATTGGTTACAAGTGGTAACGCCAATGCAGGTACTGGTCTTGCGGGGCGAGCTGATACGGAATTATTGGCAGCAGGTGTGGCCAAAGAAATTGGATGTCAGGCAGATGAGGTTATTGTATTACACACAGGAGTCATAGGCGTGCCTTTACATGCAGAACGTCTCACTCCACGTCTTTCTGCTCTTATTCAAAGTGCAGGGAGTTCGCGTGTAGCAGGTATGGAAGCTGCTACTGCGATGATGACAACAGATACTTTCCCAAAAACTAGTGTGCATACTATGCAGACTGCTAAAGGTTCTTTTGTCATTGGGGGTGTAGCCAAGGGTGCAGGGATGATTCATCCCCGTCTTGCTACGATGTTATCGGTAATCATCACCAATGTTTCGATCCACCCTGTCGCTTTGCAAAAGGCGTTACATCAAGCAGCCAAAACGAGTTTTAATGCCATTTCGGTGGACGGGGATACGAGTCCAAATGATAGTGTCATCTTGCTTGCTACGGGACATGATGAGGATGTGCTGACAGAGGAATCACCCGAGTATGAGGTATTTATAGAAGAGCTTACCAATGTATGTCAAGACTTAGCGAAAATGATCGTGAAGGATGGTGAAGGGGCAACCAAATTTATTGAGATAGCAGTAACTGGTGGAGCATCTGATGACGATGTAGAGCGAATTGCACATGCGGTTTCCACTTCGACACTCGTAAAAACTGCTTTTTACGGAGAGGATTTCAATCCTGGACGCATCATTTCAGCGATTGGTCGTGCAGGTGCACACATGGATATCGAACAGTTACAGGTAAAAATCAGTGAACACATGGTATTTGCTGATGGAGCATGTACACCTGTGGATGAACAAATCGCGAAGGAAGTAATGAGTCAAGCGGAGATTATGGTTGCTATAAACCTTGGGGTCGGGGATTGTGCGGGAACCTATTTTACATGTGATTTAACTCATGACTATGTGCAGATCAATAGTGAGTATACGACTTGATGCATCTTATATAAAGAAAGGATTGTGCGAATGATGATTCGGAAGGCGACTATTCTCGATGTGGATGATATCACTACATTGCTGCGTGACTATGCACAACAGGGATTGTTGTTGGTGCGTTCACGGCAATCGATTTGCGAAAATATCTTATCCTTTTATGTGATCGAAGAGGATGGGGTTGTAGTAGGTGTAGGTGCTCTTCATATATTGGGGGACGATCTTGCAGAAATTCGATCCCTTGCTATTGCAGAGAGTGCACAAGGAAGAGGGTATGGACGGCTTCTTGTGGATGCCTTGTTTGCTAAAGCGCAGGCTTTGCAAATTCCGCGGGTACTATCTCTGACGTATCAAGAAATATTTTTTGCACGCTGTGGATTTACTGTAGTTGAGAAGAGTAGTTTGCATCAAAAGATCTGGAAGGACTGCATTAATTGCAAAAAGTTCCCTGTATGTGATGAGATTGCGATGATTCGCAATACAAATGTCAGTGGTAAAGTAGCGGATCCACTATGGATTGAACCACCACTCTACCAAACATCGAGTTGATCGCATCGCAGTTTGTCTAAAGACATGTCTTGCAAGGACGAATACTATCTTCCTGTTCCTAGCCACTGCGAAAGTTGACTGACATTAAAAGTATTGATAATACGATCTGGGGTAAGTAAGCCTTTTCGTCCCATAGTAGCACCATAAATGGTTAGTCGCTCTAAATCATGTACACTATGAGCGTCGCTATCGATTGCAAATGTGCAGTGGCTGCTCATGGCTACACGTAGCCACTGTGGGTCTAGATCCAGACGACTAGGATTACAGTTTAATTCAAGTGCTATATGACTGTGTTCTGCCGCACTAAATACGCGATCAAAGTCAATGGTATAGCTGTCACGTAAGCCGATCATGCGTCCAGTTGGGTGTGCGATGACATCGACGTGTGGGGACTCAATCGCGTAAAGTAGACGTGCAGTAAGCTCCGCTTTGGATTGAGTCATCGCAGTGTGAATGGATGCGACAACAAAATCTAGTTGTTCAAGAATGACATCTGGGAAGTCAAGTGTTGCGTCTGCTAGTATGTCTACTTCTGTGCCGTGAAAAATTGTAATAGTAGGATATTTCTCGCGCAGTGCATAAATTTCTTCTTGTTGGCGCATGAGTCGATCGATAGAGAGTCCGTGTGCGATATCTAAAGATTGGGAGTGGTCAGTAATCGCCATACAGATATATCCTTTTTCAATACAACGCTCTATCATTGCTTCCATAGTATCTGCGCCATCACTGTATGTGGAATGCATATGCAGGTCAGCTTTAATTTGCTCTGCTTGCACGAGTTCAGCGAATACCGCATCTAGACATCCTTCTTCTCGAAGTTCTGGCAGGAGATAAGGATGTTGTAATGTTCGGTAGACTTCTTCTTCCGTCTGGATCGATGTATATGCAATAGGCGAAAGCGATCGATCTTTTGCTTGTTTGTTCAGTCGTTGTGCATGTGCTTTATCTCCTGTAGTGAGGGTCCATGCTAGAGCAAACGTTTGTGGAGTGACAAGATAAAGAATGATGGGAACCTCATGATCATCAAATTCGACCATTTTTTCTAGTGTCATTTGTATCATGGGAAAGTCTGGCCATTCATTCTTGTTGGTTGACTTGTGTGCGGGAGCATATCCAAGTTGACTCAATTGGACGATGATCGAAGAGCTTCCATCAAAGCTAGCCAATAGTTCGACTTTTGTAGAGATAGGGCACATGCGTCGTACGGATCCTGTCAATTCTATCTTTGAAAGCTGTGGGATGGATTTGATGATCTGATCGATACTACGCTGTGCAATTCTTAGACTCACTGGCAGAGATAGAGCAGACTTACGTAATCTCAGCTTTTCAATAGCCTGTTGGAGATGAGGCAACTGCGTATCGGGTAGAACATGAGCAAAAGCGAGACTGCCCTTAGTCAATGCCTTTTCAAGCTCTTCTAGCGAACGGATGCCCAAAATCCGATAGAGTCTACCGGTTAATTTGGGGGTAAATCCAGGAAGCTCCATCAGTTCGAGTAATGACCATGGCACAGAAATAGGTAGTGCAGTCATAGTTGCTTTGCGGCCTTGTGTAAGCAATAAGTGTATACTTGTAAGCACAGATTCTGAAAAAGAAAACTGCGTGCGCAATTGTTCTATGTCGAGCTTTGTATGTGTTGGTAACTTGCGAATCGCATCTGCGGCAGATCGATAATGCGCTACTTGTTCTTCCCCATCGCGCATCAGTGAATAA
Organism: Sulfoacidibacillus ferrooxidans; assembly: GCF_022606465.1. Classification (NCBI taxonomy): domain Bacteria; kingdom Bacillati; phylum Bacillota; class Bacilli; order Caryophanales; family Alicyclobacillaceae; genus Sulfoacidibacillus; species Sulfoacidibacillus ferrooxidans. The sequence goes on from NZ_JALBUF010000002.1 coordinate 28,009, forward strand.
AGAGTGGAGATCGCGCGGAGGTTGCGCACAACGCCTCGTTTATCCATCGTACATCCCCTAACTTTCTAATCGCTGTTTAGCAATAGTGGCAATGGGTCGATAAATGATCATGACCAAAGCCACGTAAGTAACAACTATAAGCGTTGTTTTTTCATTTGTGAGAACAAGTAATAGTCCAGTTAAAAAGTATTGTTCGCCAATAGTAAATCCACGAAATGGAATATATGAACGAAACGTGCGTAAAGACTGATACGTACGGCCTTGTGTAGCGGTTGTGACAGGACGATCTTGTGATTGCGCCACTACGTTGTTGTTGGCCTTCATGTCACCAATTTTTCCTCGTTGTTGGTCATAATATTCAAGCATAAATAACACAAATAACTCAGCTAACGCATATTCCCACACAGAGGTACCTGTGTGAAAGCGAGCATAGCCATAGGCGAGAGATAAAGCAAGAACATATTCCTTGATACGATCTGCTGTTTGATCAAGCCATGCGCCGTAAGAAGAAAATTGCTGTTTAAAGCGTGCCAATTGGCCATCTGCACAATCGAAGATGAAGGATATTTGGTGAACGAGAACACCAAGAAGAATCATCTCACGCGTTCCCAAACTAAATAGCCAAGCTGAAAATAATAACAGAAAAAAAGATGCCAAAGTGACTTGGTTGGGTGTAATAGGTGTCTTTCTTATCATATATACAAAACGCAGTGAAAAAAAATAATAAAAGTAGTTGGTCCATATATCAGCTGGTCGTTTAGCACAGGCATTTATGGCTTTAAAATCAGACATGAATCGTAACTCCTTCTATTCGCCGAAATGCTTAATCACATAGGATACTGCGTAATCATAGTCTTCTTTAAAATCGACTTCCACACAGGGAATACCTGTGATGTCAACGGGAGTTAAGGTATCTGTGCGCGTCAGTTCGTCTAGTGCATATTCGAAAAACTTGCGTTCATTACCTGGGATGGCCAAACGAGCGACCGTCTCTCGGAAGGAATGAACAAATGATCCAGAGAATTTCGCCACACCGATAAATTCACCTAAGCAAATGTTCGGATCCATCTCTTTGCCAATCTCGATAATGCTGTTTTGTGATACTCGAACTTTCACTTCTTCTTCGCGGCATTGTTTGCAATCAATGGCAAGGAAAGCGCCATTTTCATATGGATCTAAGCGTGTGACGATCTCTTTATGGAAAACAACGTCTGCATTTAAATAGTAGAAGTCACGCTCAGGAACTTGTGCAAATGCCATCGCTAAGGAAAAGAGCGTGTTAGTTGTCGCATAATCTTCATTGACCACATAGGTCACACGCAGTTGTGGCCACTTTTCTTGCAATTGTGCCCGCACGAGTTCTTGTTTATAGCCTACGACAATAACAATGTCTTCAATTCCAATAGAAGTAAGTGCATAGAGCTGCCAATCTAAAATGGTGCGGTCACCCATGGGAAGTAGACATTTAGGTGTCTCATCTGTTAGTGGGCGCAAGCGACTAGAAAGACCAGCTGCAAGAATGATGGCTGTTGCATGGGTTGTCATTTCGTGATCTCCTTCAATAAATCATTGGTTTTTGCAATACGATGAGACCAAGCATTGTCTTTGGCAAACTTTTCCCGGATCGTATGATCAATGCGCCCCGAACCAGCTACAATGTTATCGATATGTTGTGCAAATTCCTCTGCATTTTTACCAATGTGAACTGCTTCTTGCATCCCAAGTAATTCTCGCATTGGAGTGGCGATGACTTCAATTCCAGCAGCTAAATATTCATATACTTTCACTGGATTAACACTCTCAGTTAAGTCATTGAGTTTAAAAGGTGCAAGTCCTACGTCAAATGCTTGGACATATTGAGGTAACTCCACATACGGTTTTGGCCCTAGGACTTTGACGTTTGGGAGGCGAGAAAGTGCACTGATATCAGTTAACACAGGACCGATTAAGACAAGTGTATAGTTTTTTCGAAGGGAAGCAAGCTCTGTGAGTAACTGGATGTCAATCCAATCAGCAATACCACCTACAAACCCGATAATCACTTGGGCGCCAATGGATTGCTTCCATTTGGATGCTTTTTCGATGCTATCCTTTGTTTTAGCAAAGTGATCGATGTGTACGCCGTTTGGCACAAGGATAGGTGTCGCACCAAAGCGCTCTAGTTGTTCTGCTAATTTATGTGATGTTGCAAAAACTACATCTGATTGTTGTACAAGTCTTTGTTCCATGTTTCGTACGTAAGACTTAGAGATTAAGCCTGTAAACGAGGCATGATCGTCGACACAATCATAGAGTACCCGCTTTTTCCCAGTTAACAATGGGAGGAGATCGGTGGCAGTTGGTAATAATGAATAAAGTATATAGGTATCAATGTGTAAACGTAATAACTCAGCATTGATTGCACGCGCAATTCTATGTTGATTCCAAATATTTGAAAGTGGGGTCATTGAGCCAAAAGGTGCAATAATGGGTGGCTCTAACACATGAATATGTGGCTCTACAGTATGGCTCTGCCACTGTGTCTTCCATTTATGTAGCAATGTCTTATCTTTAAGCGGAGAAAGCCAAGTGATCGGCGCATTGACATATAAAATATTCCATCCGAGTTGTGCTAGTCCGCGCAGCATATGGTGTGGACGATGATTAATGCCTTGCCAGTCAGTAGATCCGATGCAAATAATCCATGGTTCCAAGAGTATTGAGAACCCCTTCCACTTTGTGCTATAGAAATGCCCATTTTTTAAGTAAAGCATATAAAAATGAGTACTGTCAATCTTTCTGTGATTTGTGTGTGCTATTGGTTGACGATGAATTGATGGTCTTTGTAATTACATAAGTTGAGCGCGGTGTCCAGCAGTTAAATTTCCAATTGGGGTGCGTTTCATAGCCGAGTCGTGAGCATATGAATTGAACGCCTGTATGCGTTTTAACTGGTTGGATATGTTGACATGTCGCGCAAAAGTGAATATCACGACCCAATTCGTCTAGGTCCTTAGATGATGGGGAGCGATCGTACACGTTCAATTCCTCCTATATTGGTTTGGAAATTGCCTGTGACTGGTCAAAACAACCTTAAAATGCGAACAATAAAATAGATTTTATGTGTAACGTTCGTATTTTCATTGACCCTCGTCGACGAAGTTGGTAGACTGAGGGTGCAACCACTTGATCTAAAGCATAACACGAACTTAGCCCGCTCGTCTGTGGGCAGGAACGAGGGATTTACACATGATAGAACGTTATTCGCTGCCTGAAATGGCTGCGATTTGGACTTTGGAGAATCGTTATCAGGCATGGCTTGAAGTTGAAATTGCCGCATGTGAGGCGTGGGCAGAACTGGGCGTCATTCCAGTTGAAGATGCAGCAAAAATCCGCGCTCACGCTAAGGTAGATGTAGAGCGTGCATTAGAGATTGAAAAAGAAACACGTCATGATGTCGTTGCATTTACACGTGCTGTATCAGAGACACTTGGAGCAGAGCGCAAATGGGTGCACTTCGGACTCACTAGCACAGATGTCGTTGATACCGCGCTAGGTGTGCAATTGAAACAGGCCAACGCATTGATTGTACAAAAACTTAAAGAGTTTACGAATACGTTGCGTTCGCAAGCACTGCGCTATCGCGATACAGTGATGATGGGACGAACACATGGCGTTCACGCAGAACCCACAACTTTTGGTTTGAAATTGGCGTTGTATTATGCGGAGATGGTGCGCAATCTAGATCGCTTTGCCCATGCTAGTGACAACGTACAGTATGGAAAGCTTTCTGGCGCAGTAGGAACGTATGCCAACATTGATCCACGAGTAGAAGAGATGGTTTGTGACCGTTTAGGATTGAAGGCAGCACCTATTTCCACCCAAACACTGCAGCGTGATCGACATGCGGAGTACATGGCGACACTGGCACTGATTGGCACCTCACTCGATAAGATTGCCACAGAGATCCGCGCGCTACAAAAAACAGAAATTCGTGAAGTAGAAGAACCTTTCTATGCTGGACAAAAAGGTTCTTCAGCTATGCCACATAAGCGCAACCCTGTGACATGTGAACAGATCTCAGGATTATCTCGAGTTCTGCGTGGCAATATGGTTGCTGCATATGAAGATGTAGTGTTATGGCATGAAAGGGATATCTCACATTCATCAGTAGAACGAGTTATTTTACCTGATAGCACCATTTTGTTGCACTATCTCTTGCATAAAATGACGAATATCGTCGCCAATTTGACTGTATTCCCTGAAAACATGAAACGCAATATGAATCGCACCTTTGGCTTGATTTATTCTCAACGTGTATTGCTTGCACTTGTAGAACATGGGGTGGCACGGGAAGAAGCGTATGACGCGGTGCAAGCTAAGGCGATGCAAGCGTGGGAAGAACAACGTCCATTTCGCGAGCTAATTGAGGAATCTCCACTTGTGCAGCAGCATCTAACCAATAACGATCTAGATGGCTGTTTTGATTACGCCTTTCATTTACAACATGTTGAGATGATTTTTAAACGATTAGGGATTGAAGCATAGTTCCAGGATGATGTCATGGAGGGGATTGTCATGCAAAAGGGTCAAATGGTATACGAAGGGAAAGCAAAACGCGTATATGAATGTGAACGGGATGACGCGTACATTGTGGAATTCAAAGACGATGCTACAGCCTTTAACGGACAAAAGAAAGGCTCGATCACAAAAAAAGGTGTTTATAATAACGCAATTAGCACTGTTTTTTTTGATTGGTTGAAGCAAGAAGGGATTGTCACACATTATATCGACACGCTCTCAGAACGCGAGATGCTGGTGAAGCGGGTACGCATTATTCCCGTTGAAGTCGTTACGCGCAATGTTGCAGCAGGTACCCTTGCTTCGCGCCTTGGGTTAATTGAGGGCGAAAAACTGAAGCAGACGGTAGTAGAATTTTATTTAAAAAATGATGAACTCGGAGATCCGCTGATCAATCATTCACATGCAGTGGCGCTCGAATTGGCTACTCGCGAGGAACTTGACCACTTAGAACGGACAGCACTGATGATTAATGACATTTTGTATGAACGGCTTCATACAAAAGGAGTGCTTTTAGTCGACTTTAAATTGGAATTTGGTGTAACAGCAGAAGGTGAGATTGTTCTTGCAGATGAGATCTCTCCTGATACTTGCCGCTTTTGGGATGAGCAAACGAATGAGAAATTGGACAAGGACCGCTTTCGAAGAGATTTGGGTCGCGTAGAAGAAGCCTATCAGGAGATATTACATCGAATCCAAAACAAATAGCTACGCACAAGAGTATGGTGGATACTTATTACTTTTGAGGAGGAGAAGCAGTGAACTTCTTGGCCAAAATTTATGTAACGCTTAAAGCAAGTGTGCTAGATCCACAAGGAACGACAGTTACACATGCATTACATGCGCAGAATTTCCTATCCGTGAGTGATGTTCGCGTTGGGAAGTATATGGAGGTCACATTGTCTGCACAGTCTAAAGAGGAAGCAGCTACGCTTGTGCGCGACATGTGCGATCAACTTCTTACGAATCCTGTTATAGAGACCTATACGTTTGAATTGACAGAGGCGCAATCATGAAGTGCGCAGTGATTCAATTTCCAGGGAGTAATTGTGATCTTGATGCGGTGAAGGCAATTTCGCAAACGGTATCGCAACCAGTCGAGCTTATCTGGCATACGGCAACCAATCTTGCTGCCTATGATTTGATTGTTGTACCGGGTGGCTTTTCATACGGGGATTATCTGCGAGCAGGTGCGATTGCAAGGTTTGCACCTGTGATGAGAGAGGTCGAGAAGGCTGCACAAGAAGGAAGATATGTTCTTGGAATTTGCAATGGATTTCAAATTTTAACGGAAGCAAAATTGTTGCCAGGTGCATTGCGACGAAATGAATCGTTGCAATTTCGCTGTGAAATGGCCCAATTGGTAGTGGAAAATAACCGCACAGCGTTTACTGATCACTATGCTGTTGGTGAACAGATTGCGATCCCGATTGCACATGGTGAAGGCAATTATTACGCAGATGAGCGCACTCTACACCAATTACAGGAGAATGGCCAAATCGTGTTTCGTTATGCAAAAGAGCATAATCCCAATGGTTCTGTGGACGACATTGCAGGGATCGTCAATGAACGCGGCAATGTGCTTGGTATGATGCCACATCCAGAGCGAGCTGTTCACTCTTTACTTGGCAGTGAAGATGGCGTTCGATTATTTTCTTCGATATTACACGTTTGGGGGGAAACACATGCGTCCATCCGGTCCTAGTGAGTCACAGGTAGAGGGGACAGGCCTCCCTACGGCACTTGAAGTGAAAGAACAGAAGATTTACCGTACATTTGGTCTAACAGATGCAGAATATGAACACATCGTAGAGTTGTTAGTGCGTGAGCCTAATTATGTGGAAACAGGCATTTTTAGCGTGATGTGGTCTGAACATTGTAGTTATAAGAGTTCCAAAAAAGTGCTGCGTCGCTTTCCTACCGATGGTCCGTCTGTCTTGCAAGGACCTGGTGAAAATGCAGGGATTGTCGATATCGGCGATGGTCTTGCAGTTGCCTTTAAAATCGAGAGTCACAATCACCCTACAGCGATTGAACCGTATCAAGGTGCCGCAACGGGTGTTGGCGGGATTATACGCGATGTATTTACGATGGGAGCAAGGCCGATCGCTTTGTTAAATAGTCTGCGATTTGGCGAATTAGATGATGCGCATACGAGGTACTTATTTGCAGAGTCTGTAGCAGGTATCGGGGGATACGGCAATTGTATCGGTATCCCAACGGTGGGCGGAGAAGTGGTATTTGACAATCGCTATCAGCATAATCCATTGGTGAATGCAATGTGCGTGGGGTTGATGACGCATGAGCAGATCGCTAGAGGGAGCGCTAGTGGGGTTGGCAATCCGGTATTGATCGTAGGTGCGCGCACAGGGCGCGATGGCATTCACGGGGCAACCTTTGCATCCGCTATTGATCCGCATGCAAAAGAGCGGTCAGCTGTGCAAGTGGGCGATCCATTTATGGGAAAATTGCTACTTGAGGCGTGTTTGGAACTCATTGCTACAGGTAAGGTGGTTGGGATTCAAGATATGGGGGCGGCAGGTCTCACGTCTTCTGCAGCAGAGATGGCGAGCCGTGCAGGTAGTGGATTGACTATCGATGTAGCGCAAGTACCTTGTCGCGAAAGTGGCATGAACCCCTATGAGATTATGCTATCGGAGTCGCAAGAGCGCATGCTTGTGGTCATGCAGCAAGGACAAGAAGAAGTGGCTACAACCATTTTTGAAAAATGGAATTTACACGCGACGGTGATTGGCCAAGTAACTGATGACCAGATGTTGCGCGTATTGGAGCATGGGGACGTGGCGGCAGAGATTCCTGTTTTTGCACTGGTAGATGAAGCTCCTGTATTAGATCGACCTGCACTGCGCCCTGATTATCTAGATGCACTACAAGGCGCGCCACAGATCACTGAGTTAGGGGATGTAGTGGAGAAGTTGTGTGCACTGTTAGCGCGACCTACGATTGCAAGTAAAGAGTGGGTGTATGATCAGTACGATTCGATGGTGCGCACAGAAACGTTTGTTCGGCCGGGGTCCGATGCCGCTGTGGTGGGGATTCCAGGTACGCAAAAGGCGATTGCACTTGTGACAGATGGCAATGGCCGACACGTATATCTTGATCCCTATACAGGTGGGCTTAGGGCAGTTGCTGAGGCAGCGCGTAATATCGTATGCACTGGGGCACAACCATTAGCTGTAACGGATTGCTTGAATTATGGGAATCCAGAAAAGCCGGAGATTTTCTATCAACTCGAGCGTTCTGCAGATGGTTTATCTAAAGCTTGTGAGGCATTTGGGACGCCTGTCATTAGCGGCAATGTATCGCTCTATAACGAATCACATGGCGTAGATATTTACCCGACTCCGGTCATTGGTATGGTGGGATTGTTAGAGGACAGATCACAACTCATCACAAGTGCATTTCGCACAGCAGGGGATGAGATCTTTGTTCTAGGTGATTTAGAACGGATGCAAACAGCCGGACTGGGTGGATCTGAATACCTTTTTCTAGAAGGCGTTGATCAAGCGTTACAGTATCGATTGCCAGAAATTCATTTAGAAGCAGAGCTGGCTCTACAAAAATGCATGCTTGCATTGGCAAAAGAGAATCTCGTCCAATCGGCACACGATGTGTCAGATGGTGGTCTTCTAGTGGCCATCGCTGAGTCTGCGATGGCAGGAAATCTTGGAGCAAAGATCCAACTGAATGTAAGCCGTACGAATGCTGACCATGTTCTGTCAAATGAAGAAGTATTGTCGCTTTTCTTTGGAGAGGGCGCGAGTCTGATCGTGCTAACAGCAAAAGCAGGAAGCAAAGAGTTGATCGCGCGTATTGCTGCAACACATAGTGTACCACTGTTGCATGTGGGCAGTATAGAGGATTCTTCACATATTCATGTATCCATTGGCGATAAAGTCTACATGCAAGCACCAATAGAGCGACTTCAAGCAGCATGGCGAGGAGCGATTACATCATGGATGAAGCGTTAGACATGTTTGACAAAATGCATGAGGAATGTGGCGTTTTTGGGATTTTCGGTCACGAGCAGGCCGCACAGCTTTCTTATTATGGGCTATATGCTTTGCAACACAGGGGTCAAGAGAGCGCAGGAATTGCTGTGATTGATGGACACACGATGCACAGTCATCGTGGAATGGGGTTAGTGACAGAAGTATTTTCTGGTGATCGCTTACAAACATTGCCTGGATATGCTGCAGTGGGACATGTGCGGTACTCGACTACTGGTGAGAGTTCGATTCGCAATGCGCAGCCGCTTGTCTTTGATTTTCGGCAAGGCAATATCGCGCTTGCACACAATGGCAATCTCGTCAACGCACGGCAAATTCGCGATATTTTAGAACATCAGGGAAGTATCTTTCAATCGACAAGTGATACAGAAGTTGTAGCGCACTTGATCGCGCGAGGAATGTATAAGACGATTTCAGAGAATGTTCGCGAGAGCATGTCAATGTTAAAGGGTGCATATGCATTCGTCATTCTAACCGATCATGAGCTCATCGCTATGCGCGATCCACAAGGATTGCGGCCTATGGCACTTGGCCAATTGGATGGAGCTTACGTAGTAGCTTCCGAAACCTGTGCATTTGATACCATTGGCGCGACGTTTATTCGGGACATTGAGCCAGGTGAAATGCTGATTATCGATGATCAAGGCTTGCATGAGCAACGTTTTTCTGAATCATCGCGAAAGGCGTTATGTACATTTGAATACATTTATTTTGCTCGACCTGATAGCGACATCGACGGGTTCAATGTGCATATGGTGCGCAAACAACTCGGTAAACTTCTCGCACATGAGTCGCCAGTAGAGGCTGATGTAGTTATTGGCGTTCCTGATTCTAGCATTTCTGCGGCCATAGGCTATGCAGAAGAAGCACATTTGCCCTATGAAATTGGCTTGATTAAAAATAAATACAGTGGGCGAACTTTTATTCAGCCATCTCAGGAATTGCGGAGTTTAGGTGTTCGTTTAAAGCTAAGTGCCGTGAAAAAAATCGTTGCAGGTAAGCGTGTGGTCATGGTTGACGATTCGTTAGTTCGCGGTACCACAAGTGCGCGTCTTGTCAGTCTCTTGCGTGAAGCAGGGGCAACAGAAGTGCATGTTCGGATCTCTTCACCACCTGTGCGACACTCTTGCTTTTATGGAATCGACACATCAGCGCGCGAAGAGTTGATCGCTTCTAAACAGACGATAGCAGAAATTCAAGCGTTTATTGGAGCAGATAGTTTGGCCTATATGGAGGAAGCGACGATGCTCTCGGCATTTGGTGTGAAGGCAAATGAGAAACACGGTTTCTGTAATGCTTGTTTTACGGGCATGTATCCTACAGAAATATACCCGAGTTCTAAAACGATGCTAGAAGAGCGTGGAAAACAACCAGTAGAAAGGTAGGAGCATATGGCAGATATGTATCGAGCGGCCGGTGTCGATATTGACGCTGGCAATGAGACGGTAGAGCGCATTAAGCCACATGTGTTGCGCACGTTACGCAAAGAAGTGCTTGGGGGCATCGGTTCGTTTGGTGGTGGGTTCTTGTTTCCAAGTGATCGCTATCAGGAACCTGTACTTGTGTCTGGAACAGATGGCGTAGGGACAAAGTTGAAACTCGCTTTTGCGCTACATCAGCACGATACAATAGGCATAGATGCCGTTGCGATGTGCGTCAATGATATCTTAACTTCTGGAGCGGAACCACTCTTTTTTCTTGATTACTTTGCAACGGGCAAGTTACATCCAGAAGTTGCAGAGCAAGTCGTAAAAGGGATCGCTGATGGTTGCGTGGCATCAGGTGCCGCACTCATTGGTGGTGAGACTGCCGAAATGCCTGGAATGTATGGAGCGGGCGAGTACGATATTGCTGGGTTTGCTGTAGGTGTCGTGGAACGCGAGATGATGATCGATGGACATCTCGTTCAAGCAGGTGATCAAGTGATCGGCTTGGCTTCATCAGGACCACACTCCAACGGATATTCTCTTATTCGTAAATTAGTTGAGGATCATGGTCATTTCTATGATGAACCTTTTGGCGATGGCACAAAAACCCTTGGTCAGGAGTTACTCACTCCAACAAAAATATATGTAAAGTCAATCTTATCCTTATTGTCCACTGTATCCATACATGCCATGGCCCATATTACGGGTGGTGGGTTGTTAGAAAATATTCCTCGCGTGCTACCCGAAGGACTTGGCTGTGTTCTCGATCAGTCTGCATGGCCTGTGCCGCCGATCTTTCAATGGCTACAAAGTTTGCAGGAGATGGATGAACAAACGCTTTTTCGCACATGGAATATGGGCATAGGGTTTGTATTAGTCGTTTCGCGCACAGATGCAGTGCGGGTTGTGGAGGCACTTTCACACCTTGGAGAAGCAGCGTTCATCATTGGGCAGATTGAGTCTGGAGTATCTGGTGTCATCCTAACGTCAGACAAGAATTTGCGATGAAGACAGTCCAAATTGCCGTTTTCGCTTCTGGCGAGGGGACAAACTTTCGGCGTCTAGTGGAGAGTGAGCGTGCAGATGAGCTTGGCTGTGGGCATATCGCACTTTTGGTGAGTGATAAGCCGCATTCAGGTGCCGTTTCCTATGCAAGAGAGATGGGGATTGCCACGTTTGCACATACGCACAAGGAACTTCTTGGAAAAGAACAGTGGGAACTGGCTATATTGGAGGAAATGCAAAAACGCACCATTGATCTCATCGTGTTAGCTGGCTATATGCGTATCATTGGGACAAAGGTTATTGAAGCGTACACAAAGCGCATGATCAATCTACACCCGTCTCTATTGCCTGCATTTAAGGGACTGGATGCTATTGGGCAGGCACTTGCGGCGCAAGTCAAAGAAACAGGTGTAACCATTCATTATGTAGATGCAGACCTTGATGCAGGTCCTATCATTGCACAGCAGAGAGTTCCATTGGAACCATCTGATACGTATGAACAAGTAGCTAGACGTATTCAACGTGTCGAGCATGAGTTACTACCGCGGGTGGTCAAACAGTGGTGTGAAAAGGAGACTAGATGATGGCAAGAGCATTAATTAGCGTCTCAGATAAAACGGGCATTGTACAATTAGCGCAAACTTTAGAGGCGGCAGGTGTGGAGATCGTATCGACAGGCGGTACCTTTCGAACACTATCGCAAGCAGGTATTGCTGTACAAGAAGTTTCTCAAATCACTGGCTTTCCTGAAATGATGGATGGACGCGTCAAGACGCTACATCCACTTATTCACGGAGGGCTACTTGCATTGCGCGACAATGAAGAGCATATGCAAGCTGCGAAAGAACATCATATTGAGATGATTGATTACGTGATTGTCAATTTATATCCGTTTTCAGCAACGATTGCAAGAGCAGATGCAACGCTAGAAGAAGCTATTGAAAATATTGATATTGGTGGACCCAGCATGTTACGTGCTGCTGCGAAAAATCACGCATATGTCATCGTCTTGGTCGATCCAAGTGATTACGGGTGGGTTGGAGAGCGCCTGGCCGCGGGGGAAGGTTTTACGCAAGATGAACACTTTGCGCTTGCCGCAAAGGTATTTCGCCACACGGCAGCTTATGATGCACTGATTGCAGAGTACCTGACGAGACAAGCAGGAGAGGTGTTTCCAGAATCCATCTCACTGACGTATACAAAGGCACAGACTCTCCGGTACGGTGAGAATCCACACCAGCAAGCGGCGTTTTATACTTCGACGCAAAAGGTATATCCTTCGCTACAAACGGCTGTGCAAAAGCAAGGTAAGGAATTATCGTATAACAATATTCAAGATGCTAATGCTGCGCTATCGCTATTGCTTGAATTTAATGAACCAACAGTGGTTGCAGTGAAACATATGAATCCATGTGGCGTGGGGACAGGTCGCGATGCACATGAAGCATTTGTACGTGCGTATGAAGCAGACCCTATTTCTATTTTTGGTGGCATTGTAGCTTGTAATCGCATCATCGATGCAGATGTGGCTAAGCCACTGACGGAACTCTTTTTAGAGATTGTTATGGCACCTGGTTTTACTGAAGATGCTCTTGCGATTCTCGCTAAAAAGAAAAATGTCCGAGTACTTGAGCTTGGTGAGTTTGTGGAAGATCGGACATCTTCTGCTGAACATACGTTGCGCGATGTGCGTGGCGGATTACTAGTTCAGGAGTCTGATGTACGTGCATTAACACCTGCAGATATAACGGTGGTCACACATCGTGCGCCGACAGAAGAAGAGCTAAGCGAGTTGTTATTTGCTTGGAAAATTGTAAAACACGTCAAGAGTAATGCCATTGTTCTCACGAAAGATCACCAAACGGTTGGAGTCGGAGCAGGGCAGATGAATCGCGTGGGTGCAGCGAACATTGCGATCGCACAGGCGGGGGATCAAGCCGCAGGTTGTGCACTTGCTTCCGATGCGTTTTTCCCGATGCCAGATACGCTTGAAGCGGCAGCAAAGGCAGGCATTCGCGCTGTGATTCAACCTGGCGGTTCAATCAAAGATCAGTTGTCTATCGATGTGGCTAATGAATACGGAATTGCGATGGTATTCACCGGGGTACGGCATTTTCGTCATTAGAAAGGCGCAAGTCAAGAGGAGTGAGCATGTGAAGGTTCTCGTGATTGGCAGTGGTGCACGCGAGCATGCGATCGTTCGCAAACTTGTCTTAGATGCAAGAAAAGATTCGAGTGCGCGCGAGGTGTTTGTGTATGCGGCACCAGGGAATCCAGGGATAGGGATGTATGCTACGTGTGTGCAAATTGAAGTGACAGATATCGAACGTTTACTTGCATTTGCTATCGAACAGAAGATCGACTTAACGGTTGTGGGACCCGAGGCACCACTTGCGCTCGGGATCGTGGATCGATTTTTGGCGGCTGGTCTGCGCGTATTTGGCCCAACGAAAGAAGCGGCTAAGTTAGAATCAAGCAAAGCGTTTGCGCGTGAACTCGCAGAGCGGGCAGGTATACCTTCTCCTCATTTTAAGACTTTTTCTGATCCAGGCGCAGCGTGCAACTATGTGGAGAGCCTTACTGGTCCGATTGTTGTAAAAGCGGATGGACTTGCAGCAGGAAAAGGTGTTGTTATTGCAAACACAAGCGACGAGGCACAGAAGGTCATTTTGACGCTGATGGAAGAACACGCGTTTGAAGGTGCGGGAGATACTGTGGTTATTGAGCAATTTCTCGTGGGACGCGAGGTATCTGTGATGGCATTTGTCGATGATTCTGGATATGCTTTGATGCCGTTGATTGAAGATCATAAACAACTGTATGCGGAAGATAGGGGTCCAAATACGGGTGGTATGGGAACGTATGGTCCTGTCGACTTTGTGGGGGAAGATGCCCTACAGAAAATTCGTGCACAGGTATTTGATCGCGTATTGATGCAGTGCCGCAAAGAAGGCATCATATTTCGTGGAGTGCTGTTCGCAGGACTGATGATGGTTGACGGAGAACCGAATCTCATTGAATTTAATGTGCGCTTTGGCGATCCAGAGACGCAAGTCGCATTAGAGTTGTTAGAGACGGAGTTACTTTCTATTTTTGAGGCAGTTAGTGATGATCGAATGAATCAAACACCTATCCATTTTGCTGCAGATTCTGCGATTTGTGTAGTATTAACGTCTGCTGGTTATCCGGAATCGCCACGCAAAGGGGATGTTATTACAGGAATTGACGCTAGCCAAGATAGTGAATTTGTGTATACTTTACACGCAGGCACTCGTTTCAGTGAGCGTTCTTCAGATCTTGTCACGCATGGTGGTCGCGTACTATGCGTTGTTGCAAGAGGAGAATCGCTTGCGTTGGCGCGTCATCGCGCTTATGAACGTATTGCAACTATCTCTTTTATGGGCAAACATTATCGCGATGATATAGGGTTGCGAGAGTAGTGAGTGCATCAAGGCCTGACATGATATGTGGAGTTTTTGTGGATGATGAACCAAGGACATACTTCTAACCGTCTGTTTGCTTTGGCTGTGTTGATAGGTGGCGCTAGCTATGGATGCGTTTCACCTGTTGTGAAGATCGCGTATCATCATGGTTTTTCTGCTAGTGACGTGACTGCAGGACAATTTTATTATGCGATGATTATTTTGTGGGTGATCAGTTTAATTGCTGCTAAAGGTAAGCTGAGTTTTCGCGGGATTTCTCCCATGGACATATGGCGCATGATTGCACTTGGGTTACTTGGAACTGGAACTGCAATCTTTTATTACCGTGCACTGACCGTTTTGCCTGCTTGGCTCGCTATCATTCTATTATTTCAATTCTCTTGGATCACCTTTGTGATTGATTATCTCGTGCGTCGTAAAATCCCAACACATTGGCAGTGGTATGGAATCGTGCTTATTGTTTTAGGGACTGTGCTTGCCAATATTCATACGCAGGCTACACAGCATCTCTCCATAGTAGGCATGGTCGAGGGTGTATTGTCAGGCGTTTCGTATGCGCTGTTTTTATATATTAATGGGAGCTTGAAGGCGCAAATATCGCCATTTTTGCGTGCTGCAATGATTACGACAGTATCTTCCATTGCCGTTTCATGTATCTATGTGCCAAGTGTAGAGGTGTTTGTAGCTGCACGGCAGGGGATGTGGGTCTATGGAATGCTCATCGGTTTACTGAGTCAGGCGATTCCGACCTCGCTATTTGCGATTGGTATACCACGCGTGGGAGGATCTGCTGCAGCGATCTTATCTAGTTCAGAGTTGCCTGTAGCGGTCATACTCTCTGCGCTGATCTTACATGAACAGGTCGATGTGATCGCATGGTTAGGTGTCTTACTGATTATTATTGGTATTGTTGTGGGACAACGGCAACAGAGATATGGGATGAAATGGTCTGAGTAGAACGTCACATACCAGGTTAACGGAATGCTAGAAAGAGCATACTATTCGCGATCGTAGCTGATCGAAAGCAATGACGCGAGGAGGATGTGGCGTGGACAATAAAACGAGTTCCAAAGCAGATGAAAAAAGTGCAACGCGACTTTCGCCCTTAGCTTCAAAGAGTCAGTCGCGCGGAGAAAGTATAAAAGAAATGCAAGAGGAAGAGACGATGCAAAGTCGATCTGGACAGTAGGAAATTCTTACAAAGGACCGTATCTAGCTCTGATGTCATCAGGTAGATACGGTCCTTTGTTGTCTAATGGATACTAGCTACATTCTGTAACGAGTTGACTAAAGACAAGCTGATATGTATTGTAAAGATATATGTAAAGGATAGGAAGGTGTTAGCTTTTTGTTTAGCATACATGTGATATTGGGATTAGCGATTATTATTATTTCTGCACTTTTGTTACTGTGGAATGCTCTTCGGTTTGGCAATGGATGGAAACGTCCCGGTTTTGGACGCATTTTAATTGGATTGCTTGATCTACAGATAGTCATTGGGTTAATCGTGTTTATCGAACATCCCATTTGGGGGTGGTTTTTGTTACATCCCATCATGATGATTATTGTGGTAGGGCTCGCCCATGTGCTTGTATCGGAGAAACGCAAACCACAGACGCAGTTGATTGGATATTTATTGACTACTGTGTTGCTCATGGTAGGCGTATATTTTGCGATTAAGTTTGGTTGATCAACGAGTAGTCGATACATTGGCTATGAGGTAGATATCCACAAACATGATAGGACAGTTGGAATTAAACTGGAGGAATTTCTTCCGGTTTATTTTTATAAGTTTTATTGAAACTTTATGCACATAGATGTATAATGATTCAGGAGAGGGGTGACAGTATGCGAATGGCGCTACTGGGCGCTACCGGTTACGGGGGCATTGAAACGTTGCGAATTTTACAAGGCCGTACTGACGTAGAACAACTAATTGTTGGGTCGGATCGATACGCAGCACAAGCGATCGAGCAGGTTTTACCGCAATTTAGGGGATCTTCGATTGGCCAAGTACAGTTTACGAAGATGGCAACACTTGATGACTTTCCTATGGTGGATGTGGCCTTGTTAGCCATGCCGCATGGTGAAGCTCCAAAATATGTAGATCGATTGCTCGATCGTGGGATTCGCGTAATTGATTTTAGCGGCGATTATAGACTTCCTTATGACACTTATGAGTTGTGGTATCAAGCACCTGAAAGAGCACACTATGTACCTGGAGTATACGGATTACCTGAATTGTATCGCGATCACATCCGTAACGCCGAATTGATCGCAAACCCCGGGTGCTATGCAACTGCAGCTGAGCTCGCATGCATTCCGCTTATGGAGCAGCAAGTGATCGATCCTTCGCGAATGATCATCGATGCGAAGTCAGGAGTATCTGGAGCAGGAAGAAGCCCCAAGCTCGATTCTCATTTCGTGGAAGTTGATGGTAGTTTTCGTGCTTATAAAGTAGGGCAACATCAACATACGCCTGAGATTGAACGAATTTTACAAGATGCGATGGTGCGGGGCTCGACTAATCTAGAAAACGCCTTGGCAACACATGATCACAGTTCTGTGAGAGTGCTACTCACGACGCAGTTGTTGCCCATTAAACGAGGAATATACCT
The DNA here is from genome assembly GCF_022606465.1 of Sulfoacidibacillus ferrooxidans. NCBI lineage: Bacteria > Bacillati > Bacillota > Bacilli > Caryophanales > Alicyclobacillaceae > Sulfoacidibacillus > Sulfoacidibacillus ferrooxidans. The sequence goes on from NZ_JALBUF010000002.1 coordinate 45,093, forward strand.
GACGGCATACGCACAATTGACAGGCACGATGACAACAGAAGAAGTAACGCATATGTACAAAAAGAGATATGAAACGGAACCTTTTATAAAGGTTTTGCAACCTGGCTACATGCCAGAGATCAGGCATGTAGTAGGCACGAATGAATGTCACATTGGCATTCATGTAGATGATCGAACACAAACCGTCATGATTGTAGCTACAATTGATAATCTCGTGAAAGGCGCTGCAGGTCAGGCGTTACAAAATGCGAATCTGATGCTTGGCATTAAAGAAACGACTGGCCTAGAGCAGACTGCATGGTGTTGAGGGGTGAACTTGTGCAAACCATTGTGTTGAAGTATGGGGGTAGCATGAAGGAAGATTCGACGTTGCTTTTAGAAGAAGTAGCGTATTACGCACAGCGTGGTGTGCGCTTTGTGATCGTTCATGGTGGCGGCCCCGAAGTGACACACTGGTTAGCACGTCTGGGTCACGAAACGGAATTTGTGCAAGGACAGCGCGTGACTGATGAATTTTCACTTCAAGTAGTAGAGATGGTGCTCGCAGGTCGTGTAGGCAAACGCATAGTGAGACAACTACAACAGTTTGGCATAGAGGCTATTAGCATAAGCGGAGAAGACGGGCCAATCATCGCAGCTACGTTGTATGAAGAGGGATTGCTTGGGTATGTTGGGCAAGTAGAAACGGTGAACACATCGCTATTAGAAGTGCTACTCGCTGCAAAGATTGTTCCAGTTCTCGCTCCACTTGGGCTAGATGCGGCAGGTCAGTTGTATAACATTAACGCTGATTTTGTGGCGGCAAGTCTTGCAGGGGCGCTGCGTGCAAATGCTTTTATATTAGCCACAGATGTATCCGGTGTGCGCGAACACGCACAATCTGCGCATACGCTGGATCGCCTTACGGCGGATGAAGCACTCGCTATGGTGCATGATGGGCGTGCAGTAGGCGGTATGATTCCGAAGTTGCAAGCAGCAGTCGGTGCGATTGCGCAAGGTGCAAAGGCGGCGTACGTGTTAGATGGTCAAAAAGCTGACACGCTACAACGTGTTTTAGAAGATCGTGCTGTTGGCACGCGCATTATGCCAAGTGAAATGGTGAGAGGAGGAACGGATCATGCCTGAATTACAAAAGATGGCTTCTTATACGCCACCATCCAATTATACACAGATACGAGAGATGGATCGTGAGCATGTGATGAGCACGTATGCTCGACAGCCGCTTGAAATTGTGCGCGGTGAAGGGGTCTATGTTTTTGACGGAGAAGAGCGAGCATATCTGGATTTTACAAGTGGGATTGCTGTGTGTGGACTTGGACATTGTCATCCAGCACTCGTTGCAGCCGCAACTGACCAATTGAACCAATTGTGGCACATCTCCAATATCTATTTAACTGCTCCACAGGCGGAATTGGCGGAGCGGTTGACGAGTATCAGCGGTATGGATCGGGTGTTTTTTTCGAATTCTGGTGCTGAGGCCAATGAGGCCGCGATTAAACTTGCCAGACGTTATGCGAAACATAAGTTTGGAGCGCATAAAGGTGATATTTTAACGTTTGCACATTCATTTCACGGGCGCACGATCGCAACGGTCACTGCGACTGCACAACCAAAATATCAAGAGGGAATTGGACCACTACCTGGTGGGTTTCGCTATATAGAAGAAGCGACGATGAAGTCAGTAAAGGCTGCAGTGACAGAGAAAACAGCGGCAATCATGATCGAACCCATTCAAGGAGAAGGCGGCGTTCGACCGTTTTCCAGCGAGTTTTTACACGAGTTACGAGAGTATTGCACAGAGATGGGATTTTTGCTGATCTTTGATGAAGTGCAAACGGGTGCCGGGCGTACAGGTGCGTGGCTTGCATGGCAGCGGATGTCTGTGAAACCGGATATTGTGACTATGGCAAAGTCGCTTGCAGGTGGCTTGCCGATGGGGGCGACGCTTGCCACGGAGGATGTTGCAAAGGCGTTTACGCCAGGCACTCATGGCTCTACATTTGGTGGCAATCCTGTAGCTGCACGAGCTGCGCTTGCTCTCATTGACATCGTGACGGCACCAGGTTTTTTTGATCAAGTGCGCCGTCGAGAGCAACAGTTATACGGTGAACTTGTGAAATTAGCTGCTCTGCGCAGTGATATCGTCGATGTACGCGGGCTTGGACTGATGTGGGGCATCCAATTAAAAACGGCGCGAGCAAGTGAAGTGGTGGATCGTGCGCGGGATCTTGGCTTGCTGTTGTTGACAGCTGGTGCCGATACCGTGCGGTTGTTGCCACCCCTGATTGTAACTGGGAAAGAAATAGAGAGTGCGGTTGCGATAGTCAACAAAGCATTAGGATAAGGGGGACTTGAACATGGGGATGGTAGCTGCTCGTGAAAGTGGTTTGAAGGGCACTCATTTTCTTGATTTTGGTGGGTGGACTGCACATGAAATGCACACAGTGCTGGCGCTTGCCAATGAGCTGAAGCAACAACGTGCGAGACATGAGGCGACTCCCTATTTGCAGGGGAAGACGCTTGGCATGTTATTTGATAAGGCGTCAACGCGCACGCGTGTGTCGTTTGAAGTAGGAATGTACGAATTAGGTGGTCATGCGCTCTTTCTCTCTGATCAAGCAACACAAGTAGGCCGTGGCGAGTCACTTGCTGATACAGCTCGTGTATTGTCGCGCTATGTGCATGGGCTTATGGTGCGTACACATGCGCACGCACGCGTGGAGCAATTGGCGCGTTATGCCACGGTGCCTGTGATCAATGGACTGACAGATGATCATCATCCTGTGCAAGTATTGGCAGACTTTATGACGATTCTTGAGCATAAAGGGCGATTGCGCGGACTGACATTGGGTTATGTTGGGGATGGCAACAATATGGCTCACTCACTGTTGCAGGCAGCTTCGATCGTAGGTATGGATATTCGTATTGCAGTTCCTAAAGGGTATGAGCCACGGGTAGATATTGTAGATCAAGCGCGGCGCAGAGCGATGGCTTTACATTCACAAGTCATCTTGACAGAAGATCCTAGTACAGCTGTTGAAGGTGCTGATATTGTATATACAGATGTCTGGGCGAGTATGGGGCAAGAAGAAGAGTCGGATAAACGGATCGTTGATTTTAAAGGGTTTGAGGTCAATGCAAAAATGCTCAAACGCGCACAGTCTGATGCTATCTTTATGCACTGTTTACCTGCACATCGCGGTGAAGAGGTTTCGGAAGAAGTATTAGAAGGTGCGCAGTCCGTGGTATTTGACCAAGCGGAAAATCGGTTGCATGCACAAAAAGCGTTGCTTGTAGCGCTGATGGGTGATCATCAATAAGGGGTGGAGAACATGGGGAAACAAAAATTAGTATTAGCTTATTCAGGTGGACTCGATACGTCAGTCGCGATTAAATGGTTGAGTGAAAAATCAGGATATGACGTGATTGCGTTATCGGCTGATGTGGGTGAAGGAAAAGATCTGGCTTTTGTCAAAGATAAGGCACTCTCCATTGGTGCGGTCGAGTCTTATATGATAGATGCACGGGAGCAATTTGCGGAAGAATTTATTTTGCCAAGTTTATATGCGAATGCCTTGTATGAAGGAGTATATCCGTTGTCGGCGGCGCTTTCACGACCGCTGATTTCTAAGTTACTCACAGAGGTGGCAACCAAGGTAGGAGCAGGGGCTGTTGCACATGGTTGTACGGGCAAAGGTAACGATCAGGTGCGCTTTGACGTGTCTGTAGCGGCACTCGATCCAATGCTTACGGTTGAGGCACCTGTGCGCGAGTGGGCATGGTCGCGCGATGAAGAGATCGCTTATGCAAAAGAACACGGGATTCCGATCCCAATCACTCTCGATAGCCCGTTTAGTATTGATGCTAACTTATGGGGTAGAAGTTGCGAGGCAGGCGTGTTGGAAGATCCTTTTGCAGAAGCGCCTGAAGAAGCGTTTGACTGGACAGTTAATCCACTGGATGCACCCAATCAGCCGGAGTATGTTGAGATCGAATTTGTTGCCGGGCGACCCGTCAAGTTAGATGGAGAGTCCATGCCGCTTGTGACGTTGATTGAGCGACTCAATCAGATAGCAGGGGCGCATGGAGTAGGTCGTATTGATCATGTGGAGAATCGATTAGTTGGGATTAAATCGCGTGAAGTGTACGAGGCACCAGCTGCCATTACGCTGATTAAGGCACACCAGGCTTTAGAATATTTGACGTTGACCCGTGAGGTTGCACAATTTAAACCACAGATTGAACAAAAGTATGCGGAACTTGTATATAATGGATTATGGTTTTCACCATTAAAGTCAGCACTTGATGCATTTATTATTCAAACGCAAGCTCATGTGACTGGCACAGTGCGGATGAAGTTATTTAAGGGAAACACTTATGCTGCTGCTTCTAGTTCGCCCTATTCACTCTATAACAAAGAATTAGCGACTTACGCGGGTGGCGATACGTTCGATCATAAGGCGGCGATTGGATTTATTTCACTGTGGGGACTACCTACGCGATTACAGGCAACCGTACAAACGGATACGGATAAGTAAAGGGGTAGTTAGTCAATGAAAAAACAGTCTAATGCCATGTGGGGTGGACGATTCACTAAGCAACCAGATGAGCTTGTGGAGGCGTTTGGAGCTTCTGTCGCATTTGATCAGCGGCTTGCACCGTATGATATTGCAGGAAGTATCGCGCATATCACCATGCTTGCGAAGCAAGGGGTCGTCACTTTGCAAGAGTCAGCCACGATCGTTGAGGGTCTAGAAGCGATTCGCAGTGAAATCGAAGCGGGCGACTTTGTGTGGGAGCAAGCGCTAGAAGATGTGCACATGAATATCGAACAAAAGCTGATTGAACGTATTGGACCTGTAGGAGGCAAACTTCATACGGGGAGGAGTCGCAATGATCAAGTGGCACTTGACTTGCATCTGTTTACTCTCGATGAAGTAGCGACCGTAGACACGCTTGTGATGGAGTTGCAAACGGCGCTATGCGACTGCGCAGAGCACTACTTTGAAGTGCTGATTCCGGGTTATACGCATATGCAACGAGCGCAACCGGTCTTATTTGCTCATCATCTCCTTGCGTATGCATGGATGTTTGCGCGGGATCGCGAGCGGTTAGATGGAGTGCATCAACGTGCTGACCTGATGCCACTTGGCGCAGGGGCGCTTGCTGGGACATCATTTCCGTTAGATCGCGAATGGGTAGCAAAGGAACTAGGGTTTACTGCACTATATGAAAATAGCATGGATGCTGTGAGTGATCGAGACTATGTGATTGAGGCGTTGTCCGCCCTATCGCTTCTGATGATGCATCTTTCGCGATTGGCAGAAGAACTGATTTTGTGGAGTAGTACAGAATTTGGCTTTATTGAATTGGACGACGCGTATACGACGGGCTCGTCGATGATGCCACAAAAGAAAAATCCTGATATGGCTGAGTTAGTGCGAGGAAAAACAGGGCGTGTGTACGGTCATTTGCTAGGACTTCTTACGACATGCAAGGGTCTGCCACTGACGTACAATAAAGATATGCAAGAAGATAAAGAAGGATTATTTGATGCGATCGATACTGTGAAAAATGCGGTGCGCATTTTTACAGGCATGATTGCAACTCTCACTGTACGCGAAGAGGCTGTCTCACTTGCTTTACGTGAAGATTATAGCGCAGCGACTGATGTGGCAGATGCTTTAGTGCGAGCTGGTATGCCATTTCGCGAAGCGCATGAGGTTGTTGGGAGCATGGTGCGCTATTGTATTGAACACAAAAAACCTCTCACAGAGATAAGCGCATCTGAGTTAAAGCAGTTTACTGAGTTGTTAGATGTTCAAACGATTGCTTCACTTACGCCAGCTGCACTTGTGGCTGCACGTCATGTGCGAGGTGGCACGGCGCCCGCAGCTGTGCGTGAACAGCTACGGCTGTTTCGTGAACACTATCTTTCGCGTGAGTAAAGGCTCGAACACATGGATATGTCAATCAACGAATCAGGACCCATCAACAGAGCTTGCTCTTTTGATGGGTCCTTTGTGATATATGCTCCTGTTGATGCCACTACGTGTGTTTTCTACGATGCATCACGAAGATTGGCGTCAGTTCTCAAAGTGGCTAGTGTGCATGGAAATTACATCCACATGCAGGAGTTTCGATTTGGTTGTCGAATATAGTGTCGAAGAATGACACATAGCCATGAATCATGGTTATAAGTTGTGATTACGAGGTCAACTCCGCATGGGGGATCGGTATGATTGAGATGCAAGATGTTTGGAAGGAATATGGTAATGGTGTTACAGCTTTATCGGGTGTTTCTGTGCGTATTCCGCAAGGGACGTTTGTCTATGTCGTAGGGCCAAGTGGCGCAGGCAAATCTACGTTTATTAAGTTGATGTACCGACAGGAACGGCCTACTAAGGGACATATTTTTGTTGGTGGTTTTAACATTGAACGGCTACGTGAACGGCAAATTCCTATGATGCGAAGACATGTCGGGGTCGTGTTCCAAGATTACAAGCTACTGCAACAATTAACGGTAGCTGAGAACGTCGCTTTTGCATTAGAAGTCATTGAAGTCTCACGCAAGATGATCTATAAGCGTGTCAATGAGGTATTAGAACTCGTAGGTCTAGAAGATAAAAGGAACATGCTTCCGCTTGAGTTATCTGGTGGAGAACAACAACGGGTGGCGATTGCGCGGGCGCTTGTCAATAAACCAAAGGTTGTCGTTGCAGATGAACCCACAGGGAATCTGGATCCAGAAAACTCCTGGGCTATTTTAAAGTTACTGGAACGTGTCAATGATCGTGGTACCACGATTGTCATGGCTACGCACAACCGAGAATTGGTGAATGCGAGTAAAAAACGAGTGATCGCTATAGAGGATGGACGCATCAATCGAGACGAAGAGCGCGGGGATTATGGATATGAAGATTAGAACAATTGGGCGACATGGCAGAGAAGGTTTCAAAAATTTATTTCGCAATGGATGGATGACGTTTGCAGCAGTGAGTGCTGTGGCAGTCACCTTGCTTATTTTAGGGGCGTCTCTTGTCCTTAGTGTAAATATCCAAGCGATGTCTCTCAATATCGAAAATCAGTTACAATTTAATGCGTATGTTTCAGATAGTGTTAGCGTTAAGGAACTGCCGGTGCTTGACCACAAGTTGCACGCGATTGCAGGTGTGCGATCGGTTACATTCGTATCTAAAGAAGCTGCGTTAAAAAGAATGAAACAAATTTTGCAGTCAAATGCGGACTTAATTAATGGTCTTGGCAATCCATTGCCAAACGAGTTTGTTCTTCAAGTCAATAACCCACATCAAATTGCAGAAATAGCAAACCAAGTAGACCATATCAAGGGGATTGAAAAGGTCCAGTATGGTGCGAGTGTCGTTCCAAAACTCCTTTCCATTATGACGATCGTACGCGATACTGCAGTTATTTTTATCGTTGGATTGATCATTATGGGTATGTTTTTGATCTCTAATACAGTTAAGATTACGATCTTTACGAGGAAACGCGAGATTGAAATTATGAAACTTGTCGGTGCGACAGATGGATTTATCCGCGGGCCATTTTTTGTTGAGGGAACACTCATGGGGATCTTTGGAGCGCTTATTCCTAGTGTTTTATTGTATGAAGGATATCGTTGGATTCGCCACGCCATCGAGCTTTTTCCTCCCTTTACGCTACTCCCAACGCCCTATGTGATGGATCGGGTGGTACTTGTACTTCTTGGTTGTGGACTCTTTATAGGGGTATGGGGTTCGCTTGTTTCGATGCGCAAATTTTTGCGCGTGTAATCAGGTGTGTTACTGACAGACTCGTCCGCATAGAGTATAGGAGATTGTACGAAAGTACAAGCAATGCGATTTGCGGGCGAAAGTCAGGTGGTACATATGGTTAGCAAGCGAGTAGGTAAGTGGAGTAGGCTGATTGGAACTGTGGCTTTGACGGCTGCGGTTACAGTCATTGGTTTAAAGTGGGTTGGTGCAGATTTCTCTCCATTATCAGGGGATGCATCGTACCAAAAGTTTGTGTCAGCCTATGAATTACTCTCTCAAAGTTATGTTCAAAAGGTGTCCACGCCACAGCTTTTAGAGGGCGCGATAGGCGGGATGGTTCAGTCGGTAGGAGATCCTTTTTCTGTCTATATGAATCCAGGGATGACAGCGCGTTTTCGTGAGTTAGTGACGTCGCACTTTCAAGGCATTGGTGCTGTATTGTCCTTGCAATCTGGCAATATGGTCATCTCGACTGTGATGCCTGGTTCCCCAGCGCAAAAGGCTGGGTTGGCGCCTGGAGACATGCTTTTGAAGATTGGTGGTACGTCAACTACAGGACTATCACTGGAACAAGCTGTTGAGAAGATTCGCGGACAGCGCGGAACGTATGTCACTTTAGAGATTAGACGTGGCGATCAGGAGCTAACGATGAAGGTCATGCGTGCGCGACTAGATCAAGCGACTGTTTATGCGCGGATGCTGCCTGATCAGATTGGCTATCTACGCATTACCCAATTTAGTGAAGATACAGCATCAGCATTTGCGCGAGATTTAGACATTCTTACGAAAAGTGGAGCTCGTGCACTGATCATCGATGTGCGCGATGATCCGGGTGGACTATTGCAAAGTGTGGCACAGATTTCTGACGACCTGCTTCCAAAGTCGAAGGTCATTGTTCAACTTCAAGATCGGGCTGGGAAACGTGAAGTGATCAGATCGACAGGTGGCAGCGTGCATGTGCCAATGGTATGTCTCATCAACGGGGATAGCGCCAGTGCGGCCGAGATTTTGGCTGCGGCATTAGAAGAATCGGGCAATGTCCCCTTGATTGGAGAGCGTACATACGGTAAAGGAACTGTGCAAGAAACGCGAGAATTTAAAGATGGTTCAAGTATAAAGCTAACAGTAGCCAAGTGGTTAACTCCAGATGGGCAATGGATTCATAAACACGGTATTGCGCCGACTGTAGCTGTACCTACACCATCGTATTTTCGGTTGCCGCCGCTTGCTATGACGATGGCTACACCCTATACACTCAATGCGAACAACGTTGAAGTGGCAGTGTTACAGCGGATGTTGCTTGCACTGGGCTTTAATCCGGGACGAACCGATGGGTATTATAGTCAGGAAACCAAAAATGCTGTAGCTGTTTTTCAACGCCAACAAAAACTCCCAGTAAATGGGGAATTGAACGATGCTACAGCGTATGCAGTAAATGTCGCGATACTCAGGTTAAAACAGCGGGACGACCCCCAACTGACTGCAGCGATTGGATATTTAGAGCAGAAACTCATGAAGTAATAGCAGGAAGCTGTGCAATATGTGTCGAATAGATAACCTGTGGATATCCATGGGTTATCTTTGTTTTTGTTGATGAGGAAAGGGACGATGGTCGTGGCGATGTGGCAGCAACTGAGTGATGGCTATATGCGACTATTGATAGAACCGTGGATTTATTTGTTGATGGTTGGTTTTGTGTGGGTGCAGTATCGTCGTGGAGAGATTATGGAACGGACATCTTTTGGAGTAAAGGTCAACTTTGCGGACTTAGAGTGGATGATTTCTGTTTTGTATGGAGTGGTCGGTGGGATTCTTGCAAGTATCGTCTTTTGGTTATTGCATGTACAAGTAGGTCTTGTTGAGATTGTGTCGATATGGATGATCATCGTCGTTTTGATGTTGATCGACGTACGACTGACTTGTATTGCTTACGCTGGACCCTTATTCATTGTAGCTGCAGTCATTTTACAATGGCTTGCTTCTACCTCTGGTGTTCTACAAGTTCTGTGGTTGCGCAAAGTAGCTGATGCGCCTACACACTTTGCTTCGCTGATCATGATGGTTGGCGTTTTACATGTCATGGAGGGAATTCTCATTTTTATGGGAGGATGGCGCGGCGCATCTCCATTGTTTGTAGAGAGTCGACGCGGTCAAGTGATTGGGGCCTTTTCACTGCAAAAGTTCTGGGCGATGCCCATGGTATTAGGTACGGCTGTCGGTGTGGTTCCTTTTCCTGTAGTGATTGGGTTTAGTACGCTAACTGTTGGATTTATTCCAAAGCATGCGGCGCGATTGGCCGCTAGTCCGCTTGTTTTGTATGGAGTACTTGTGACGGTTGCTGGTTTGTTGGCCAGAGGCCATATGGTATGGACGATTCTCGTTGCCGTTTTTACGTTAGTATTACATGAATTATTGTATAAATGGGTGCAACACAAAGAGATGAACGCGGCGCCCTTGTTTGTAAGGCCAGCTCGTGGTGTACGCGTACTGGCCACGATTTTGCGCAGTCCAGCTCGTGCGGTGGGCCTTCAACCTGGAGATACGATGGTGAAAGTAGGTTCGATGAATGTCAATAGTGCGTATGATATTCACTTTGCTATCGATCAAAATCCTGCTTATGCAAAAATCGAGGCAGTGGATCTGCGCGGTGAAACAAGGTTTTTGGGAACGCCAATTTTTGAAGATGATCCACATCAACTCGGCGTGATTATGGTGCCTGATGAGCATGCGCGTGAGTATGCAGAGATTTATCCGTTTTCCGCTGCACGCTGGCTGTTTGAGTGGTGGCGGCGCAGAAAAACGATAGGTGGAACGCACGGACAAAGGCGGCGCAAACGGCAGAGTCGGCAAAGTCAACAACATGTGGTCGACAAAAAATCAACTGTGATCGATTCATAGATAAAATATAGGAATCAAAACGATAGGTGTCGTAGATAAGGGGTTATGGGAAAGTGGATATTACAACATTAGTTGGGTTGCTGTTGAGTTTGATCTCTCTTCTTGTGGCGTTTGTTATGGAGGGTGGATCTCCGCTCGCACTATTTGGCTTGTCGGCTGGATTGATCGTGTTTGGTGGTACGATTGGCGCTCTTATTGTGTCGTATCCTGGAGCGCAATTAAAATCAATACCTAAATTATTTAAAATTGCCTTTACGAATCGATCGACGGATCCACTTGATACGATTGATCGCTTGGTGGAACTTGCGACGACTGCTCGTCGTGAAGGAATTTTATCCTTAGAAGATAAGTTGACGGGGTTGTCGGATGAATTTCTCCGCAGCGGTATACAGTTGGTTGTTGATGGTGTAGATCCTGAATTGGTGCGAACCATACTCGAAACAGAGTTAACAGCCATGGAGGGTCGGCATGAGATAGGTGCAGGCATCTTTGAGTCAGCAGGCGGGTTTTCACCAACCATGGGAATACTCGGAACCGTTATGGGTCTTATTCATGTGTTAAGTGATTTATCGGATGTCTCTCGTCTTGGTCCGCTAATTGCTACAGCTTTTATTGCGACGCTGTACGGTGTGGGTACGGCTAACTTACTTTGGCTTCCTATTGCCAGCAAACTTAAAATGAGATCAAAGTTAGAAGTGACTGGTAGAGAGTTAATTGTAGAAGGCATTTTGTCTATTCAAGCGGGCGAAAACCCCAATACATTGCGTCAAAAATTGCAGGTATTCTTACCGCCATCGGCACGTGAGCGGTCTGTACAGACTAGTGGGGCGGATGGTAAGGTCGGAGCTCTTGATGCATAAAAAGCTATCGTTATATGTGGAGTTTATATCGAACGTATGATCGTATATAATAGAGAAAGGAGTGCAGAAGGAGGGTTGACATGATGGCCGATGCGTTACCTGGGTCGTTTCACTTGGTGTCAGACTATACGCCGACTGGTGATCAACCGACTGCGATTGATGAATTGGTCACGGGCTTGAATGAAGATCATGCTTTTCAAACGCTACTTGGTGTGACTGGATCCGGAAAGACGTTTACCATTGCCAATGTTGTTGAAAAGATAAATCGACCAACACTAGTTATCGCACACAATAAAACATTAGCCGCACAGCTCACAGCTGAGTTTAAAGAATTTTTTCCGCAAAACGCGGTGGAGTACTTTGTTAGTTATTATGATTATTATCAACCAGAAGCTTACATTCCACAATCGGATACATTCATTGAAAAAGATGCAAAAATTAACGATGAGATCGACAAACTGCGACACTCTGCGACTAGTTCACTTTTTGAGCGAAATGACGTGCTTGTCGTAGCTAGTGTGTCGAGTATTTTTGGTTTAGGGAGTCCATTTCGTTATCGGGAAAACGTATTGTCTTTACGTGTAGGCATGCAACGACCGCGCAATGAAATCTTGCATAGATTGGTTGATATGCAATATGAACGAAACGATATGAACTTTACTCGTGGAACATTTCGCGTACGAGGCGATGTGGTAGAGATTGTTCCGGCTTCGCAGGGAGATCATGCCTTACGAGTCGAGTTTTTTGGGGATGATATTGATCGAATTACTGAAATTGACGTACTTACAGGTGAGTTGATCGGACGTCGAGATCATATTGCCATTTTTCCTGCTTCTCACTTTGTCTCATCAAAAGAGACTATTGAGAGGGCGGTTACAAGCATTCGCGCGGAAGCCGTAGAACGTCTAGAAGAATTGCGTCATGCTGGAAAGCTACTTGAAGCACAACGCTTAGAACAACGAACCAATTATGATCTTGAGATGATGATGGAAGTTGGATTTTGTTCAGGGATTGAAAATTACTCGCGACATTTAGATGGACGTGTGGCAGGAGAACCACCCTACACATTATTCGATTATTTCCCTAAGAATTTCTTATTGGTGATTGATGAGTCGCATGTCACCATTCCGCAGTTACACGGTATGTACGGTGGAGATCACACGCGTAAAATGACACTCATTGAACATGGGTTTAGGTTGCCATCTGCTGCAGATAATCGCCCATTGCGCTTTGAGGAGCTTAGCAGGTACACATATCAAACCGTGTTTGTGTCTGCTACTCCAGGTGACTACGAGAGCAATGTGAGCGCAAATATTGTTGAACAAATTATACGACCCACAGGATTGCTCGATCCTGTGATTCACGTGCGTCCGATTAAAGGACAAATTGACGATCTTATTGGCGAAATTCGCAAGCGCACGAATCGTGATGAAAGAGTGCTTGTCACGACGCTCACCAAGAAAATGTCTGAGGATTTAACGGATTATTTAAAAGAGGTTGGAATTAAAGTTAGATATTTACATAGCGACATTAAAACGTTGGAACGGATGTCGATCCTACGTGAGCTTCGTCTTGGGGTATTTGATGTATTGATTGGCATCAACTTGTTGCGAGAAGGTCTGGATTTGCCTGAAGTTTCTCTTGTAGCCATATTAGATGCGGATAAAGAAGGTTTCTTGCGAGCAGAGCGCTCCTTAATTCAAACAATCGGAAGGGCTGCACGTAATGCATCTGGAGAAGTGATCATGTATGCTGATCGCGTGACAAGGTCCATGGATGTTGCCATTTCTGAAACCAATCGCCGACGTGAAATTCAGATAGCTTATAATACGTTGCATGGCATAACTCCGCAAACGATTAAAAAATCGATTCGAGACGTGATTGAGGCTACTAAGTCTTTAACCGATAGCGATGACCTAGAACGCAAAGTGAAGAGTATGACTAAAGCGGAACGTAAAGAGCTCGTAGGGCGCTTAGAAAAAGAAATGAAAGACGCCGCAAAAGCGCTGCAGTTTGAGCGGGCGGCAGAGTTGCGCGATCTGATAGTAGAACTATCAGGTTCGTAATATAGACGGCTAAAAATAATGCATTCAATAAACAGTGGTGATAGAGGAGAATGGTTATGGCCCATGAGAACATCGTGATTAAGGGGGCTCGCGCTCACAATTTAAAAAATATCGATCTCGTGATTCCACGTGATCGTCTTGTGGTTCTTACGGGGTTAAGTGGATCGGGGAAGTCATCTCTGGCATTTGATACATTGTATGCGGAGGGGCAGCGCCGATATGTAGAGTCGCTTTCATCTTATGCCCGACAATTTTTAGGGCAGATGGAGAAGCCCGATGTAGATGCGATTGAGGGACTATCTCCAGCGATATCGATCGACCAAAAAACGACCAGCCGCAATCCTCGTTCAACGGTTGGTACGGTGACTGAAATTTATGATTATCTACGCTTGCTTTTTGCGCGTGTTGGTAGACCGCATTGTCCAAAGTGCGGTATACCGATTTCTTCACAGACAGTGGATCAAATGGTTGATCGTGTGATGAATTTAGAAGAAGGTACACGAATACAAATTTTAGCTCCCATTATTAATGGCAAAAAGGGCGAACATGCTAAAGTATTTGAAGACTTGCGCAAGAGTGGATATGTGCGGGTGCGCGTAGATGGGGAATTGCGTGATTTGAGTGAAAAGATTGTGCTTGAAAAAAACAAAAAACACAGTGTTGCCGTTGTGGTAGACCGAATCGTCGTCAAGCCTGAAGCACAGGCGCGCGTTGCAGATTCATTGGAGACAGGTCTCAGTTTAACGGATGGAACTGTTGTTGTAGATGTCATGCAAAAAGAGGAATTACTCTTTAGTCAAAATCTTGCTTGCCCTGTTTGCGGTTATAGCGTGGGTGAGATCAGCCCTCGTATGTTCTCTTTCAATAGCCCATTTGGGGCCTGTGAAGCGTGTAGTGGTCTTGGCGTTAAATTAGAAGTGGATACAGTACTTGTGATTCCTGATCCTACAAAATCGATTGATGCAGGAGCGGTAGTTCCTTGGATTGGTTCTACGTCAACCTATTATCCACACCTGTTAAAAGCCGCCTGTAAACACTTTTCTATCCCCACAGATGTCCCAGTTGAACAATTGTCTGGAGAACAGATTCAGACATTATTGTATGGTATACCTACTGAAAAGATTGTGTTTGTCTATGACAATGATTTTGGACAAAGAAAACAAATAGAAGTTTTATTTGAAGGGATTATTCCTAACCTTGAACGTCGCTATCGGGAAACTGCGTCCGAATCGATTCGTGAATTTATTGAGGGATTTATGGCTAGCCGCCCATGTCCAACCTGTCGGGGGCAACGTCTGCGAAAAGATAGCTTAGCTGTGCGCATTGAGGGTAGTAATATTGCAGATGTAACTAGTCTATCCATCGGGGATGCGATTCGTTTTTTCGATGCGCTTACGCTGTCTGAGAAGGAACAGCAGATTGCGCACTTAGTGCTAAAGGAAATTGCTGCTCGTCTTGGCTTTTTGCGCGATGTAGGGCTGACTTATCTTAGCTTGAGTCGAGCTGCAGGCACGTTGTCAGGAGGAGAAGCGCAACGGATCAGGCTAGCTACGCAAATTGGGAGTAGTTTAGTTGGAGTTTTGTATATTTTAGATGAGCCTAGTATCGGATTACACCAGAGAGACAATGAGCGGTTGCTTCGTACATTGACTCATATGCGCGATCTTGGCAATACGCTTATCATTGTAGAACACGATGAAGATACGATGTTTGCGGCTGATCAGATTATTGATATCGGTCCTGGGGCAGGCGTTCATGGGGGACAAGTCATGGCGCAGGGAACTGTAGAAGAGATCATGGCAGATCCAAAGTCGCTCACAGGGCAGTATTTAAGTGGAAGGAAATTTATTCCTGTTCCCTTGGAGCGGCGGACACCAGATGAACGTTATCTCGTGGTTAAAGGAGTGCACGAAAATAACTTAAAAGGCTTCGACGTAAACATTCCGATTGGTCTTTTCACCTGTGTGACTGGGGTTTCAGGGTCAGGTAAGAGTACGCTAGTCAATGAAATTATCTATAAAATACTTGCATCTCAGCTCAATAAAGCGATGACTCGCCCTGGTAAATTTAAGTCGGTAAGTGGACTTGAATACCTTGAAAAGGTAATCAATATCGACCAATCTCCGATTGGGCGTACGCCGCGGTCGAATCCTGCAACGTATACTGGTGTTTTTGATGATATCCGCGATGTGTATGCGACCACTTCAGAAGCAAAAATTAGGGGTTATAAAAAGGGCCGGTTTAGTTTCAATATACGCGGTGGTCGATGCGAGGCGTGCCGCGGCGACGGCATTATAAAAATTGAAATGCATTTTCTTCCGGATGTATACGTTCCTTGTGAAGTGTGTAAAGGTAGACGTTATAACCGCGAGACGCTAGAAGTCCATTATAAAGGCAAGTCAATTGCGGACGTGCTTGATATGACGATTGAAACTGCGTCTACATTTTTTGAAAATGTACCGCGCATTACACGAAAGCTAACGACGTTAGTTGATGTTGGACTTGGATATATGCGCTTAGGACAGGCGGCAACTACATTATCTGGCGGTGAGGCGCAGAGAGTGAAGCTTGCTTCGGAGTTGTATCGTCGCAGCACAGGTAAAACAATGTATATCTTAGATGAACCCACAACTGGATTGCATGTGGCAGATATTGAACGCCTACTCATTGTCTTGCAGCGTCTTGTGGACGCAGGTGATAGTGTGGTTGTTATTGAACATAATCTTGATGTAATTAAAACTGCAGATTATGTTATTGATTTAGGGCCTGAAGGTGGCGATCAAGGGGGACAACTGGTAGCGCAAGGGTCGCCCGAACAAATCTGTGCCACACCAGGTTCGTATACTGGGAAGTATTTGTCTCCTATCTTGGAACGGGATTTAGAGCGGATGAGAGAGCAATGTAAGGTATAAAAAGGGGCGATTGATTTGGCGAGCATAGAAGATTTTTCAATGCTTGATATTCGAGTGGGTACCATTCTATCTGCTAGAGTGCATCCAACGGCTAAAAAGCCTGCCTTTCAGCTGGAAATTGACTTCGGTTCACTTGGGATCAAGTGGAGCTCAGCTCAACTTACTGTTCTATATCAACCACAAGATCTAGTGGGTATGCAAATTGTAGCCGTCACCAATCTTCCTCCTCGTAAAATTGGAGGATTTGTCTCTGAGGTGTTAGTTCTTGGAGCAGTGGGGGAAGAAGGAAGCGTAGTCTTATTGACTCCTGAGCGGATAACGCATGTGGGGGATCGGATTGGTTAATGAAAGTTAGAAACGGGGTGGATAGGCTGCGCTATCATCGGCAAGTGATCGAGGCGTTTCTAGAGCGCATGCAATTTGTTGAAGAAGTCCCTGCGGACGTTGTAGCTGTGCCTGAAAAGGAAGTCAGAGCAGGTATCATGATCGATGATCATGTGTGGTTTCTAATGGACGATGGGTATGAGAGATTGCGTTATGCGTATGTAACTCGAGATCTACTCAATACAACAGAATGGCAACTTTTGCGCCTTATCCTTCTCCATTTTCGCGGAGAAGAAGAGGCTGGCCATATGCGATGGGAAACTAGATTAACTGATGCCCTACATGAAACGCCAGAAGCGTTTGCGAGTGCCATTCGCATCGAAGATGATATTGAAAACATGACTGTTCCATGGTCATGGCCTGTTTTTTTGATATCTGTACGCCCTAAAAACAGCTCAGTGCAGGAAGTGAGCAGTGAAATTAGAAAAACATTGGAATCGCTTGGACAGGGTCCCGAGGAGAGTCCGTATGTTGTCATCGATCAGTCACTCATCGCGGGTATTTTCCCTTTATCTAACAAAGAGCGAGGGGACAATGGTATGATCGTAGGGGAGGAAACGGCGTACGCTCTTGTAGATGGATTACTTTCCGAATCGTTTATTGAAGGTAGAGTCGTTTGGAGTGAGCCGATAAAAAGTTTCCCTGAACTGTTGCGCACAGCAAAACGCATGCTGTACTTGATCTTAACTGCTGAGCGGTTTATTCCTGATCAACGCGTATTATCGATGCGGGGATTGGGTATTTATGAGTTGCTCTATTCGATTAAGCCAAATTTGCGGCAAGCATATGCAGATCATGTGTTACCTGTGGCTGCAATAACTGCACTTGGTAATGAGCTGGAGCAGACAGTGACCATCTTTATCCAGTGCGATTTAAATATGAGTGAGACAGCGCGGCGACTGTACCTGCATCGCAATAGCTTGCTGTACCGCATTGAACGGATTCGAGAACTGACAGGATATGATATTCGACGGTTTGATGATGCGATGACAGTCTGGAGTGCCTTGTTACTTAATCGATTATAAAATGAAAGATGTAACTACATATGTATAGAACGATCTATCCAAATCTGATCCGTAATCTTTGTGTACGTTGCCATATAGTATGATCCATTCAGGGCAAGCTATACTGTAGGAGACATGTACAACAAGAGTTGATTGTGAAAGGGGCATATTTTTTTGGCCGAAGTGATTCTATCTCACATTTATAAGCGATACCAAGGTAATGTAGTGGCTGTAACTGACTTTAATTTAGATATTGCGGATAAAGAGTTTATTGTATTGGTTGGGCCTTCTGGTTGCGGGAAATCCACGACTCTACGCATGATTGCAGGTTTAGAGGAAATCTCCGATGGGGAACTTACGATTGATGGCAAAAAGATGAATGATGTAGCGCCAAAAGATCGTGATATTGCAATGGTTTTTCAAAACTATGCACTGTATCCGCATATGTCTGTCTATCAAAATATGGCGTTTGGTTTAAAGCTAAGGCACTTTCCCAAGCCAGAAATTGATAAACGCGTACGTGAAGCAGCTCAGATTCTTGATATTGCTCATTTATTAGATCGTAAACCTAAAGCATTATCAGGTGGTCAAAGACAACGGGTGGCGCTAGGACGGGCTATTGTTCGTGAACCTAAAGCTTTTTTGATGGATGAACCGCTTTCGAATCTGGATGCTAAATTACGCGTACAGATGCGCTCTGAGATTAGTAAATTGCATAAGCGTTTACAGACTACATTTATCTATGTTACGCATGATCAAACGGAAGCTATGACGATGGGTGATCGCATTGTTGTCATGAAAGATGGATTTATTCAACAAGTAGCGACTCCACAAGAGATATACAGTCATCCACGCAACTTATTTGTGGCTGGATTTATTGGATCACCTTCGATGAACTTTATATCAGGGCGCATAGAACAAGAGGGAGATACGATCCGATTTGTGGCTCCAGGGATCTCTCTTGTCATTCCACAAGGTAAGCATGACCGTATTCGCAATGAGGGAATGATCGGTAAAGAAGTTGTATTTGGCATTCGCCCAGAACATGTGCATGATGAACCTATGTATATTGAAACGTTTCCTGGTGGTATTTTTGAGGCAACAGTAGATGTAGTGGAGCACATGGGATCTGAGATGTATTTACTCTTTGATATCAGTGGTCAGATGGTCAACGCGAGAATTGTTGCTCGCGGGGATGTGCAAGTAGGTACTCAGATGAAAATGGCTATTGATATGGATAAAATTCATCTGTTTGATAAAGAGAGTGAACTTGCTATCTTTTAGAGCCTGTTCAAAAAGGGGGCAGGTAAGACCCGCGCAGTGCAAGGAAGCAAGCCAAGAATGTGGACTGAGCGTATGTTTTGGGTACGTGAGGGAGCGTTCTTGGCGCTGACGCTGCAATGTGCCGGGGAGTTCTGACCCCTTTTTGAACAACCTCTTTTAATGGATCGAAGAAGATCTGTGAGAGGCAAAAGTGAGTACGCTTTTTATGAAGCGTGATGAGAGGATGGTACCCGTATGTGGGCATCCTCTCTTTTTCCTTATCTAAGGGAGTATAAACGACCTATGAATTGATGTATGAGGAGAGATGAGTATGGAAAAGTATGTTACTGTAGCTGAATTGTGTGACGAATTAGCGTTAACTGTCATTACGGATGGGGGTGGTTTAGAACGAAGGGTGGGGACGATGGAGATTAATCGTCCTGGACTTGCTTTAACTGGATTTTTAAAGTATTTTCCATCGGAACGCGTTCAAGTCATAGGACAATCGGAAATGGCTTATCTCGCATCACTTTCAGATGAGGAAGCACACGATCGCTTGTTGCGCGTGTTTTCATATGAAAATCTCCCCTGTGTAGTAGTAACGCGCGATCTTCCTGTGACGCAAAATCTAATGGCAGTTGCAGCTAAGGCCAATGTCCCACTTTTACATACGGTACTATCTACACCAAGGTTTATTGCACAATTAACCACTTTTTTGGATTTGCGACTCGCACCAGAAACACTTGTGCATGGGGTATTGGTTGATGTTTATGGGATAGGGATATTAATGGTTGGAGCAAGTGGAATTGGTAAAAGTGAAACTGCATTAGAACTTTTAAAGCGTGGACATCGAATGGTTGCGGATGATGCAGTCGAGATTCGGAAAATTTCTGAAGATACATTAGTGGGAACAGCACCACCATTATTACAACATTTATTAGAAATCCGAGGATTAGGTGTACTCAATGCCATGACGCTATTTGGAGCAGGTGCTATTCGCACACATAAGCGAATTGAAATGATGATTGAACTTGAGGCATGGCAAGATGATCGTTCTTATGATCGCCTTGGGTTGGATGAAGAAAAGCGAAAAATACTCGATTTTGAATTAACGTGCTTAACAGTACCTGTTCGACCGGGGAGAAACTTGGCTATTATTATTGAAGTTGCTGCCATGAACCAGAGATTAAAGCGTATGGGTTATCATGCTGCAAGGGAATTATCGGAGAAGTTGATGTCGAGTATGGTAGAACATGATGATTGACACGGCATCACTAGGGTGATAGGATACTGACATGAAATGCTTTAGCTCATTAGCGAACTAAAGCAACGAAACGGAGATTGTGCGATGAATCCGACGTATCTCGAACGTCCAACTGGAACTATTGATCTATATGGAGAATCACTGCATAAAAAACGATGGATTGAACAAGAGATGATTGCTGTATTTCAAAGCTTCGGATATGAGATGCTCGAAACGCCGATGATCGAGTATGTAGAGACGATAGCGCGAGGGTTACACGGTCATGAAGAACAACTGTACCGTATGTTTGATCGCAGTGGAAGAACGATGGCTTTACGTCCTGAAATGACTACTCCCGTTGCACGCGTTGTTGCTACAGACCTTTCTGACATGAACTACCCTATCCGAATTGCCTATACAGCCAAAACGTATCAGGCAGATGATGGACGATTACACGAACCGGTAGAGATGACGCAGGCTGGAGTGGAATTGATTGGGGATGCGAGTCCGGATGCAGATGCAGAGGTCATCGCACTTATGGCGACTGCATTGCGGAGTCTTGGCATTGAACACTTTCGGTTTGCTATCGGGCATATGGGATACCTTCGAGCGATGCTTGCGCCACTTAGTGAGGGGTTGCAAGTGGCGTTGCGAAAAGCTTTGGTAGCACGTGACTTGGTGCATTATGAGCAGATTTTAGACGGAGAAGTAGGATTGAATAGTGAGTGGTTGTCTCGCTTAAAAGAGTTTCCCCGTATTCGGGGTGGCATTGAAGCCATTGCCATTGCTAGAGAGCTAGCACTTGATGAGCGAGCAAAACAGGCGTGTGATGAGTGGGAAGAATTATTTGCTGTGCTAGAAGCACATGGGGTTGCAGATGTCACTCAAGTGGATCTAGGGTTATATCTCAATCACGAATACTATACAGGCATTGTCATTGAAGGATATGCAGAAGCATTAGGAGCACCCATTTGTTTTGGTGGTCGCTATGATGGGTTATTAGAGCAATTTGGACGAAAGGCACCTGCAACTGGATGTGTTACACATATTGAACGTTTACTCAAGGTGACCTCTCATGTAGTGGAAGAAGCCATGCAAATTCACTTGTGTTATTTGACTGAACATCGTAAACAGACTTTTGCGTTTGCAGATTATCTGCGTTTGCGCGGATATGCAGTGGCTACATCGCGTGCAGAGTGTAACGATGACATCGATGTAACATGTGGAAGAGCAAATGCGAGATGTTTCGGCGAATTTGATGAAGCGGGACAATTGAAAACAAAAGATAGACTGCTTAAACAGATGTGGGAGTATTACCTGTCTTGTGGTGTAGGGTCTAGTGATAGGAGGTAGACACGGTGATCACGATTGCCTTAGCTAAAGGGCGCATTTTGGTAGACACAGCATTAAAGTTGCGTTTAGGTGGATTAGAACTACCAGCAGATGTTGAAGATACACGGCGCTTAGTGGTGGCTGACGAGGAGCAAAACATTCGATATTTACTAGCAAAACCTGTCGATGTACCGACGTATGTAGAGCATGGAGCGGCTGACTTGGGCATTGTGGGGAAAGATGTGTTATACGAGAAGTCTGCCGATGTGTATGAGTTATTAGATCTAGGGTTTGGGATGTGCCGATTGGTTGTGGCAGGTCCAGAACATACAGACCTTTCCAATGTATCTAGAGTAGCAACAAAGTATCCACGCTACGCGACAGAATATTTTCGTAAGTTGGGAAAGCAAATTGAAGTCATTTCACTGCAAGGTAGCGTGGAACTCGCACCGTTAATTGGATTAGCTGACTGTATTGTTGATCTAGTAGAGACAGGACGAACATTGCGTGACAATGGTCTGGTAGTATTGGCGCAAGTAGCCGAAGTGTCTGCTCGTCTCGTGGCCAATCGGAGGAGTTATCAACTGCGTTCTACGGAAGTAGATCATATGGTTTCGCGTTTGCGAACGGTGTAGTAAGGGGTTGTCGATATGATTGCCATTGTTGATTATGGGGTGGGGAACTTAAGGAGTGTGGGTCAGGCCTTTACTCATTTAGGGGTAGATGTTATTGCCACGGATGACGCTTCTGTTCTATTACGGGCAGATGGAGTGGTTCTCCCCGGTGTTGGAGCTTTTGGTGATGCAATGAATCAGTTGCGTGTTCGCGAGTTGATTACCCCGATAAAACAATATGCTGCAGAGGGGAAACCGTTACTTGGGATTTGCCTTGGCATGCAAATGTTATTTGATACGAGCGAAGAGCATGGGGAGCACGCAGGACTTGGGCTCATCTCTGGTAGTATCAAACGGATGCAAGGTACGCATAAAATCCCACACGTAGGATGGAATCAGTTAGAAAAGAGTCGTGAACATCCGCTCGTAAAGGATATAAAAATGGGTGATTCTGTATATTTTGTACACAGTTATTATGCAATTCCGGATCATCAACAGGTAGTCGTAGCTAGTGTAGATTACTATCAAGAGATTCCTGCTATTGTCGTACAGGATCAAGTGATTGGTATGCAATTTCATCCTGAAAAAAGCTCGACTGTCGGTCTACAACTATTGAGTAACTTTATTGCGTTTATCGATCGGGGTGAAAGGGGGGAAGAGCATGATTGTATTACCGGCCATCGACTTATTTGAGGGTGCAGCCGTGCGGTTACTGCAAGGTGATTATGAACGTAAAGAAGAGTATGGTGATCCGCTTGACGCTGCCAAATCATATGAGGCGGCGGGAGCGACTCATCTTCATATCGTTGATCTGGGTGCTGCGCGCTCTGGAGTTTTTGATCGCGCGACGTACTCACTTGTTTCGCGCATCATGTCGACCACCTATTTAAAGGTAGAAATAGGTGGTGGAATTCGCTCGAAAGAAGATCTTGAACGATGGTATGATGCGGGAGTTTGGCGTTGTGTATTGGGAACGGCAGCTGTCCGCAATCTAGATTTTGCACAAGAAATGATTCATTTATATGGCGATCGTGTCATTGTAGGGATTGATAGTAAAGAAGGCTATGTAGCCAGTTCTGGGTGGACTTATCGAGAACAGATACGATCAGAAGAGTTTGGACGCGTGTTAAAAGGATTTGGTTTACAAGAGTGCATTTATACTGATATTTCAAGGGATGGTATGATGTCTGGAATCAATCAGCTAGGTGCGCTTACATTAGCGCAGCAGACTGGTCTCAAAGTCATTGTATCAGGTGGGGTAAAGGATCTGGGAGATATTGATGCGATTGTAGAAAAACAATCTGAGGGTCTTTTTGGTGTTGTACTTGGTAAAGCACTCTATGAAGGCAGGTTGTCACTAGTAGATGTACTCGCTCATGCGCGTATGAAAGAGGTGTAACTTGTGTTAGCAAAGCGTATTATTCCATGTTTTGATGTGGATCGGGGTCGCGTTGTAAAACACGAATCATTTTTTGCAAATAAAAGAGATGCTGGGGATCCAGTTGCACTTGCAGCACAGTATGACGCGCAAGGTGCAGATGAGCTGGTGCTTTTGGATATTACGGCTACACATGAACAACGGGGAATCTTATTGGATATCATCCGTCAAACGGCATCACAGGTGTTTATTCCTCTGACTGTAGGTGGTGGGATCAAACATGTGGATGAAGTGCGAGAAGTACTTCTCGCAGGAGCCGATAAGGTTTCACTCAATTCTGCAGCTGTAAGAGATCCTTCACTGATTTTAGAAGTCGCACGTCGTTTTGGGTCGCAGTGTGCGGTCGTGGCGATTGATGCCAAGTGGTCAGTAGAGTTACAGGACTATGAAGTGGTGATTGGTGGGGGACGCATTCATACGGGAAAGACGGTTCTCTCGTGGGCGAAGGAAGTTGAACGATATGGTGCAGGGGAAATCCTCCTAACGAGTTTTGATCAGGATGGGAAGCGTAATGGATATGATGTAAGGGTGACAAAACAAGTGGCATCGACTGTCTCCATCCCAGTTATTGCTTCTGGTGGGGCGGGTACATCAGAACACTTTTACGATGTATTGACGCAAGGTGAAGCGGATGCAGCTTTAGCTGCAAGTGTTTTTCATTTTAAGGAAACATCAATTGGCGAAGTAAAACGGGAATTACGAAAAAGAGGAGTTGTTGTGCGTGAGTCAGTTGGTTCTTGATGCACAGATAGATGATTCAATCTTACGTTTTGATGAACATGGCTTAATTCCGGCGATTATTCAAGATGTGCAGACTGGACAGGTTTTGATGCTTGCATATATGAATCGTGAATCGTTGAAAATCTCTTTATCGACAGGTGAGACTTGCTTTTATAGTCGATCCCGAAAGAAGCTTTGGCATAAAGGTGCAAAATCCGGGAATACTCAATCCATTCGCTCCGCTTTTTACGATTGCGATGAAGATACACTGCTTTTTCAAGTGGTGCCTGCAGGTCCGGCTTGCCATACGGGGGAAGTTTCCTGTTTTATTGGAAAGGAAGACTTGGAACGAGAACAAACACCATGGTTGACGACGGGGGATCGCGGACAACGACCTACTGATATTTTGCAACTTTTAGAGCAACGTGTCGCTCAGCGAGCAAAAACTATGCCAGAAGGATCATATACGACGTACTTATTTACAAAGGGCATTGATAAAATACTTAAAAAAGTGGGAGAAGAAACTGCGGAAGTCATTATCGGTGCAAAAAATCGCGATGCTTCCGAAGTACAATATGAAGTTGCTGATTTGATTTATCATCTTCTTGTGATGTTGCGTGAGCAAGAGATTTCTTTGGACGCTATTTTACATGAGTTACAACGAAGATATTTTGAGGAACGGTAGTGAGTTATATGTACCTGTTTTTTCGTAGAAGCCAGACCGATCGTTAACTGGTCTGGCTTTTGTGTGTAATTTCTTAATGTGGCTAATATTGATAGAGAATGAATCACTTAAATGTGATAACATGTGAATTACAGAATGGATGAAAGAATTCTTATACGCTCAGTTTATGAAAAGAATTTATTTTGAGTCTCGAATTATTGCAACTTGCTATTGAATTTGTTAGTCTGAATGACGAAATCGAGGTGATCACATGTCGACATTACTAGAAGTCTCGGGGATTACGACGAGCTTCAAAACGGCCAATGGATTTTTGCCTGCAATTGAAGATGTGAGTTTTACCGTTAATAAAGGTGAGACACTAGGTATTGTAGGTGAGTCTGGGTGCGGTAAAAGTGTTACGTCGCTGTCCATTATGCAATTACTGACGGCAAACGGAAAGATTGAGGCGGGGTCGATCAGATTTAGTGACAAGGAACTGGTCGGTTTGAAAGATGGTGACATGCGCAAGGTTCGCGGGAATGACATTGCGATGATCTTTCAAGAGCCTATGACCTCGTTAAATCCCGTTCACAAGATTGGAAGACAGATTGGTGAATCGCTTCGCATTCACAAAAACTACAGCAAAGCTAAAGCCCGTGAAAAGGCGGTTGAACTGCTCAATTTAGTGGGAATCCCAAGAGCAGAAGAGATTGTTGAAGAATATCCACATCGATTGTCAGGTGGTATGCGTCAACGGGTTATGATTGCGATTGCGATGGCTTGTAATCCGCAACTGTTAATTGCGGACGAGCCCACTACTGCACTTGATGTAACGATACAGGCTCAGATCTTAGATTTGATGCGCAAGCTGAAATCAGAACTAGATATGGGGATTTTGCTGATTACGCATGATCTTGGTGTCGTCGCGGAGATGTGCGATCGCGTAGTTGTCATGTATGCAGGAAAAGTTGTTGAACAGGGGAATGTTAAGGATATTTTCCGCAATCCTTCACACCCTTATACAATCGGTTTATTGAGTTCTATTCCACGCCTTGAAGGTAGACAAGAACGCTTGTCGTCTATTCCAGGAAATGTTCCAAGTCTAGAGCTCATGCCCGCTGGTTGTCGATTTGCATCACGCTGTCCGCACGCCACGCAGCGCTGTGTCACAGAGGAACCTTCTTTGTTATCTGTCTCCAATAATCACGATGCACGTTGTTGGCTCGTGGAAGAAAAGGGGAGAGTCGTATGAGTGATGCATTGTTGCAAGTTCGTGGATTGGAGAAATACTTTCCCATAAAAAAGGGTGTTATGCGCCTCACAAAGGGAAATGTACGAGCTGTTGACGGAGTCAGTTTTGATGTAAAAGCAGGGGAAACATTTGGACTTGTAGGTGAAAGTGGATGTGGGAAGTCTACGACAGGTAGAAGTATTTTACGCTTGATTGAACCCACTGGTGGCGAAGTTATTTTTGATGGAAAAGATATTCGTAAATTAGGTCAAACAGAGATGCGCAAGATGCGCAAAGAAATGCAGATCGTATTTCAGGATCCCTACGCATCACTTAATCCTAGATATACGGTGCGACAAATTCTTGAAGAACCCATGATTATTCACGGACTTCACGGAGGAGCTGCAGAGCGTAAAAAGAAAGTCATCGATTTGTTAGAGACAGTTGGTCTTTCGGGTAGTCGCATGAATCGTTACCCGCATGAATTTTCTGGTGGACAGAGGCAGCGCATCGGTATTGCGCGGGCGCTTGCGGTCAGTCCCAAACTCATTATTGCAGATGAACCTGTATCTGCACTCGATGTATCTGTTCAATCACAGGTATTGAACCTCATGAATGATTTGCAAAACGAATATGGCATAGCATATGTTTTTATCGCTCATGATCTAAGTGTTGTTAAACATATCAGCGATCGAATTGGCGTGATGTATCTTGGTAAGTTAGTTGAGCTAGGACCAGCTGAAGAACTGTATGAAAAGCCGCTACATCCCTATACGCAGGCATTACTTTCTGCTGTTCCAATTCCTGACCCAGAGATTAAACGCGAACGCATTATCTTACAAGGAGATTTACCAAGTCCTTCGAATCCACCAAGTGGTTGTTACTTTCACCCGCGGTGCAAAGATTGCATGGCGATTTGTAAAACAACTGCCCCAGAGTGGAAAGAGGTCGAACCCAACCGATTCGTTGCCTGTCATTTATATAATTAATCGAACGGAGGTGCGATATGTCACAAGCAATAACACCCCCATCAACAAAACTTACTCAGACACTAGCTCATCCGCAACGGAAGGCGCAGAGTAAATTTGTGCGTGTACTAAAAGCGTATCCGCTTGTGTTTGTAGGTGGCTTGATGGTGCTTATATTAATTTTCGTCGCACTCTTTGCAGGGAAATTGGCCCCGTTTAATCCAGATTTTCAATTTGCCAATGGCCTGGCTGCAGATGGTGCACCCCTTGCCCCTAATCATACGTTTATCATGGGTACTGATGATCTTGGGCGAGATGTTTATAGTCGGTTATTATTTGGTGCGCGCATTTCGCTTGAAGTCGGTGTATTTGCTAGCTTGATTAGCTTATTTATCGGTACGTCACTCGGTATTATATCTGGCTATTACGGTAAATGGATCGATAGCGTGATTATGCGCATAACAGACATTATGTTAGCCTTCCCTTTTATCCTTTTTGTCGTAGCACTTGTCGCAGTTTTAACGCCTTCTGTGAGTAATATCTTTATTGCGATAGGTGTGCTCGGTTGGGCAAGTACTGCGCGGATTGTGCGCGCACAGGTGTTGGCAGTCAAGGAGTTTGAGTATGTTCAGGCAGCTCGTGCGCTGGGTAGTCGGCAATTTCGTATCTTGTTTAGAATTATATTGCCTAACATTATGGCGCCTGTGATTGTCCTTACGACGCTTGCAATTGGGAATAATATGTTGCTAGAATCGACTTTGAGTTTTCTTGGCATTGGTGTACAGCCCCCTACTCCTAGTTGGGGAAGTATGTTAGCTGAGGGTCAACAAGTATTTGAATATGCACCATGGCTACTCTATTATCCTGGGCTTGCCTTGCTATTTTCAGTGCTAGGCTTTAATCTGCTAGGGGATGGTTTACGAGAGCTATTCAATCCACGCCGAGTTCGCTAAATAGAGAAACAGAAGTGGACAAGGTGTTGGAGAGTTTGTATTTAGATTACATTGCTCTGGGAAGAGTAAAGGTAATCTGGTTTAGTCATTAAGGGGGTACACAGATGAATGTCAGTAAAATGCGCATGGTGGGAGTCATTGCTTCGATGGCAATGCTCGGTACTGCGCTTGCAGGATGCGGCACACAGTCCGCAACGACTTCGCAACAAGGTAACACAACAGCAAGTGGCGGTAGTACGCAGCCAGTGTATGGGGGGACGTTAACACTCGATCTGTTAAGTCAATTCCCGCACCTTGATCCGGCCAAAGCGTATGATACAACCTCCGAAGAGGCTGTTGAACAGTTTTATAATACGCTTGTGACATATCAAGGGGCAACGAATACGATTGTTCCTGATTTAGCCTCTTATACCGTATCAGATGGTGGGAAAGTATATACTTTTTCCATTAAGAACGCTAAATTTTGGAATGGTGACCCAGTTACGGCGCAAAGTTTCATTACAGAGTTTCAACGTGTGTTAAGTAATAGTATGCAGTCTGGTGGACAAGGATTTGTTGATCCGCTCATTCAGGGATCAGCAGCATATGTGGCTGGTAAAGCTACAAATGTCTCAGGTTTGAAGGCAATTAACAGCAGTACATTGCAAATTACACTGATGCATCCAAGTGCTACATTTTTGTACGTGCTAGCCATGCCATTTTTCTCAGCCGTTGATCCAACGTACATTGCGGCTCATTCTGAGTCCTATATTGATACTCATCCGATGGGAACCGGACCCTTTGAATTAGCTTCATATACCCCAGGTAAAGATTATGTTTTAACAAAGAACCCAAATTACTTTGTTAAAGGCATTCCTTACCTGAATAAAATTGTATTTAATATTAATAACTCACCAAGTGCTGTACTTTTCCATTTTGAGCAAGGTCAAACGGGTATGATTTCTTGGAATCAGGGTGGTATTCCAACGGAAGATTACTTGCCACTTATCAATAATCCGACGTATGCAAGCGATATTGTGAAGCAAACGGAAGTGGCAACAGATTACTTTGGTCTAAACTGTGCTGTTGGTCCTACACAAAACGTGGCTGTGCGTCGCGCTCTTGAGTACGCAGTCAACAAACAAGTCATTGTTCGTATATTAGACGGGTTGGCTGTCCCAGCCAATCAGATCATTCCACCTAGCATGCCTTCTGGTTATGAGCAAAATTTACCTGCAAATGCGAGTTATTCGTATAACCCAGCACTTGCAAAGAAGTTGCTTGCTAAGGCAGGGTATCCAAAAGGATTCAATACCACGATCTATACAGATAATAGTAGCCCAACCGATCTGAAAATGGCTGAAGCTGTGCAGCAGATGTTTTCACAAGTGGGCGTCAATGCAA
This sequence comes from Sulfoacidibacillus ferrooxidans, assembly GCF_022606465.1. NCBI lineage: Bacteria > Bacillati > Bacillota > Bacilli > Caryophanales > Alicyclobacillaceae > Sulfoacidibacillus > Sulfoacidibacillus ferrooxidans. The sequence continues at coordinate 74,801 of NZ_JALBUF010000002.1, forward strand.
CGATCAATCAATCTTCGTGGAATACCTTCTTGGCTAGTAATGAGACAGGTAAGCAGAACATGTTCACCTTGGCATGGCTCGAAGATTTCCCAGATCCATCAGACTTTTTAAACACGCTGTTCAATACCAATCAAATTCCTGTCAATGATTCGACAAACTACAGCAATAAGCAAGTCGATGCATTGCTCAATCAGGGATCGATCATGCCAGCAGGTACGGCACGAGACAATGTGTACAAGCAGGCACAAAACATCATCATGTCACAAGCTCCATGGATTCCACTGGTTAACCCTGTGTATGCCGCAGCAGTACAACCTTGGGTGAAAGGATTCTATGTGAATCCAAACTTAATGGATCCCTTGCAATATATCTGGATTGCAAAGCACTAAGGTAAGTAGATGTTAAACTGTGAACCGTTTGGCTTGAGTGAGAGCTCAAGCCAAACGAATCTTGAGTAGGAGGTGCCTATGTGATTGCTTATATTATTCGTCGCATCGGTGGCTCAATCGTCGTTTTGATTGGGATTTCGATCATTACTTTCTCGCTTGCATATCTTGTGCCTGCGAATCCCGCTCGTGCGATTGTCGGGCCTCACGCATCGGAAGCACTTGTACTTCAAGTGGAGAAACAATTAGGACTCAATGAACCATTACCCGTAAGATATGTTCATTATATGGGGAATCTATTGCAGGGTAATTTAGGTACTTCTTATGTGCTTGACCAACCAGTGACAACGTTGATTAGTCAACGGGCAGGGGCAACAGCTCAACTTGCGGTCACAGCTTGGATTGCAGAATTACTCATTGGTATTCCGATAGGTATTATTTCCGCTTTATATGACCGAAAAGCCGTTGATCATGTCGTTAGTATACTTGCACTTGTTGGGATCTCATTGCCAGTCTTTTTTGTTGGACTTGAATTGATGTATTGGGTTGGATTTAAACTTGGATGGTTACCTGTAGGTGGAACTGGTGGATTTAACTTTGTTATATTACCAGCGCTTACTTACGCTATAACAGGTGCTGCTTATTATGCTCGTTTGCTAAAATCTTCTATGATTGATGTCATGAGTTCTGACTATATACGTACTGCAAGAGCTAAAGGTGCGAGTCCAAATCGCGTGATTTTTGGTCATGCATTGCGTAATGCAATTATTCCTGTGATGACGTACGGTGGCATTGATATTGCCAGTTTGTTTGGCGGTGTGGTGGTTATTGAAGATGTATTTGGATATTCAGGGATTGGACAGCTGACCGTACAAGCCATCAATAACCTCGATGTTCCTGTTATTATGGGGACAGTCCTATTCGCCGCGCTGTTTGTTGTCTTGTTTAACTTATTAGTTGATGTCTTGTATGGTATTGTAGATCCGCGAATTACGTATTAATAGTATAGATTACGTTTTTTGGTGGGTAAGGTGTATGGTTCATGATAAGTGAACCATACACCTTACTTTTTTTATTTTATTTTCTGACTTGACTATGTATACGAAAAAATATATTATAATAATAGATTTACATTACGATAACATTACATTATTTCCTTAAGATTACAGGTTAACAAAGAGATCATATCTTTGTTCTCACATATCGGAATTCTGTATGTAAAATAAAAGGAGGACAAAGAATGAAGCGCAATAAATTACGTTTACTTGGTGTAGTGGCTTCCGTTGCTATGATTGGAACAGCATTAGCTGGGTGTGGAACGCAGACTGCGACTCCATCGCAGTCGGGTAGCGATACAGCAACAAATAGCACACAGCCAGTGTATGGTGGCACTTTGCAGATGGATTTATCCAGTCAGTTTCCGCACCTTGATCCGGCAAAAGCGTATGATACAACTTCTTATGAAGCTGTATTACAATTTTTTAATCAACTTGTTACCTATCAAGGAGCGACAAATAATATTGTCCCTGATCTGGCAACATACACTATTTCTGACGGTGGAAAAGTCTATACATTTAATATTAAGCAAGCAAAGTTTTGGAATGGTGATCCTGTTACAGCGCAAAGTTTCATTACCGAATTTGAACGTGTACTTAACAACAACATGCAGTCAGGCGGACAAGGTTTTATTGATCCCATTATCAAAGGATCAGCTGCGTATGTTGCGGGTAAAGCAAACTCGGTTTCTGGTTTACAGGCTTTAAATAGTAATACGTTGCAGATTACACTGCAGCATCCTAGTGCAACGTTTTTGTATGTTATGGCGATGCCCTTTTTCTCGGCTGTCGATCCATCCTATATAGCTGCACATCCAGAATCGTATATTGATTTGCATCCGATGGGAACAGGGCCTTTTGAACTTGCCTCTTATACTCCCGGCAAGGATTATGTTCTAACGAAAAATCCTAACTACTTTGTTAAAGGGATTCCTTATTTAAATAAAATTGTATTTAATATTAACAATTCTCCAAGTGCCGTTTTGTTTCATTTTGAACAAGGACAAACGGGGCTGATCTCTTGGAACCAAGGAGGCATTCCATCAGAAGACTACCTCCCGTTATCCAATAATCCTACCTATAGTGGGGATATTGTAAAAAAGACTGAGGTATCTATTAATTATTTGGGATTGAATTGTGTATCTGGTCCTACGAAGCATGTCGCTGTCCGACGGGCATTAGAAGACGCAGTGAATAAACAAGTGCTTGTGCGTATTTTGGATGGGCTTGCGCTTCCGGCCAATCAGATCATTCCACCGAGTATGCCATCTGGGTATGAGCCGACGTTACCCGCACAAGATCAGTATACGTATAATCCAACACTTGCGAAGCAATTGCTAGCAAAAGCGGGCTATCCCAATGGTTTTAACACTACTATTTATACGGATAATAGCAATCCGTCCGATCTTAAGACGGCTGAAGCGATTCAACAGATGTTTTCACAAATTGGCGTACATGCACAGGTTAATCAAACATCTTGGAATACTTTTTTAACGAATAACGAAACAGGGAAACAAAACATGTTTACGTTAGCTTGGATTGAAGATTTTCCGGATCCGTCCGACTTTTTAAATACGCTCTTTAATACGAATCAGATTCCAGTAAACGACTCGACCGATTATAGTAATCAACAAGTTGACGCGTTATTGAATCAAGGAGCGCTTATGCCAGCAGGAACAGCTCGCGATAATGTGTATAAGCAAGCACAAAATATCATTATGTCGCAGGCGCCGTGGATTCCGCTCGTTTATCCAGTTTACGATGCAGCTGTCCAGCCGTGGGTGAAGGGCTTCTATATTAATCCTAACCTAGTGGATCCATTGCAATACATGTGGGTTGTGCCGCATAACTCATGATGTAGGAAAGCATCGAAATTTTAAAAGTTGTGAAAGTATAGTGAACGGAAAAAGTGTGACCGCTTTTTATAAGCGGTCACACTTTTTTCGTTCGATAGATCAGATCTGTTCAGGATGCAAAATACCGAGAAGATCTAATGCGTGACGGATGGTTAGGCGTGTAGCATCTGTCAGTGCTAAACGCCAGCTTTTCACATCAGATGAAGCTGTAAGAATAGGGCAGTCGTGATAAAATCGGTTAAACGCTTGAGATATATCGAGTATTTGTTTGGCTATTAACGAAGGATCAGATTCTGCAAGTGCACGCTGGCGCATTTCAGGGAATTGACTGATCTGCTTAGCGAGTTGCCAGGTTGCATCATTTGCGTATTGCTCTATACTTTCATCTTTCTTCGAATGTTCTTCAATAGCAAGGACTGAATGGATTGCCACCGAGACAGCTGGTGAGTCGGTCTCCGGCAGTAATCCGGCCTTACGCAACACAGAACATGCGCGTGCATGTGTGTATTGTACATATGGACCAGTTTCTCCATCAAAAGCGACAGCTTGATCTAAAGAAAACTCGATATCGTGCAATCTGTGTGTTTTTAGATCATTGAAGATAACGGCACCAACGCCTATGGCTTTTGCAACTTCTGCTGCATTTTGGAGAGTAGGATTTTTTTCGGAAATAATCGCTTCTGCTCTTGCAATGGCTTCATCTAATACATCCTGTAGCCGCACGACTTGGCCTTTACGCGTTGACATTTTTTTGCCGTCTATCTTCATTAAACCAAACGCTACATGCTCGCAGTTTTGTGCAAACGCATAGCCCATGAGTTCGAGTACGTGGAAGAGTTGTTTAAAGTGTAGACGCTGCTCTCCACCAACTACGTATAGCAGACGACTTGCGCCTAAGTTCTTATGCCGATATAATGCTGCAGCTAAATCTCTAGTGGCATAAAGCGTCGCACCATCAGACTTACGAATGAGGCATGGAGGTAAATTGAAGGTGTCGAGAGATACTACTTCTGCTCCATCGCTTACGACGAGCAAATGGCGCTCTTCCAGTTCTGTCACTACAGCATCCATCTTGTCATTGTAGAAACTTTCACCCAGGATATGTGTGAAATGAGTTCCTAACAAACTATATGTTTTATTAAATTCTTCAAGGCTTACATCTACGATCCATTGCCAAAGCTCATGGGCTTTAGGATCTCCATCTTCTAGCTGTTTAAATGCAGCTCGCGCCTCATCTTCTAACTCTGGATGATCTTTTGCTTCTTCATGAAAACGAACGTACAATTGGTTCAGTTCGGAAATTGGATGTTGTTTGATCGCATCTAGATCACCATAACGATGATAAGCTACAATCATTTTGCCAAACTGTGTACCCCAATCGCCTAGGTGATTGATGCGAAAGACTGTATACTCGGAGGACTCAGCTAAATTAGCCAATGCAGTTCCAATAATTGTGGAGCGCAAATGACCCATAGAAAAAGGCTTGGCAATGTTTGGGGAAGATAAGTCGATCGCTACGACCTGACCAGCACCCTCTGTACTAGTAAAAAAGGAACGATCTGCAGCAAGTGCATCAAGCCACATGGCCATTGCCTTTGTGCGATCAAGGTGTAGATTGACGTAGGGTCCAATTGCTTGTGCACGTTCAATAATAGGTGCTTGTTCAAACAGTTGAGCCAGTTCTGTAGCGATGATCTGTGGACTTTTCTTTTGCTCTTTCGCTAAGCGAAAACATGGCAATGCAAGATCTCCAAGTGATGGATCAGGGGGAGTTTCTAGCCAATCCACTAAGGAGCCTAGGTCGATCGTTGCGTGTTTAGCTAATTCCTTTGTTATCCATTCGTTTATGCCGTACACAGGATATTCCGTCCCTTCATTGTGCTGCTGCAAAAATCATGTCTACATTTGCCTTGTAGAGGCTTTGGTCTGTTGCTTATTGCACCATGTATGTATATGCAACGTCACTTTTTCATCATATATCTCTTCATTATAATCAAAATGGTGGATAACAGCAATTTTAGGCACAATATGATGAAATAGACGGCATGACATTGAAAACGTCACTGTGATATACTTTGATTAATCAACATGTAACTTTACTCCCAGAAGGAAAGGTAAGGAGGCTACCTCATGGAAGAACGGGGAAAAAAATCAAAAATTGTTCCGTTTGAACCAGACGCTGCCTTTTTTTTCGAGCGGGGAGTTCGATATTTAAATCGACATGATTTATCCCGCGCACTAAAGTCGTTTGAGCGCGCTGTTCAGTGTGAGCCAAGTAATGCGGTCAATCACTGCAATTTGGCTGGTGTATTGTCGGAACTTGGAGATTTTGAGAAGTCGAATGAAATTTTGCATAGTGTGCTGACTGATCTCGCACCTGAGATGGCTGAATGCTATTTTTATATGGCCAATAACTATGCAAACCTTGGAGAATATGAGCTAGCTGAAGAACATGTCGTCAAATATTTAGAAGTAGATCCAACCGGAGAATTTGCTCCTGATGCAGATGAGATGCTTGATGTGCTCATCCACGAATTTGGTGGTGGAGACATTTTGCGTGAAAGTAGGCGCAAGCAGCATGAGTCAACGAAGGAGCACGATCTTGCGCGGACATTATTAGAAGAAGGTAAGTTTCATGAAGCAATTGGTTTACTCGCAAAAGAGATTGAGCTACAGCCTGAGGCAGTTGCAGCGCGCAATAATTTAGCATTAGCAAAATATTATTTGGGACATGTTGATGCTGCGATTGAACTCACTCGTGAAGTGCTTGAATTAGAACCGATGAACGTGCATGCTTTGTGTAATCTTGCGGTGTTTATTAGGCAGCGTGGCGAGCATGAAGAATATCGTCAACTCATCTCGCTTTTGACAAAATTAATGCCATTGCAGTTTGATCAAGGCTATAAATTAGCTACCACACTTGGGATTCTTGGTGAACACCAAGCTGCCTATCGCATCTTTCTTCAACTTGTGCAGTTTGGAGACCGCCATGATCCCACGCTGTATTTTGCATTGGCAGCAGCTAGTGCTAATCAGCATCGATTAAAACAAGCGAAGCAGTGGCTATTAGAAGTTCAGGCGCTAGATCCGGATAGCGGTATCGCTGATTATTACTTGCAGGAAATGGATCGCGGTATTGAAAAAGGGGATCGCGTCCTCCTTAGTTATAGTTATCAATTGCCATTTCATTTGCGTTCAAACATGAACGCTCAAGTGCATTCTGGTGCATTTGCTAAGGTGGGGGCGTGGGCAAAGGATCCCTCTGTGCGTTCATCTTTATATTTTGCTTTGTTCCGCGGACCGCGCGCTACTAAGCGCGAAGCGCTACAGGCATTAGCTGTGCTGCATGATACAGAGACGATTCATATTTTGCGTGATTTTGTCAAAGATCCTACGCAGGGCGAAGATATGATTTGGAATGGACTTTTTGTTTTGCAAATGATGCATGTGATAGGATCTATTGATGTATACATGGGTGGGCAGATGACCACTATTCAACTGCCGACAAAAGCGGAGCACATGTTATCCTGGAATCCAACATTAGAAGCTGTTTTTCGCGATGTGCAATCGGCGTTTACTGTGAGAGACTCGGATCTGATCGATGTCGCATACGACATATGGGTTCGCTATTTGATGAATGTGTATAGTGATCTTCCTAAGATTGTGAAGCGAAGCGTTTGGTCAGCTGCTTTAGAATACGTAGTTAGGCGCACTGCGGGGAGAACAGAACCACAGGCTATCGTGGCGAGTCGCTATGAGGTTTCTGTTAAAGCATTGGCTAAAGCTGCACAAGCGATTACTGTAACCTTATAATTGGTGGATGAAGCGATAAGTTAAGTAGAGGATCGGTGTATGCGTGTGGATTTCGTTATTGTGGGTACGGCTGGACACATTGATCATGGTAAAACTGCGTTAGTTAAAGCACTTACTGGGATGGATACAGATCGTACGCGTGAGGAAAAAGAGCGGGGCATTTCCATTGAACTTGGATTTGCCCCGCTCTTATTGCCAAATGGACAGCTTGTTGGGATGGTCGATGTCCCCGGACACGAACGTTTTATACGCAATATGTTAGCAGGTGCTGGAGGTATGGATCTCATCTTGCTCGTGGTGGATGCACGTGAGGGGATGATGCCACAGACTCGTGAGCACGTTGATATACTGCAAATGTTAGAGTTGCATGTAGGGATTGTTGTGATTACAAAGGTAGACCTGGTCGATGATGAATGGTTAGAACTCATGCACGAAGAGATTCGCTCGCAACTTGTGGGGACGTTCTTTGAACATTCGCCGATGGTTGACGTGTCATCTCTAACTTTGTATGGCATAGATACATTGCGCACGATGATTGCAGATGCGATCACTCATGTAGAGACAAAATCAATTACTGGTAACCTGCGCATGCCGATCGATCGCGTTTTTACTGTATCAGGGTTTGGTCAGGTTGTGACTGGTACTATCTGGCGCGGACAGATTCACGTCGGGGATACGTTGGAACTGATGCCTGCGAATGAACAAGTGCGCGTTCGCTCCATTCAAGTTCACGGAGAACAAGTACAGCAGGCCATGGCTGGGCAGCGCGCAGCAGTTGCGTTTACTAGTGTCCGAAATGAATTAAAACGCGGGATGATGCTTGCTACTTTGCATACACTTTCTACTAGTCGATTAATTGATGTGAGAGTCCAAGTTTTGCGTAATAGTCCATTCTCCATAAAACACCGTATGCGTATACGCTTTTATCATGGAACTTCAGAAGTGATTGGCCGTATCTTATTACTACGTGAACAAGAGATACAGGCGGGAGAGGAAGGGTTGGCACAACTCATGCTCGAACAACCTGTTGTAGTGGAAACGCGAGATCACTTTATCATTCGTAGCTTCTCTCCTATGTATACTCTAGGAGGCGGGAGTGTGGTCGACGCACATCCATCCCGCTTGCATAGACGTCATAGTGATGCTGTGTTTGAACAGTTGTCACGGCGTGAAGGAGGAAGTATTAACGAACGGGTACTAGATGCAATGAGCGAAACGCCTGGCGTGTTATTAGCTAATTTAGCAAGTGCCGTATCAGCAACCATAGAAGAGATCGTGGCTGTACGAGATGAACTTGTGCTAGCAGGAGATGTGGTGCACTATAGTGGTGATCTTTACTTTCCAACGTTGCTCATTGCTAGATGGTCACGAGAGTTTATGGTTGCGGTAGATCTTTATTATGAAAAAAATACATATGACTTATGGATGCCAAAGTCAGTTGCGTATCAATTATTAAAAGGAATGGGTGTACCTGCGAAAATGGTTGAGGTACTCCTTGCCGCGTGGACTGATCAAGGTTTACTTGAACAAGATGCGGAACGCGTCCAAAAGCGTGGTCGACATATCGTATTGACTGCAGAAGAACAGCAACTACAATCAGCAATTGTGGAAGAACTTGTGAATCACCCCTTTTCGCCACCTACTGTTCAAGAATTAGAAAAGATGTATAAGGGCAAAGAAAAAATGGTTCGTCAGGTCTTACATGCACTTGTGCAGGCGGATGTTATTATCTTTGTTAGTCAGGATCTTTTTCTCGGAAGAAGTGTATTGCAAGATGCTGAGGGAGTCGTGCAACGTTTTTTTGAAGAAAAGGGCCCTTTTACAGTGGCTGATGTACGGGATCAGTTAGGTGCTAGTCGGAAGTACACAGTGGCTGTCCTTGAATACTTCGATCGTCAAAAAAAGACTCGCCGCAATGGAGATGTCCGCGTTTTTCTGGGCCGTTCATGAGGATGAACGTTGCAAGAAAGTACAAGGGAGAGTTAAGATGAGTAGCGGATTTGAAACGACAGTCTATGAAGTTCCTATGTGTTTAGCACCCATTGTAGCGAGTGTACGTGTTCCTGGATCTAAGTCTATTACAAACAGAGCGTTACCCATGGCTGCTTTGGCTAATGGAACGACTCGTCTTCGAGGCGCTCTCTTTTCGGATGATAGCCGTTATTTTATTCAGTCTTTGCGACGATTAGGATATCAAGTGGACACAGATGAAGAAGCTAAAGAGGTTGTGGTTTATGGTGCAGGGATCAATCCGTTACACCACACCCATGGATTGGACTTATTTATAGGTAATTCTGGAACAAGTGCACGTTTTTTATCGGCATTTGTCAGTCTTGGAGAAGGTCGCTATCGGATCGATGGAGTACAGCGGATGAGAGAGCGTCCAATTGCGGCACTACTCACCGCGTTGCGTGGTCTACATGTGCGCATTGATGATGAATTAGGTACAGGATGCCCACCTATTTTAATTGAGGCAAATGGGATAACGGGTGGAACCGTAGAGATGAGCGGAAAGGATAGCAGTCAATTTGTGTCTGGTCTGTTATTGGCGGCACCTTATGCCAAGACGGCGGTATCCATTGTCGTTCAAGGTGAACTTGTATCTGCACCTTACGTGGAGATGACACTTGCTATGATGCGGCAATTTGGCGTAGAGGTCAATCAAGTGGGGCATGTTTTTCACGTGTCACCTGGCAACTATATAGCACAGGATTATGCAATTGAACCAGATGCTTCGGGGGCATCTTATTTTCTTGCTGCTGCAGCAATTTCCGGTGGGACCGTGAAGATAGTAGGACTCTCAAAGCAATCGTTGCAAGGGGATACTCATTTTGTACAAGTATTAGCTAATATGGGGTGTCGTATAGACTATGGGCAGGATTGGATAGAGTTATCAGGACCAAAAGAAGGTCTAACTGGCATTGATGTGGATTTGTTTGACATGTCTGATATGGTTCCAACACTAGCTGCCATTGCACCGTTTGCTCATGGGAAGGTGCGTATTCGCAATGTCGCAAATATCCGAATGAAAGAAACGGATCGCATTCGTGCGTGTGTAACAGAACTTCATCGGTTGGGTGTTACGGTAGTGGAATTTGATGATGGATTAGAGATCGAACCTTGTGAACGGTTGCGTGAAGGTGTTACCATTCATACGTATGACGATCATCGCATGGCCATGGCGTTTGCTATTACAGGGTTACGAGTACCTGGTACGCGCATTGAGAATCCAGGATGTACAGCTAAAACGTATCCGGAATTCTTTTCGCAACTAGAGTCTGTGATCAATCAAAGCAAGAAGATTTCTACATCTGTGAAGTAACCGTAGATACGCAGTGGGCATTATATCATAAAATCTCATTGTGGTCATGAGAACTTCATGTGTGTGTAATCACGATGCAATCTTTATGGACTATGATCTTCTTGTAGCACATTTGACCCCCTTTTGATGATTGTATCTGCGTGACGAAGGCAATGGCCTCTCGTTGCGTCTTTTTTTTGTGTGGCGTGCTACAATAATGATACCAACATGTCATTCAAAGACATGGGAGTGATCAAGGGGGAAACGGGCTTGCGCGTTGCAGTTGGCATTGATTTAGGTGGGACTTTTATTAAAGGGGCCATCGTAGACGAACAAGGACATCTTCTAGTAAAAGATGAGGTAGCAACACAGTCTGTACGAGGCTCAGAGTGGATCTTACAACGAATTATACAGTTGACTAAGGATTTGATTGTAAAAAGTGGAGTGGATGCTTCTTTTGTTACGGGGCTAGGCATTGGCATTCCAGGTTTTATAGACTCAGATCTCGGCGTTGCCATAGAAGTGATTAATATTGGATGGCATGATGTAGCCGTTGTTGAACCACTGCAAACGGCTTTACATATGCCTGTATATATGGAGAATGATGCAAATCTCGCTGCTCTTGGTGAGTCATTTGCAGGAGCTGGTAGAGGGTTCCGCAGTGCCCTTTGTATTACACTTGGCACTGGTGTTGGTGGCGGTATTGTGATTGACGGGCATGTTTTGCAAGGGGCAAGCCATATGGCCGGTGAAATTGGGCATCTCGTGTTAGATCCTCAGGGGGCACCCTGTAATTGTGGACATTACGGGTGTCTGGAAACAGTTTCTTCTGCTACGGGTGTGGTTCGCTTAGTTCACGAAGGCATTGCTCGTGGAGAAGTGACGGCACTAGAATATCAACAATTTACAGCGGCGGATGTGTTTGCAGCAGCCAATCATGGGGATGAACTTGCACAGCAAGTGATCCTGGTGGCTGCGGAGACACTGGGTCGTGGTCTCGCTATGGCAGCCAATTTGTTGAATCCAGATGTGATTGTCATAGGTGGAGGAATGGCAAGAGCTGGAGAGATTTTGTTTGCTCCTGTGCGAAAATCATTTCAATCTTACGCTTTGCAGCGGGTTTCACAAGCGGTTCGTATTGTACCTGCTTTACTTGGTAATGATGCAGGAGTAGTAGGAGCAGGCAAATTGGCCTTGTATTCTTAAAAGGAGTGGCACAGATGGCTCAAGGCGTGCGAATGTTAATTATTACTGGTATGTCAGGTGCCGGGAAAACAGTGGCCGTGCAATGCCTGGAAGATTTAGGCTTTTTCTGTGTGGATAACTTGCCGCCTGTGCTTATTTTTAAGTTTAGCGAATTGGTACGACAATCAGACGGTACGATTAAGCGTGTGGCATTAGTGTGCGACCCACGTGGTGGGGAGTTTTTCGAAACGCTCTTTGAAGCATTAGAAGAGTTAGATGAACAATCTAGTGTTGAATATCAGATTCTATATTTAGAAGCAGATGATGAAACATTAGTGCGACGATATAAGGCATCAAGGCGTAGACATCCTATGGCACCAGAGCATGGACGTATTGTGGAAGGCATAGCTAGAGAGCGCGACATGCTACAAGAAGTTCGTGCGCGAGCGAATATTGTCGTAAATACGAGCCGTTTAAAGCCTGCTGAATTAAAAGAAATCCTTGCTAAGCGATATGGTGCTTCAGGGCGTGGTGATGAGCTGACGGTTAATCTACTCTCGTTTGGGTTTAAGTATGGACTTCCAATAGATGCGGATTTGGTGTTTGATGTTCGATTTTTACCGAATCCCTATTATGTGGAGAAATTGCGCCCACATACAGGCCAAGATCCAGATGTGTATGAGTATGTAATGCAATGGCCTGCAACACAAGAATTTATGAAAAAGCTATTGGAAATGATTGATTTTCTTTTACCCCAATACTCCAAAGAAGGGAAGTCACAGATTGTTGTGGGTATCGGCTGTACTGGTGGACGGCACCGCTCTGTTGCTATTGCAGAGAGGCTACGAGAGCATTTACAAAAGTCGCATACGGTCATGGTATCTCATCGCGATCTTGGCAAGGAAAGTGAGCGATGAAAGAACATGTGCGAAAGTTTGCTTGGCTCTTGCTCGCACTTGGTGTCGGTATTCTCCTTGGCAATTATACAGAACAGTCACATGGCCTAAAATGGTTGATCATTGGGGTCTTTTGTGTAGTGTTTGGGGTATTAGCCTTAACTGGCATGCAATTGCGAGATAGAACACGTGAAAAATTGGTTCAGCGGCAGATGGCTCGTCGTCCACATGTGGTCGTCATTGGGGGCGGGACTGGCCAACCTGTGTTGTTGCGTGGGTTAAAAGCAAAAGATGCTGAGATTACGGCAATTGTTACTGTGGCCGATGATGGAGGAAGTTCTGGGCGTTTACGTTCGGATCTGTATATGCCTCCGCCTGGTGATATTCGCAATTGTCTTATTGCGCTAGCGGACACGGAGCCTCTTCTTGCGGAGTTATTACAATATAGGTTTGATTCGGGTGCTGAATTATCTGGACACAGCTTCGGTAATTTATTTTTAGCTGCTATGACTAATATTACTGGTGATTTTGAGACGGCTGTGAAAGAGACAAGTCGCGTTCTGGCTGTTCGTGGTCGCGTATTGCCTGCAGCAAGACGTGCCATTACGCTGGCAGCTACTTTTGAGGATGGTTCACGTGTTGTTGGGGAATCGCAAATACCGCTCGCCCGAAAGCGTATCAAGAAAGTAGAACTCATGCCTAGCAATGTAGATCCGTTGCCTGAGGCCATTGTTGCGATAGCAGAAGCTGATGCCATTGTTATTGGACCAGGAAGCCTCTATACAAGTATTTTACCGAATTTACTTGTGCCAGGCATTGCAGACGCGATTCGCAAATCACAGGCTAAAGTGATGTATGTATGTAATGTCATGACTCAACCTGGAGAAACAGACAATTTTACTGCTTCACAGCATGTACAAGCGATCTATGATCATGTAGGGTCATCATTTTTTGATATTATTATTGTGAATTCAGCGCCTGTTCCGCAGTCTGTTATCGATCAATACGAGTCAAAAGGGTCGTATCCTGTTCATGCGGATGTGGAAAAACTGCATGCGCTTGGTGTGACCGTTATTGCGCGCAATTTTTTGCATTATGCAATGTACGCTAGACACGATGCGGATATGATTGCGATGCAGGTGTTATCCTTGATTGGTCGGGAACACAAGATAAAGTAAGAGATGAAACTGAGGTGAGTGAGGGTGTCGTTTGCTGCGCAAACCAAGAAGGAACTCACTTCCATAAGTGATAAACCATGTTGTGAACGAGCTGAGTTGACGGCGCTTGTCCAACATTGTGGAAGAATCAACACAGATATTGAACCTGTCGCTTTAGAATTAGCGACTGAACATGCAGCCATTGCGCGGCGCATGTATCGATTGTTAAAGGCGGAAACTGGGTATAATTTAGAAGTTCTTGTACAGCGAAAAATGCGGCTTAAAAAGAATAACGTCTATATTATTCGATTGCGCAACAATGTGTTTACCATCTTAGAACAGCTATATATTGCGCGAGATAGTACAGACATTTCATCCTGTATACCACATGATATTTTAAAAAGTACTTGTTGTAAAAAGGCCTATTTGCGCGGAGCATTTTTAGCGAGTGGATCGCTCAATGACCCAGACAGCCATTCCTATCACTTGGAGATTTATTGCAAATCAGTGGTGAATGCTGATGAACTCTTACGTGTTTTTACTAGTTTTCACCTCCATGCAAAAAAGACGCAAAGAAAGAAAGGTTTTATCGTCTATTTGAAAGAGGGCGATAAAATTGTTGAATTTCTTGGCTTGGTTGGAGCTCATCAGGCATTATTGCACTTTGAAGAAGTGCGTATTGTCAAAGAGATGCGCAACCAGGTCAATCGTTTAGTCAATTGTGAAACGGCTAACTTAAATAAGACGATTTTGGCTGCTGTTAGGCAGTTGGATAATATTCGTTTGATTGAAAAAGTACTTGGATTCGAGCAACTTCCAATTAAATTGCGTGTGGTTGCGGAGAAAAGACTACAATACCCAGATATTACGTTACAGGAGTTATGTGAGGTACTACCTGATAAAGTAAGTAAGTCAGGATTAAATCATCGTTTGCGCAAATTAGATAGCATTGCACAAAAAATACGAGCAGATCGTGGAATCTTCGAGGAATCGTAGCGTGGTTAGAAGTCGTCTGGTATAATGTGATAATAACGAATGAAATGAAGTTGCATGGAACTTGAGGTATAGGGGGTTACGATCATGGCAGAGAGAACCGTGACCGTGAATTTGCGAACGGGCTTGCAAGCGCGCCCAGCTGCCTTGTTTGTTCAGGAAGCAAACAAGTTTAGTTGCGAAGTCATGTTAGAAAAAGACGGGAAGTCAGTGAATGCGAAGAGTATTATGGGCGTGATGTCACTTGTGATTCCGCGCGGTGCAGGGATTACATTAAAAGCTCATGGCAATGATGATGAACAGGCAGTAGAACGCTTAGCTGCCATGGTATCTGCACAAGAGTAGCAGGTTGATAAGGTGCTAATTATGTTGCCTGTCTCATAGAGTATAGCGATGTCGCCTAATAACTCGTGAGATTGGAGGCAGGACATATGCGTTTACAATCTTCGAAAATTCATATTCAGAGACGACGTTCCAGACGGCCACAAGCGTATGTTATGCTTTTGGTCGGTGCGATGGTCGTCTTTTTACTTTGGGCAGTTCTTTCGGCTGATCCCTTTCAAACGACCAATCCTTTTTTGCGCCAAACGACGATTGGCCAATCCGTTCTAGGCGATTGGCGATATGGAGGAGACAGTGCTGCAGGCATTAAATTTTATGATGCGTATCAAGCGGTTGTTCTTCCACCTGGGACACCTACATTTGCAGCAGATGGACAGTTTGTAAAGATCGACGGTACCACGCCGTCCACGATTACTTTTGAACCTGCGTATGAGTCAGAGACAATTGGACCGGCTGTGTTTTTGTGGTTGGCTCTATTTATTGCGGCAGGTATTGTAGCATTTCGCCAAGGACGAAGTCGGATCGGGAAGCAACAGAAAAAATTTCGCAGACCCAGTACGAAGATTCATTTTCGGAAATAGACGCTATGATTCGAATATATCCAACATACTTTCTTTATCTTCCCCCCATTATGGTGTCATCTTCTACAAAGTTGTACGCTTCCATTACATGAATGGGGGCGAAGGAGATTGCAGACTGCAACAACATGGCGTGGGTCTGATGAAGTTTTTTTTGAGTTACTTACTAAGCTGATCTTTTGTGCGGGTTTTAGCAAAACGGTAGTGAATCACCGATGGTCAGCTTTTCGTCAAGCATTTTGTGCTTTTCAGATTGGTGAAGTCATGACTTTTGATGAAGTGGTTATAGAGTCTTTGCTTAGTCGGGAGTCAGGAATTATTCGCAATGCCCGTAAAGTACAGGCGACGGTAGTGAATGCGCGGATTTGTTCGGAGTTGGTTTTGCAATACGGATCACTTCAGCAGTTCGTAGACGCAGTATGTTCTTTAGAAGCTGCAGCGGGTCAAACTATGTTGCGTAAAACTTTTGCCTTAGTTGGGGAAAGTACAGCGCGATCGATATGGCGTGAATTGCAAGGAGATCTCCTCTTGTAAGATGGCATTCTCCCTTGGTATGATCAGTAGGAAGTGATCACAAAGGGGATTATATGATGACTAAGTGGGAACGGTTGGCACATGAACTGAGGTTAAAAGAATATACTCACCTGATTGTAGGGCCGGGTGCTAGCTTTGCCTACTTAACAGGAATGACAGCGCATGTGAGCGAACGTCTTACACTTTTTGGGATGAATGCGGACGGACATGCTGCGCTTCTTTTACCAAAACTCGAAGCAAGTGGTGTACCCCGTTCTCTGCAGATCCATGTGTATACCTATTCAGATGAGTTAGGGCCAGTTGAAGCGTTGAAGGCATTTGCAAGCGACCTTGGTGTGCATCAAGATAGTCGTGTGGGTATTGAGTCAGGTCACATGAGAATCTTTGAAGAGCATGCGTTGCGGCAAGTTGGCATTACGCATCTTGTATCTGCAGATGAAGTGCCCATGGCGCTAAGATTAATTAAAGATTCTCACGAAGTAGCTTTATTGCAAAGCGCAGCACAGATAGTCGATGCAGCATTGACATCTACACTCCCTTTGTTGAAAGTGGGAATGACGGAACTTGAAGTTGCAGCTGAGTTGGAATATCAAATGCGAAAGTTAGGATCTGAAGGAACGCCATTTGGGACTATTGTAGGTTCTGGACCGCGTGGCGCCTTGCCACATGGTGGCCCTACAACCAAGCAAATTGAACAAGGTGAACTAGTCGTGTTAGATTATGGCGCTCTCATTGCTGGTTATGCTGCAGATACAACGAGAACGATTGCTTTTGGAGAGCCAAGTATCGAAGCGCGTAAAGTATATGATGTGGTACTACTAGCACAGGAAACAGCTGTTGATGGAGTCGTTGCAGGAATAACAGCTGAGGATGTAGATGAGTTGGCGCGCACAGTTATTACTGAAGCGGGTTATGGGGACTACTTCACTCACCGTACAGGACACGGATTGGGCCTAGATGTACATGAATATCCGAGTATTATGAAAGGCAATCCATTAGTCCTGACGCCCGGGATGGTTTTCACGATTGAACCTGGTATTTACCTTCCTGAACGGTTTGGTGTGCGTATTGAAGATGATATCGTGATCACAGAAGACAGCGCGCAGGTACTCACTCAGTTTACAAAAGATCTGCTTATCGTAGGCGATTAATATGTGTAGCTGGTAGAGGGAGACTTGTAGATGGATCGGCGTGATGAATTAATTCGCATAATGCAAGAAAGTGAAAACCCCATGACAGGAACTGATCTTGCGCAGCGTTTTGGTGTCACTCGACAAGTGATTGTGCAGGATATTGCAGTCTTACGGGCGAAAGGTTTTGCGATTGTGGCAACTCCACAGGGCTACTTCCAACCAAAAACCCATCCACATCATCGCTCAGGACGAGTCTTTCGATCGATTACCATTAGCCACACACCGGAGCAGACGGAGAAGGAATTATTGACGTTTGTGGATGCTGGCGTGGAGGTACTCGATGTGTCGGTCGATCATCCGATTTACGGAGAGTTTGTGGCGAGTCTGATGTTTAGTTCTAGACGAGATGTTTTGCACTTTACAAAATCCGTAAAGGAGCATAAGGCGCCATTGTTGCTTAGTCTTTCAGGTGGGATGCATCGGCATACGCTAGCTGCGAAAGAGGAGCAGATGATCGATGAAGCGATACAAGAACTGAAAAATTGCGGCATGATCATTTTGGACGATCGCTGAGTGCCCATAAGCTTGCTCCCTGCATACTATGGGGGCATAGTGAGGTGGGTTGCATGCGGATTCGTATGACTTTTAACATTGGGTACATTCGTTTTTCTAATATTGAAAGTGCTTCTGCGGTAAACTTTGGGCAAAGCGTTCAAGCGGATTGGGATGCATACTCTAAATCAAATACTGGATTTGGCAAGGTAACAGGGAGTCACAATACCTTTCCTGGAACGCGTGGGCATGTAGAGGATCCTGATGTAATTGATTCGATTATGGCGGAAAAATATAGTGCATATCGTCCCCGAGTACAAGGAGAGGGGATGTAAGGATGGCGCAGGGATTTGATGGTGGCCAATCGTGGCAGTCGATGACAGAGCAATTTCGCCGTGTATTTGGCGATGAATTTGTTCAAAATCTGATGAAATCAATCAATATGAACGATATGATGAGTGCCGCACCCTTTTTCTCGCAATCAGGACAGGGTGGAGATCGATCCGGAACCATGCCTGGAGGCCCAACTGGGTCTCCAGGACAGATGGGCATGCCTGGTATGCCAGGCGGTGGATTTCCATTTGGCGCAATGGGTGGTGGAGCACCTGGGCAGAGTCCTAGTGGCCCAGCACCTTCTTCTGGATCACCGCGAATTGATATGATACAGACTCGTCACGAATTAATTGTGATTGCAGAATTACCAGGAGTGCAGACAGGGGATGTGAAAATATCTGTGTTGCCAGACCGCTTGCGGCTTTCTGGCCAGATTAAGCGACCCTATACACCTGCGGTCGATGATCAACTGATTTTATCAGAATTAGGACGAGGAGATTTTTCTCGCGATATACCGCTTCCTATTCGCGTGAAAACGGAGCGTATTCGCGCAAATTACAAGCAGGGATACCTTGAAGTTCGCATGTTCAAAGAAGATACGCAAGAAGCTTGGAAAGGTCACGAGATACCTATTCGTTTTGAGTGAGTTTTGCGTGTATTTCATATTACATTGAATATTGCTATGTAAAAAAAACTGCCATTTAAAAAACGGCAGTTGTTTGAATGAATGTCTTCTTCAGTTTTGGATGCTACTCGTATACCTCTATTTTGAGTAGCTTAAGTAGTGGTCGCGTGGTAATCGAATGGTGTCGATTGCATCACCATCATGTACACGTGCATCGATAACGGCTTTGTTGTGATCACCCGTTGTATCCCCGAATCCATCATTCTCTTTTTTAGTTGATGACCATTTTGCTTGAAGGTTAGAGCCTACAAATACCCCGGAAGTTTGAGCAATCGATCCTAATTTGATCTGTCCAATATTCATCTTTATATCAGCCATAGTGTTTCCTCTTTTCTCAAGTTGTTCATCCATGTTTTGTGCCTATGCGGTATACATATGCACATGTTTTGCAAAGTGATTCCATTCATGATGTTGTACGTGTCTTATGATATTCCCATCAGCATTCTGTTGCGAACAGATTGCTTCTATGGAGCGTATAGTAACGTGATTGGAGGATGGGCTATGGCTGTGTGGGTGAATTTAGGATCGATTAAAGTTGGTGGGATGACAAATGACAGTGGTATTTTTATCGGGGAAAACATGCAAAATGGATGGGATAGTCATTCTAAAGGAAACTCAGGTATTGGTGAAATATCCGGAGATCACAACTGGTTAACTGTATATATGGCGCTTTTGAATGATCCGGATATCATTGATAGTCCAATTTTTGATAATGATATTAAATCTCCATCGCTTGCGCATATTCAAGGTTTTTAATTTGAAAGAGGGAGGCTACTGGCGATGGCGGTTTGGGTAAACTGTGGAGTAATCAAAACATCTGCACAAGCAAATGATAGTGGCATCTTTTTTGGGCAAAATATTCAAAATGGATGGGACTCGCATGCTGTAACAAAAACAGCTGCTTATTTTAATATGGGTGATTTTTCAGTGGCCAATGTTGCATTTACCGTGTATCTTGACCCTGATTTTATTGATTCACCCATTTTTGATCAAGATATTAAATCTCCCTTTGGATCAATGGTTCAAGGTATCTGAGTATTATGATATAGTATGAGTGAGTAATAGTTTGTATTTTTAGGGGGACGTGGCGTGGCGTTTAGAAAAGTACTGGTTGCCAATCGCGGCGAGATTGCGATTCGCATTTGCCGCGCTTGTACAGAACTTGGCATTCGGACAGTTGCGATTTATGCAAAAGAAGACAGTCTATCGCTCCATCGATATAAGGCTGATGAAGCGTATCTTATCGGTGAAGGTAAGGGGCCCATTGAGGCTTATCTGGACATTCAGGAGATCATTGAGACTGCGAAGCGTCATGGATGTGATGCTGTACATCCGGGATATGGTTTTTTATCCGAAAACGCGGAATTTGCACAAAGGTGTAAAGATCATGGCATTCAATTCATCGGTCCTTCACCTGAACATTTAGATCTATTTGGCAATAAAGTATTTGCTAGGCAGGCTGCTGTGGCTGCAGGAGTGCCTATCGTTCCCGGACTTGATCATGCGATCTCTATCGACGAAGCAAAGGCATTTGCAGTCAAAGTGGGATATCCACTCATGCTAAAGGCGATTAGTGGCGGCGGTGGACGTGGCATGCGCGTGGTGCAAAGTGATGAAGAATTGGCAGACGCTTTTCAGCGTGAGAGTTCAGAGGCGCAAACTTCATTTGGTGCAGCACAAGTATATGTAGAAAAACTGGTGCGCGATCCAAAACACATTGAGGTACAGATTCTAGGAGATCAGCACGGGAACTTGGTGCACTTATACGAACGGGATTGCTCGATCCAAAGGCGTCATCAAAAGGTCGTTGAAGTAGCTCCATCGGGATTACCCGATGCATTGCGATTAGAGATATGTGAGACGGCATTGAAGTTGATGAAAGAGGTAGGGTATACCAATGCCGGTACCGTAGAATTTTTACTCGGTGCGGATGGTGATTATTACTTCATTGAAGTCAATCCACGCATTCAAGTTGAACACACGGTCACGGAACTCATTACTGGTATTGATCTAGTACAAGCGCAGATTATCGTGGCACAAGGCTATCCACTATCGGATGAGAGAATTGGGATCCATTCAGAAGCGGATATCGCAGTTCTCGGTTATGCGATTCAATGTCGCCTCACAACGGAGGATCCGAAAAATAACTTTACCCCAGATACAGGGCGAATTGTGGCGTATCGTCCTGCGACCGGGTTTGGTATACGGCTTGATGGCGGAAATGGATACAGCGGAGCGCGCATTACACCGTACTATGATTCTCTATTAGAAAAAGTTTCCGTCTGGTCACTTACATTTTCCGGCGCTGTAGCAAAGATGAGCAGAGCTTTAGCTGAATATAGAATTCGTGGAGTTAAGACGAATATTCCTTTTTTAGAAAATGTGATTCACCACGCACAGTTTCAAAGTGGTGAGTATACAGTCAATATGATTGAAAACCATCCTGAGCTGTTTGTTTTTTCAAAGCGCCAAAATCGTGCCAATAGACTACTGCACTATATAGCTGAAGTGACAGTCAATGGTGGAGAAGGTGTTAAACCAGGAGTTAAAAAGCCACATGTAGAGATACCAAAACAAAAGAACTATGGTACGAGTGATCCTATACCGGAAGGTACACGCGATATTATGCGCGAGCGTGGAGTAGATGGGTTACTGCAGTGGATGAAGGACGATGGACGTGTCTGGCTAACTGATACAACATTGCGTGATGCACATCAGTCGCTATTGGCTACGCGGATGCGCACATACGATTTACTGAATATCTCAGATGTAATTGCACACGAGTTTCCGCAATTATTTTCGCTTGAAATGTGGGGCGGTGCCACATTTGACACCTCCATGCGCTTTTTGAAAGAAGATCCCTGGGAACGACTTGCACAGATGCGCGAACGGATCCCTAATATTTTATTCCAAATGTTATTGCGCGGAGCGAATGCTGTTGGATATCGCAATTATCCGGATAATGTCGTGACTCGTTTTATTGATGAAGCTGCTGTTACTGGTATTGATGTGTTTCGGATTTTTGATTCATTGAATTGGTTGCCCAATATGCAATTGTCGATTGAACGTGTTCGTATGAACGGGAAAATTGCGGAGGCGGCGATTTGTTACACGGGCGATATTTTGGATGCAAGTCGAACCAAGTTCACCTTGTCATACTATGTGGATCTCGCCAAAAAACTAGAAAGTTCTGGAGCGCAAATTCTTGCGATTAAAGATATGGCAGGGCTACTTAAACCGTATGCTGCCTATCAACTGGTGAAAGTACTCAAAGAACATGTAGGGCTACCTATTCATCTACATACGCACGATACTGCATCGACAGGTGTTGCTACCATTATCAAGGCAGTTGAGGCTGGTCTTGATATTGCAGATGTGGCCATAGGATCTATGTCAGGGTTGACCTCTCAGCCCAATTCAACGGCAGTAACGGCAGCACTTGCTAATTCACCTCGCGACACGCAAGTGGATCTCTCCAAACTTGCGGATGTAAGTAATTACTTTGCTTCCGTGCGTGAGTACTATGCACCATTTGAAAGTGATGCTAGAGCTGGAGTGCTCGATGTATATGAGCATGAAATGCCCGGTGGACAATATACAAACCTGCAAAAACAGGCGGAGTCGTTGGGGCTTGGCGATCGCTTTGATGAGGTGAAACGAACGTATCGAGAGGTAAATGATATGCTCGGTGATATTGTTAAGGTAACTCCATCGTCTAAGATGGTTGGTGACTTTGCTTTATTTATGGTACAAAATCACTTAACATCAGAAGAATTGCGCAAACGTGCGTATGATTTTGATTATCCAGCATCCGTAGTTGACTATTTTATGGGCTATATGGGACAACCTCCTGGAGGCTTTCCCGAGTGGTTACAAAAGGCTGTGTTAAAAGACCGCACACCGTTCACTGTGCGTCCTGGTACACTACTTGAAGCAGTGGATTTTGACGCTTTGACAAACGAACTCAATAGTAAAATTAAGCGCATCATTACCACTCGCGATGTGAGTTCCTATGCTCTCTATCCACAAGTGTTCTTGGATTTTATGAAAGCACATGAACAGTATGGCGATGTATCAAAGCTTGACTCTGGCACCTTCTTTTATGGATTGCGTCCCGGTGAACAAGTAGAAGTGGAGATAGCGCCAGGTAAAACACTTATCATCAAGTTAATTTCTGTGTCTTCTGTACGTGCAGATGGGCATCGCATCGTATTTTTTGAGTTAAAT
Organism: Sulfoacidibacillus ferrooxidans; assembly: GCF_022606465.1. Lineage (NCBI taxonomy): Bacteria > Bacillati > Bacillota > Bacilli > Caryophanales > Alicyclobacillaceae > Sulfoacidibacillus > Sulfoacidibacillus ferrooxidans. The sequence continues at coordinate 97,827 of NZ_JALBUF010000002.1, forward strand.
GGGCAACCTCGTGAAATTGAAGTGCTCGATAAGCAGGAAGCGCAAACTGTGGTGGGTCAGCGCAAAGCCAATCCATCAGATGAACGCGAGGTCGGGGCTTCTATGTCAGGCACGGTTGTGAGTATTATGGTCGAAGTGGGGGATCAAGTGACTGCAGGTCAATTTCTTGTGGTGACTGAGGCGATGAAGATGGAAATGCAAGTGCAAGCACCACACAGTGGGAAAATTAAAGAAATTGCTGTAAAGATAGGTGATCCTGTTCAGACCGGAGATCTTTTACTGCGCTTAGAGTAACGAATTTTTTTAAAAAGGATATAAAAACCGAGATGGATAAGAGAGTCATCTCTTATCCATCTCGGTTTTTAGTGTGTTTAGATGTTTACGGAAAAATCAACGTCTTCTTCCGTTTCTTCAAGTTGAAGGTCCGGTTTTTGCAATGCGCTGGCGATGCCCCAATAGTATGCTGCAAAGGAAATGATGATCACCACGATCTGATCCCAAGGGTTAGAAAGAGCGCCTGTACCTCCAAAAGCTTTAGAGCCAAAATAAGAGAGACCAAACATGACAATGAAGTAAATTATTAGCCACCATGTCGACTTTAGTTGAGTACCAAGTGATATTTTATCGGTCGGCATCAATTTATTTAACAGCAAGTAAATAACAAAAACAATGAGCTGTGATCCGATGAGCCATGAATCAATACTCCATCTCGTCCAGTAGATAATGAGTGATGCGATGACAAAGGCGAGTGGTGCAATAACAGACATGCCACCTAGTCGAAATGGACGAATTAGATCTGGAGCTGTCTTACGAAATGCTGCAGCTGATACTGGTCCTATGATATAGGTCATGACTGTTGCCGATGAGACCACACCTACTAATGTACCCCATGTCGGGAATGGCAAGGTCCAAAAGAGCGAAAGTAGAAATGAGAGCCATAGGGCAGGGCGAGGAACACCTGCTTTAGGACTAACACGAGTCATGACTTTGAAAAAGGTACCTGTTCGAGCCCAAGCAAACAATACACGCGCTGTAGAAGAAAGATAGATATTGGCTGTTCCGCTTGGCGAAATGACCGCATCCGCGAATAAAATCGTACCTAGCCAACCCATGCCAAGCGCAATAGCTAAGTCAGCAAATGGGGCATTGTAGTTTAGGTTGACCCAACCCTTTGCTAATGCATCGGCAGGAACTGCACCAACAAACACGACTTGCAATAAAATATACAAAATTGCGCCAATTGAAATGGCTAAAATAATGGCAATTGGAACCGTGCGTTGAGGGTCTTTTGCTTCTCCTGCAAAATCAACTGCCTGGCGAAAACCAAGGAAGGCAAAAACAATACCTGCTGTAGATACTGCAGATTCAATACCCGTAAAGCCACCTGGTGCAAAGCCGTGAGAAGTAAAATTGCTAATATGGAAGTTTGTAAACAATACGATAATCGTTAAAGCCGGTACAACGAACTTAAGGGCTGTAATAAATGAGTTGATCTTCCCAAAAACATTGACACTCCAGTAGTTTACGAGAAAAAAGAATAATAGCAACAATGCTTGGATAAACCAACCGAGTGTTGTCGGGTTACCACTTGGTGTGCCGAGTGCCGTCCACCAATGTTGCGCGTATTGACGCATCGCTTCAGCTTCGATGCCAGCCACACTGGAGTATGAAATCAATGCCGCAAATCCCATCAGATAGCCGACGAGCGGTCCGTGTGAATAATCAGGATAGCGAATAATCCCTCCTGCTCTTGGCAGTGCACCACCGAGTTCAGCGTAGACAAGTCCAATCAGCATAACTGCAACTGCACCGATCAACCATGCAATCCAAGCGGACGGACCTGCATCTTGTGCACCTTGTTGTGCAGCAAATAGCCATCCAGATCCGATAATGGCTCCAAGTCCAAGGAATGTTAAATCTAATAAGGATAATTGCCGTTTTAGTTTGCCTTGTTGCATTCGTTTACCCCCTAAGTACCCCATGTGATCCATCTTCTAAAGTCTAACAATCACTAAAGATAAAATAAAATATTCCGATTCTTAGCGTTCCACGTACCTGTTTACTACGTATTCCCCCTTTCACTACTATTTAGAAAATAGGCACCATAATCATTGAAACTTTCGGATTGTTAGGTACCTTTAAAATATATGTGTCATGATAACATAGAATTCTTTGCAAGTGTTAATGAAATCTCGCAAAATTTGTCGAGGAATGATGGTTTCCTCGACAATCATCAAGAAAATAGCTATAATTTAATAAAGTGCATGTCTGTAACGGGCTTTTTAAGCACGTGGCTACTCGACCGTCTGCGCATGAGCAGATGGTTTTTTATGGTGCAGTACTATAAACATAGACGATCATCATCATGGAGGTTTTTTTGTGAAAAATAGGATGCGCATCGCTTCACTAAGTGTGACTACGTTACTTTTAGGAACAACACTACTTACTGGATGTGGAACTAGCAGTGCTAGTAGTACTTCAAGTACAGCGACATTAGCACCACAAAGTTCAAGTACCGGATCTAATTCATCCATAGCTATCCCTAAACATCTATCGTTTCCTATGACTGTTCACGATGATACGGGACGAACAGTTGTGATACCAGCGAAACCTACGCATATTGTCTCACTTACATTAGGTACAGATGAGATTTTGCGCGCTCTTGTTCCCGCAAAAGAAATTAGCGGTGTTGACTATTTTGCAACGCAACCTATGTACTCTCACATTGTTTCCTATGTGGAGCGCCATCACTTGCGAGTTTTAGGGAGTGCACTTGGTGAACCGAGTGCAGAAACGCTAGTGGCAATACATCCAGATCTGATATTGGCTGCTGATTATGATAGTCCAAAATTGATCAGTCAACTTCAACATGTCGGGATACCGACATATGAATTTACTACATTTAACTCCATCCATAGTATTGAATCGCATATTTTAACTATTGGAAAGCTTGTTGGGGAGGAACCTAAAGCCATATCGGTCGTTTCTCAAATGGAAAATACACTAGAAAAATTGCAAAGTTCACAACCAAAGAAAAAGCTTTCCGTCCTCTACTACACAAACTATCAAGGAACGATTAGCATTGCTGGATCAAACACGACTGCCAATAGTGTGATTCGCGCAGCAGGTGGCGTCAATGTTGCCGCAAATGTGAGCGGATGGCCTGTCGTCTCAGCAGAAAAAATACTTGCATATAATCCTGATGTCATCTTGATACCCAATGACTCTGGGTCGGCTCAGTTGCAATTAAAAGCGTTTTTGGATAACCCGATATTTCAAGGGATGAAGGCAGTGCGGGAACACCATGTGTACACCGTTTCAGATGGCAATTTATCTGCAGTTAGTCAGTATGTCGTACTTGGTGTCGAGGATGTGCAACAGGTGCTATTACGAGCCACTCATGGTGCATAACCAACTGGTATCAGACCATGTGAAGCGTGTGCCCTGGCTACTGATCTTTGGCTTGTTCGCACTACTCGCCGCTCTCATTGGCGTTATGCAGGGTCCTGTGCATGTTAGCGCACAGGACGTGCTTCGTGCATTACTCCATCCGCATTCAGATCGCACAAATACGATTATTGTAACTGCCATTAGAGAGCCGAGAGTATTGTGTGCGGGCTTAGTCGGAGCTGCTCTATCCGTTTCAGGAGTTATTGTACAGGCGGTCTTTAAAAACCCGATGGCTGACCCCGGAATTATCGGAGTATCAGCGGGTGGTGCCATGGGTGCGGTGATTGCACTCGCCTTATCACTCGCTGTTTTACAGCCTTTGTGGCTTCCTGCAGCAGCTTTTCTTGGGGCGGGAGTGGCTGTCGTAATTGTTTATACATTGGCTACGAAAAGTGGAAGAACATCGCTAATTGGCGTTTTACTTGCGGGAATGGTTGTCAGTTCAATGCTTGACGCAGGAGTGTCACTCATTCTTTCTTTTTCAAATAACGATCAGATGAGAAGTATCGTTTTTTGGTTGATGGGCAGTTTTAATGGCGATGGGTGGACACAAGTAAGAATTGTGATAGTACCAGTTGTTTTTGGGATTGCAGTTGCATTTACATTGACTCGTGAACTTGATTTGTTACAGCTTGGGGAAGAAAATGCCCACTCCAGTGGTGTGCGGGTAGAGTTTACTAAACGCCTGATGTTAGCCCTTGTTGCACTGATGACAGGAGCATCTGTTGCGGTTAGTGGAACTATCGCATTTGTAGGCCTCATTGTTCCGCATATGGTTCGCTCTCTAGTGGGCCCTAGTCATCGGCTTGTGTTACCTGGATCTGCACTGCTTGGTGCGGGATTGCTCATCGTGGCAGATACGGTAGGGAGATCGCTGATTTCTAATTTTGAAATTAATGTTGGAATTATCACTTCATTTTTAGGCGGTCCATTTTTTCTCTATCTACTCATGCGTACTAAATTGTTGTAGAGTGAGTGATAGAGGTCAGACATGGTAGGGTGAACTGATGCACGTATTGTCTTGTGAAGATTTGAGTCTTATACCGCGGATTCATCACATATCATGTCATCTTTCCCAAGGAGAAATGGTAGCACTGATTGGTCCAAACGGCGCTGGTAAAAGTACACTTCTAAAATTAATTGCGGGAGTGATACAGCCTACATCTGGTGCTATTTCTATAGCGGGAGAGAATGGCAGAAAACTCACTGCAAAAAAGCGGGCGCAAATTCTTGGTTACTTGCCACAACAGACAGTCATTGATGTTGGATATTCTGTAGCTGATGTTGTAGCGATGGGGTTTTACGCGCGTTTACGCCACGGATTTGCAGATGAACTTGATGCCATTTTAGAGAAGACTGGGTTAGGTTCTCTGCGCGATCGTGATATACGTTCACTTTCTGGCGGTGAGAGGCAACGTGTGTTATTAGGCAAGGTGCTAGCGCAAGATGCTCCGCTTCTTTTACTGGATGAACCTGTGACTGGGTTAGATGTACGCTATCAAGTAGAATTACTTGAACTAAGTAAGGCATTGGTGGCTGAAGGTAAGACGATCTTAGTCACACTGCATGATTTGGAGCAAGTAGTACGTTATGCCACTCGCGTGATGGTTATTCATGAGGGGTTACTTGTGGCGCAAGGCGATCCTTTACAAGTACTCACAGATCAGTTGATGGAAAAGGTATTTGGCGTACGCGTGAGTAGCTTTCCTGATCCTGTGACAGGTCATCCACGACTTTCTATGGTGAGTATGTCAGTGTGATCACATGTGTGAGTATGAGGGGAGTGATGACATGCACTTGGTGTTAGGTGGTGCGCGTAGTGGTAAGACAGCGTATGCAGAGCAAGTAGCATTGACGAAGGCTCATTTTTTGCAAGTACCTGTTACCTATGTGGCTACCGGTGTAGCAATGGATGATGAAATGGCCATGCGGATTGAACGACATCGCACTCTTCGCGATAAAGAATTTCAGTTAGTTGAATGTCCGCGAAATCTCGATAAAGAGGTGGCAGCGCTTGATCCCAAACGTTCTGGTGTCTTATTAATTGATTGCCTCTCTACATATCTTGGCACAGCAAGCTTTGACGGCTTAGAATCAGTTCCAGAAGAACAACTGTTTTCAATAATGATGAAACTGCTTGAATCGTTACAAGAGTACCCATGGCCTGTTATTATAGTGTCTAATGAAGTAGGGATGGGAATTGTTCCGTTATATGAAAGTGCCCGCGTGTATCGCGATGTGCTTGGTCGAGCCAATGCGAGTTTTGCAAACAGAGCAACGGATGTCACATGGATGATGGCCGGAATGGCAGTTGCGCTAAAGCGCGACGGAACGTTATCGCCATTTTGTGAATTATGGCCAGAGCGTAGGTGAGGGAATGTTAGATGCATTTTACCGGCAAGCCAAAGCGTTTGTGCTGGCAGTGCAATTTTTAACCCGGTTTCCTGCACCGCGAATTGCTGATGTGGATGAAGAAGATGTCAACCGCAGCTATGCGTATTATCCATTAGTCGGAGTAATGCTCGGGGCAACGTATGCTTTGTTTGCGCTCATTATACATATTTTGTACGCTTCGTCTTTGCTGATGGCCGTTTTGTTGGTTGCTGTGCAGCTGTATTTTACTGGCGGATTGCATATGGATGGCCTGATGGATACGGCAGATGGCATGCTAAGTTATCGTTCGAGAGAAGAAGTCTTGACGATTATGAAAGATAGTAGAGTAGGGGCTATGGGGGTTATTGTTTTTGCTGTTTCGTTTTTACTTCGGATCGCAGTCTACGATTCTTTACCTCTCTATAAGCTGGTAGCTTTGCTCTTTGTGACACCTGTGGCATCTCGTTCTGTACTGCTTGTATTGTTTCGGTTTACGCGTCCTGCTAGAACACGTGGATTAGGGCAACATGCGATCGGTAAAACGAGACTAGCTACGCTTGTATGGGCAAATAGCATCGCTATCTTACTTGTAGCTTTGTTGCTTAAAGAGATCGGTATTATGGCTATGATTGTGGGTATTTTAGTGGTCATTCGATTGATTCGCTCGTGTAATCGTCGGTTGGGTGGGATGACTGGTGATACATTTGGCGCTGCCGTTGAAATTCTCGAAGGCGTAGTGGCACTCGTTTTTGCTATGCGTACGTTTTGAGGGGATAACGACATGCCATCACACGTTATTTTTGTTCGCCACGCCCAAACAGTAGATAATGTACAAAAACGGTATCTAGGACACCGGGATTCACCACTTAGTGCACTTGGCAAGTGGCAAGAAGAACGCATACTTGATTTGTTGTATACAGAAACAATTGATGCGGTCTTTGGGAGTGACTTACTACGCGCAGCAAGTCTTGCGCAGCGTATCGCACATGATCACCATGTGAAAGCACAATTGACTCCAGATTTGCGTGAAATGAACTTTGGTGTATTTGAAGGGTTAACTTATGCTGAGGTGATGTCACGCTACAGTGAGTGTGCTACAGCTTTTTATGATGATTCGCTTCATATGGCACCACCTAGTGGAGAAACAGGACTGCAAGTGCTTTCGCGAGTACTTCGTTTTGTCAAAGAGCAGTTTTTTTTATCCATTCGCGATCATACAGAGTTAACGCAAACGGTTGTGGTGGTGACACATGGAGGGCCACTACGCCTTTTATTGGCAACCCTTATGTATAATGATCCAACTCGTCATTGGGAGATTAACGTCGATCATGGGTCAATTGTACGCTGTGCAGTTTCTGATAAAAATGAATGGTCAGTTTGTTTGTAACGATATCCTGATGTACACAGTTCACATCAGGATGCATGAGGGATGGGGGACATAGGATGACGACAAGTGATTACATTGCAGTGGTACAAGAGGCTTTAGATCACATTGGGCGACTGGATCGTATAGCGATGGAGCAAGCAAAACAAAGGCTTGATCATTTGACAAAACCTAAAGGGAGTCTAGGTCAATTAGAAACCTGGTTAATTCAAGCTGCAGGTATCCAGCAAACTGCAATAGCGGAGTTTGATCAAACGCATGTAGTGGTTATGGCAGGTGATCACGGCGTGGTCGAAGAGGGAGTATCGGCCTATCCAGCTGACGTGACCAAGCAGATGGTATTGAATTTTTTACATGGTGGGGCCACCATTAATGCCCTTGCACGGCAAGCGCAAGCACAGGTGCATGTGGTTGATATCGGGGTAAAAGAAAGCATTGACCACCCCTTATTGCTCGCTCGCAATGTAAGGCGCGGTACGCGTAACTTTTGTAGGGAACAGGCTCTAACACTTACTGAGGTATGGCAAGCGCTTGCAACTGGTATAGAGATTGGTCAGAAAGTCGCAGATGGCGGGAAACGCGTTGTAGTGCTTGGAGAAATGGGCATTGGAAATACGACGACAAGTGCTGCTATTTTTTGCGCACTTACTGGCGCGACTGTAGCAGATGTTGTAGGGCGTGGTACGGGCATTGACGATGCGACGTTAGCACACAAAACGAATGTGATTACGCGCGCGTTGCAGATGCACCAACCGGATGCATCGGATCCCATTGATGTTTTAAGTAAGTTAGGTGGCCTTGAAATTGCTGGGTTGGCAGGAGTTTTACTCGGGGCTGCTACAAAGCGCGCGGTCGTTATAGCGGATGGATTGATTAGTACGGTTGCCGTGTTGCTAGCAACACGGCTTGAACCTCGTGCCGTCCAGTACGTGATTGCGGGTCATCGCTCTCCAGAACCTGGACATGATTTGGCACTACGTGCATTGCAACTGCGTCCAGTCTTAGATCTCTCTATGAGACTTGGAGAAGCTTCTGGTGGCGTTACCGCTATTCTTGTTTTACAGGGAGCAGGACGTGTCATGAAGGAAATGTCAACGTTTGAAGAAGCAGGGGTATCCGAAGGGGATCATCTTCATTCAGTTGATCAGCCGCAAGAAATAGATTCTGCAGATCAGAGATTGCCATTAAGCAACTTATCAAAGAGCCAACGAGATAAGGATCATGTGCAACAGGTTGCAGCGACTCTGTCGGAACTGTCCGGTGTAGGAGAAGAACCTGGGTTAGTCTACTCACAGTCAGAGTTGGAATTTACTCAGGAGGAACGGGCAGCTGTGTACAAAGCGATTTATTTGCGGCGCGATATTCGTCGATTTGTGTCCACACCGTTACCAGAAGATGCGTTATTGCGCATTCTAAATGCTGGACATCATGGGCCATCAGTAGGATTTATGCAACCGTGGAATTTTATTTTAATTACAGATCCTATCGTTAAACTGCAATTGCGCGATATCGTAGAGCGAGAACGTCTTGCTGCATCTCTCCATTTTGCGGATCCTAAACGAGATGAGTATTTGCGATTAAAGGTAGAAGGAATTCTAGAGGCACCTTTGACAATTTGTGTAACCAATGACCCCACACGTGGCGGAACGCATGTCTTAGGGCGCAATTCAATTGTTGAAACTGATCTCTTTTCAGTTTCTTGTGCGATTGAAAACATGTGGTTAGCTGCCCGTACGGAAAATATCGCGCTCGGTTGGGTGAGTATTTATCAGAAGCCGGATGTTCAAGAGATTTTGCGTATTCCGCCACATGTTACGCCAGCTGGATTGCTCACGCTTGGCTATACAGATGAGTGGCCACAACAACCGATTCTTCAAACATCTGGTTGGCGCGCACGTGTGCCATTTACTGAAGTGCTTTATCGCAATCATTGGGGCATAAAGATGTAGTTGATCTCATGCGCATCTATGTAGGTTTAACGTAGCTTGTTTCAACATTAGATTAGTTACGAGCTTCCGCATCTAATCGTTAGCGTAGGTTTTGAGCATTTAACGGAGCGATTGTCACAGCTTGTCTGCCCATCTGTACAAAGCTTTGGCGAAATGGACCTATTGGTATGTATTGTAATGATCCACTAAGTGGATTGTTGATGATGACATCGGTTTGCGTATAACCAATTAGTAAAACAGCATGCTCATCGAGGGTTGTATGAACAGGTCCTGTAGGACTCTCCCATGTGACAAATGTATGCACAGGTGCAAGCGTCGTGGTCGTCCATACTATCGTGGGGCGACCACTTTTTATGATAGCAAGTAGTGCATCAAAGCGAATACCAGTCAAATCTCGCGCTTTGTTTTTTACATAATCAGTGAGTAATTGTGCTATTGGGTGATGATAGACGCCAAATCCAGGTTGCTTACCAGTGATACTTCCAACAAACCCGTCATTGGGATTGCCCCAACTAACGATCTGACCCTGGTTATTTTCGACGAGTGGAGTTTTGTCGCGTGCAATTTGATGGGCAAGTGTGAGATTACTTACGTGGATGTGGTCAAATTGCAAAAGCATCGCAAGTGCTGTCACCTCACATCCATTCTCTAGCTGGGGCAATTGTCCGATGATAGGGACGCGAATGAATACTTGGTGATGGATTGTGCCTGATAATACATGCTGTTTCTGTGCCACCATCGAGACACGATCAGGACGAGTCAAGTGAAGATGATTCATAGATGGAAGTGGGATGGTCACAATAAAGAGGATAGCCACTATGATCGTGAGCACTTGAACGCGAAGATAATGTCTTAACCAATGTAACACGCCATTGGAGTATATGCGGGTGCGCACTTTTCATCTATCCCTCCTACTGCGTCCTCTTTTACCACTCTAAAAGATGGTGAATTCAAGCGTCTATTTACTATTGAAACGATTCCGCAAACGGTCGATGGAGTTCATAGAACCCATCAGGTGCACTACGTCAAATTGTTCAAGAACGGTATGGCCACGGGGAACTATTTTTTCTTCACCACGCTCAATTGAAATAAACAAGACATCATGCGGCAGTAATAATCTACGCATGGGCGTGTGACTAAAACGCGGTGATAGTACGTCAACTTGAGCGATGACCCAGCCCTCTGGCAAAAAGTCCACAGGAAGTGACGAGTTTGCGTTGGGTGGTTTCAACTGAGTTTGGGATCCCACAAGTCGTGTGAACACACCAGGTGAGATGAGACAGGTGATAATAGCTAAAAGAATGAGACCGTTTGCTAGTCCTGACGGAATGACTCCAATTTGTTGGCCTAGTTTACTGGCTACAATGGTTAAGCTTAATTGCGATCCAAGCAGAAATCCAGCAGCAACTCGTTCTTTTGTTTTAAAGCCCTTCATCCACCATAAAGCGGCTATCATTTTATTTACATACATACCAATAAGAATAATGCCAAGACTAATCCAGAAATAAGCATTTCCAATGAGCGATGATAAGTTAAAGGTCAGACCAACATTGACAAAAAAGATGGGTAAAAAGAAGCCATATCCTATAGAATTTAATTTTTGTGTGAGCTCCGAGTGTTTTTCTGATAGCAAGCTGATGATGGCGCCGGCTAAAAATGCACCTACGACAACCTGTGTTCCGAGCAATTGGGCGAGTGCTAGAAAGATGAGAATGAGAGCAAAAGAACCGCGCAGACCCAGTTCACTAGTGGCGTTTTCAACCGCTGTAAAGAGGTGAATGCCTTTTACCGCTTTTAGTACTCTGTAAACTGCTACGAAGACAAACAGCAAGACGAGCACGAGAAGTACGCTTGCCGCATTGCCAGATGTATGCCATGTGGTGTAGGCTGCAACAAATATGAGCGTCATGATATCAGCTAATAAAGCATAAACTAAAATTTCTTGGCCAAATGGAACTAAAAGCCATCCCTTTTCTTTTAAAGCAGGGGTGACGATTCCTATCGATGTTGTACTCAAGATAAATGTTAGAAATAGTGGGTGATGAACCAAATGCAGACCGTATAACAGGTACGCAATAACTCCTGAAGCGACCATGGCTGTAATGAAAAACAAGATGCCCTTTAGCCATGGTGCACGTTCATTGTTACGACCACTTTGCAAGATGAGATCAAAATCTATTTCAAGACCGGATAAAAACATAAGATAAGAGAATGCAAGGTCAGAGAGAAAAGTTACATAGTTTGTACTTTCGGTTAAATGAAAGCCGCTAGGGCCTACGATGATACCAAGCAAAATTTCAACTACAATAGCAGGGACTAAACCGCGAGTTAACCGATAAGATGCCCATGGGGATAGAAAAGCGATCACAGTGACAAAGAGTAGAGAATAGTAAGTGTTATACAAGTTTTCAACTCCTGTTATCATAGGCTAGTCGAGTTTGTTCTATCATGTTACTATGAGAGTATGAATAAGACCATCATGTATCGAAGCATAATGATATTATTTTGTGGCATTTTTGCATTTTCTATGTTTGCTGTACGCTCAACAGAGGTGCAGGCAAAAGAAACAACACTTATGCATTTACAAAAGGACTATCGAAAAGCAAAAGTGCGAAGTACTCAGTTGCAGGAGCAAATGGTATCCCTGACAAAAGCGCAACAACAAGTTGCGAGTCGTTTGGCACAAACAGAACAGTCACTGATTCGCGCAGAGTTGCAACAGAGGAGTCAAGAGCACATCATAGCATTGCTTCACGCACAGATCCAACAAGATCGCAGAATGACGGATAAGTTTGCACGTAAGGCTGAAGTGGCTGATACACAGTTGCGAGGTCAACTGGAATTTTGGTATGAACAAGGGTCACTTCCCTACATAGAAGTATTGTTAGCTGCGCATAGTTTTTCCGATTTTTTGTATAGAGTATCCGCTATGGATGCTTTATTGGTTCAGCAAAAGGAAGTCTTTACAGAAGATGCCCGTATTTTAAAAAAATTCGAGGTACTCACGGCTCACGAAAAATTGGATGAGCAGCGAGCGCAAGCTGTATATGCTAGTGTTAAGGCGGGGCGGGAAAAAATAGCCGCATCATTTACTGTGGAAAAAAATCTAATTGCACATGTTGAGACGTTAAAAAGCGTCGCTCAAATCAATCGCGGTCAGCAGATTGAGATGATGCAAAGGCTCGCTTCTCAAATTGCTGCAGTAGAGATGGAGCAAGCGCGGATGGCAGCGGAAGAGGCTGCTAAGAAGGCGAAAAATTACAGCGCAGTAACAGCCCCACCTGCAGGAGCACTATTGAACTCTGCTGCTGTACAAAATGACCTTACGATAGCCATTTCTGACACGGATGTACCTCGATCATGGTTACCATGGTTGCTACTTCTGGTACAATACGAGAGCGGGGGGAATCCGTCTGCGCAATGTCCTGTTGCAGTTGATGGTGAACATGCGTCAGGGCTCATGCAAATGTTGCCAGAAACATTTGCGCGCTACGCTTTAGCTGGGCATGATAATATTTGGAATCCGGTTGATAATGCGATCGCCGCGATTCGCTATATTCAAGCGGCGTATGGTAGTCCGTGGAATATTCCGGGTATTCAACAAGAATCGACGTATAGAGGGTATTGAATGATGTCAGAGAAAGTTTGGCGTTCTGATGACAATCTGCTTTAAAACTTTGCACAACTATGAGACCTCTATTACAATGTTAACGTCGCCAGCAGTAGAGGGAGGATAGAAATGGATAAAAAAGGGAAAGCAACAACCAAAGGCTCTGCTACAAAAACGGAGCTGAGACGGTCGCGAAAACGCGTTCCTAGATGGGTAAAGATTACTTGGATAGGGAGCTTTAGCACGTTGATCTTCGCAGTGTTGGTTGTAGGCTTTGTCTGGTTTTTTGCAACTCCGCGTGTGAATCTAAGCATGCTCGATCAGTCAAGTACGCCGACAGAAGTATTTGACCGATATGGACAATTGGCTTTTAAGATACAACCAGCTGGAATTCAGCAAGTTCCATTAAAAGATATACCGCTAAATGCACAACAGGCACTTATTGCAACAGAGGACGCCGGATTCTATCATAACTTTGGATTTAGCATTAAAGGTTACTTTCGTGCGGCGTTTCATGACTTATTGCATAGAGATACAGGGCAGGGCGCAAGTACCATTACACAGCAGTTGGCGAAGTTTGTGTACCTAAATGACAATAAAACGATTGGCTATAAGTTAGAGGAATTATTGCTTTCCATTCAAATTTCACGGCAGTATACTAAACAGCAAATTCTTGACATGTATTTTAATCATGTGTACTTTGGCAATGGGGCTACAGGTATTTCTCAAGCAGCCTATACGTATTTTGGGTTAAAGCCATCGCAAATGAACCAAATGACGTTGCCACAAAGTGCACTTTTAGCTGGACTTCCACAAGCTCCATCGCTCTATGATCCGCTTGTGAATCCAAAGCTTGCACTACAACGCCGCAATGAAGTACTGCAACGCATGGAAGAACAGCATTATATTTCGTATGCGACAATGGTTAAAACTCAAAAAGAACCACTTGAACTACATCCAAAAACGAATAATTTGTCAGGCATACCACCGCAGTATGATTATTATCGGGACTTTTTGTATCAAGAGTTGAATCAGTTACACTTAAGTACGCAAATGCTCTCTCAAGGTGGCGTGAAAATCTATACGTCACTCGATCCACAATTGCAAATGGCGACTTATAACGTTATTAATGATTCAGCGTATTATCCAACTCCGCTCTCAACGGCAACAGAAGAAATTGAAGGAGCGGCTACATTTATCGATCCTCATACAGGCGGAATTATGGCTCTGGTGGGTGGACGGCAAAATGAATACACGTATCGTGGTTTTGATTATGCGGTGTCAACACAGCGTTCACCAGGGTCGGCGATGAAACCGTTAGTCGTTTACGGTCCGGCGCTTCAGTCGGGACAGTGGAACGCAAATTCTGCCTTAAAAGATGGTGTCAATAATCAGCTCTCGTTTGGCAGCTATACGGTGAGTGACTGGGAAACGCATCCTACAGAAAATGGCTATGTAACATTACGCTGGGCATTAGCGGAATCGTGGAATGTACCAGCTGTATGGTTACTCGATAAGATTGGCATTCAAACGGGAATTGACTTTGCGGAAAAAACGGGAATTAATCTTTCTAGTCCGGCCAATCAAAATCTAACCATTGCACTTGGCAATATTCACCCTGGTATCTCGCCATTGCAACTAGCAGATGCATATTGCTCGTTTGATGACAATGGAGTGCGGATGCCTGCGCATTTGATTGATCGGATTATTAATGCTCAGGGACAAGTGATCTATCAAAATCAATCGCAACCGGTTACTGTAATGTCTCCATCCACGGCGACACAGATGGTGGCACTGTTACGCAATAACGTCGTAAATGGCATTGTTTCAGGTGCTGCGGTACCAGGACACGAGGTTGCAGGGAAAACAGGATCTGTGGCGTATACCAATACATCGCATACAGACAGCGATCTTTGGGTAGCTGCATTTACGCCAAATGTGGTTGGTGCTGTGTGGGAGGGTTACCCAGATACAACGCTAGCCAATAGTTTGCCACAGTGGTCTAGTAGCTTTCCGCCACGAGTCTTTTCCGCTATTTTAAGTCAGGGGTTACCTTCAACAGGCGGATCATTTGATGTGGCTCCAGCGGCTGGACCGGATTTTCCAGGAGTAGTACCTGGTCAAAGCGCCAAAAAACAAAAGGCGAAAGGGCAGAGTACAACGACTCCAGCGGGTAGTAGTCAGCCAACGACGCCAACTAGTCCAGCAACGGGAACGAATGGTACGACAGGAACGGGTACTAACAACGGAACACCACCAGCCTCTACTGCCCCTGGAACGGGTAAAGGGCAAACGAATACTAATCCAAGTACACCTTCCACTCCAGCAGGCAATGGATCTGGTTCCAATCCAGCTGGTGGTGGTACATCAACTACCGGTAATGGCAATGGTACAAATACTGGGACAGGTGGAAACACTACTCAACCGTCTGGGTCAGGAAATAGTCCAGGTGGCGGCAATGGCCCGCCAGGTGTAGGCAGTGGCCAAGGCCAAGTGGGACCAGGGGCCGGATCTGGTAGTAGTACTGGGACTTCTGGTACTACTAGTCCGAGTGCTCCTGCTACAGCACCTGCGAATTAGGCTAGGGTACATGATCGTTCGTCTATCTTTCTAGAAGGTGATAGTAAAGGAAACAGCGGCCCCACATCATTGGGAGCCGCTGTTTCCTTTTGGCTTGTCATAGAGATTGTGCATGTGATGCTGCTATTTCTTGCTGTGTTGTTATAGCTGCAAAAAATCAACCAATTCTTGATCGTTAACGACATGTCCAACATAAAATACGCCAAATTCTCCATAGCGCGCACTGACTTCATCAAAGCGCATTTCATATACGAGTTTTTTGAATTCTAGTGGATCATTGGCGTAGAGCGTGACTCCCCACTCCCAATCATCGAGGCCTGCAGATCCTGTAATGATTTGAGTCACTCTACCTGCGTATTTACGTCCAATCATACCGTGACTGCGCATCAATTGTACGCGTTCCTCCATACTGAGCATAAACCAATTGTCGTTGCCAGAGCGCCTCTTATTCATGGGATAGAAGCAGATATGCGGCATCATTTCGCTAAGCTGTGGACGTAGGCGAGGCAATAACTGCGGATCATCTTCTGGCGCAATATCTGGTTTTGATAAGTAGCTACTTAACTCAACGATGGACAAATAAGAGTAGGGTTTTTTCGTGAAAGTAGCAAAGCTTGTCTTATCGAACTCCGTTTCACTGTCCATGAGATCACTTACGGTAGAGCGAAAATGAACAAATAACAGATCCGCTTTATGCCCTGCGATCGTATATACGCCAAATCCGCCCGTGCGGTTTTGGTCGTCAGCACGATACTTTTCAGTATAGGCGGTTAGTTCGCGTAAAGCATCTGCTCGTATCTCTTCACTTGCAGCTTTCCATGCATGCCAATCTATCGTACGAAAATCATGTAACGCATACCAGCCTTCAATCGTTTGTGTTGGTTCAGACATAATAAAATCTCTCCTTTACCTACCCGTAAGCATATCATATACAGTCGTTCCGCTACTAAACTAAGCGTACCGCTTTCACTTAACAGAATCAATCCAGTCGGAACTCAAAACATGACAAATATCGACCAATCTAAGCATTCAATTTGTTGTAATTTGCCGAAATGTGCATTGACGATCTACTCTACCTATGCTACTGTTTTAGTAGATTACCACTCGTCTCTATTTATGAGTTTTATCATCTATTACATAGCTAAATGAAATATATTCTAGAAGGCGAGGACCGTACATGCCTATCGCATTAGATTCCGCAACATCCGGTATGAATGCATTCCAACAAATGATGGACGTCATAGGAAACAATATTGCAAACGTAAACACAACAGGCTACAAATCTTCCTCTACCACTTTTGAGGATCTCCTCAGCCAAACCATGAGTGGCGGTTCCGCAGGCACATCATCGGGAATTGGCGGTACGAATCCAGTACAGGTTGGGTTAGGTACACAGGTCGCTTCGATTTATTCAAATTTTGCTGAAGGATCATTACAAAATACAGGAAATCCAGACGATCTAGCAATTAACGGTTCGGGATTTTTTATGTTGAGTCCAGTTACTGGCGCAACTAGTGGGATTTCTATCACGGGTAGTAATTTATATTATACACGTGCAGGAGATTTCCATGTAGATTCAAATGGCTATTTAGTCAATCCTAATGGATATTATTTAATGGGTGTTTCTGGTTCAGGAGGTGTAACTAATTCATCCACTTTGACTGCCATACAAATATCAGGCACTGGTTCCGAGTTTACTATCGGTGCAAGTGGACTAGTAACTGTAATTCCTGCTTCTGGTTCAAATTACAGTTATAATATTGCGCTTGCAAATGTCACTAATCCAGACGGTTTAATTAAAGCAGGTGATTCTTTGTATGAGGCTAATGGTGCGTCACCTGCTGCTGGACCTAATTCATATAGTGAAGGCGATTCTAGTGGCATGGGTGGGATTCAGCAGGGAGCACTTGAAGGCTCCAACGTTAATTTGACGAGCGAGATGAGTAATATGATCGTTGCACAAACTGGGTATGAGTCAAACTCTAAAGTGATTAACACTGAGAATCAAATGGATCAGTTCATGTTACAGCAGGTGTAATCTCAATCTTTTAGATGAAGATGGATTTTGCTTTCACAATCGATGATAGACACAAGCAATAAGTCGGGTTGAAAATTGACATCCGGCTTCTTTTGCGTGGGCGCAGCATCATTGTCTGACCGGCTCACCCTATCGAGTAAAGTAGCAGCAATGCATGAGGCTAGACAGCGTCATCCACCCTGCGCTTACAACCTCCAACAAAATAGCTAGCTGTCGATCCATCGCCCATGATAAAATACAAAGATCATCAGACTACATAAAAATCACAGATCATTCAATCAAGCGCCGATCTGACAGAAAGGTGGTGGCTAAACATGGGTAGCTTTATGACAGAGCAGCATGGACCATCAAACAAGCCCACGCACATATTGCGCCAACTAGGAACAAGCAACCTACACATATCGCCCATTGGGCTTGGATGTTGGCAATTTAGTAAGGGTAACGGGTTAGTCGGGAAATACTGGCCGGCACTTAGCAACCAGACCATCGTGGACATCGTTCAAACATCTTTACAACATGGTGTAAACTGGTTTGATACAGCTGAGATATACGGAAAAGGAGAATCGGAGAAGGCGCTTGCTCGCACACTACAACAGCTAAACGTCCCTCCAAGTGATGCGATTATAGCGACAAAATGGTGGCCAGTAGCTCGCACTGCAGGCTCCATTCGCGATACCATTATGCAACGCCTAGAGTGCTTGCAACCCTATCCTATTTCTATATATCAGATTCATCAGCCATACGCACTATCATCGATCCGTGCACAGTTAGAAGCGATGAAGGATCTCATCACAGCAGGTCATATCAAATATGCAGGAGTTAGTAACTTTTCTGCCAAGCAAATGGAGGAAGCGCATCAAGTATTACAACAGTATGGTTTATCTCTTATTTCTAATCAAGTAAAGTATAGTATGATAGACCGTCGAATTGAAAAAAATGGAATACTAGATACCGCTAAACGATTAGATATGGCTATTATTGCGTATTCACCACTTGAACAAGGGATATTAACTGGTAAATTTCATTCACAAAGTAAATCAGATGTAGGTCGAGAATTGAATCGAGCGAAAGCACAAGCTACATCTGTTGCACCTTCTGGAATTCGACGATGGCTACCTGGCTTTAGGCAAGCGCGGCTAATAAAAACCTGGCCTTTGATTGAGGAGTTGCAGCGACTAGCACTTGAGTATGAGGTCGAACCAGGACAAGTGGCACTTAACTGGTTGATTCATTATCATGGGCATTATGTCTTTGCTATTCCGGGTGCATCGCGTAGTTCTCAAGCTGCAGCCAATGCTAAGGTGCTAACGTTCCATCTAAGTGATTCAGAGAAAGAGCATTTAAATCAACTGAGTATGCAAGTAACCTTGTAGTTACAATGGCATGACAATATGATATTATTTTGAAGAACGAAATATCTAGTAACCCCGTTCCTTTGGTACGGGGTTTGACATTGGGGCGACATGAGTTGAGTTGGAAACGTACGTTGTGGATATTATGGGCAGCTAATTTTATAGTCATGGCAGGGACAAGTTTAGTTGTTCCATTTCTTCCTTTATATATAGAAACACTTGGCATACACCAGTTAGCTTCGATGGAACAGTGGTCAGGGTGGATTTTTTCTGCACAATTTGTAACGGCGTTTATTTTTCAACCAATTTGGGGGAGTTTTGCGGATCGGTACGGAAGAAAAATGATGCTATTACGTGCCGGTATTGGTATGGGAATTGTCACTGCACTCATGGGTTTTGTGGTTGCACCCTGGCAGCTACTTCTGTTACGTCTGATTAACGGTATTTTTGCTGGATTTATTTCTATGGCAGTTTCGCTTCAAGCGTCGATTACGCCCGATGAATATGCAGGTAGGGCATTAGGTACCTTACAAACGGGAAGTATTGCAGGTGCTCTAATTGGACCGGTTATAGGTGGTGTTCTGGCTGAAGCGTTTGGTTTTAAAGGAGTCTTTTTCTTAACCGGTGCATTATTGCTTCTAGCGAGTATAGTCGTGATGATCTTTGTGAAAGAAAATCATCAAAAAATAGAAAAAGGTAAGGTACAAGTTAAACGTGAGTGGGGGTTATTGATGCCACTTATGCCTGTCTTTATCGCATCCATTGTCACTCAGGCTGGCATGATGAGCATTGAACCAATTGTTACTATATACGCAAAAACTATTTATCATGGACGGCATTTGGCTATAATGGCGGGGTTGGTTGTTGCTACATCAGGCGTGGCCAATCTGATTGGAGCGCCAACATTAGGGCGACTTGGTGATCGCATTGGGCAGCGCAAAGTATTGATTGTAGCTCTTATCATGGCAGCAGTAACTTATCTCCCGCAAGCTCTTGCACATGGTATCGGCACCTTATTAGTGGGAAGGTTTTTACTAGGGCTATTTATCGGAGGAATGATCCCTTCCCTCAATGCTCTAGTGAAGAAAATGGCGCCTAACAATATGCAAGCCACCGCATTTGGATTGAACTCGTCCTCTCTTTTCCTTGGCAATCTAATTGGGCCGTTGATCGGGAGCTCCATTGCGGCGGCTTACACGATACGAGATGTTTTCTATGTTACGATGTCTATTCTTGTAGCTAATGCCATGATCCTCATCTGGAATCGCAGCATCGATCATGCAGATCACAATCATCCTATCAATCAAAGAGCTTAGTCTAGCATAGGTGCAGTTTCATCGAGGGAAGCAGTTTTTTTCCTCCTACGCTCATCGAACCATAGCCAGACGCCAGCAATGATTCCTGCGACCACCATGGGGATGGCTGTCCACTGTGCAGCATCCCAGTTAAATAGAAAACGAGGACTATCTCCACGCAACATTTCTAGGAAAAAGCGAACGATGTTGTAACTGATCATATAATAAACAAAGAGCCAACCTGTTGGCCACTTTTTTAGTTTTAACATCATAAGAATGGCAAAGAGGAGGATATCAGCTTGTCCTTCCCACAACATGGCGGGCCACAGCGGGTGATTGCCGTACTGCTCACGGGCAAGTGTTCCCACTGGGTAGAGTATGCCAAAATTACTACCTGTGGGAGATCCATACGCACTGCCATTCATGAAATCTGCATCTCGGCCTATACTTTGTCCTAGCAATATCCCTGGAGCAGCCATATCAGCAAGTTCCCAAAAGGGGATTTTTTTGATCCGCGCAAATATCCAACCGGTGATAATTGCCCCCACAATACCACCTTGAATGGAGAGTCCACCATTCCAAACGGCGATAATCTGTCCGGGGTACTTAGAGTAAAATGTCCAATTAAAGAAAAAAACTTGCCAAATCCGAGCACTAATAACCCCACCAAAGAAAAGTAATGGGCCTAGATCTAGCCATGCTGGGATATATTTTTCTTTTTTCTCCGTTTTAATGACGTAGATCGTAAAACCGAGGCCTAATATAAATGCAAGCAGAAAAATAGTACTATACGAGCGCACTGGAAACCAGCCAATGTGAAACCAATACTTGTGCAAAACTCATCCTCCTTTATCATTGTCTATATCTAATATTGTCATATGGGACATGTTGTCGCAAGTTTTACTCTAAAGTATAAGCATAAACATATTGCCCACCAAGGCGCTCGCCTCGGTGGGCAATATGTTTTACATGCGTTTATGCAAACAGCTCTTCTAACTTCTTGCCTACGTTTTGCAATCCTTTATCGCCAGCTGCACGAAATTTTAAATTGCCTTCGCGATCAAACAAGAAGTAAGCAGGAACAAACTCGTTTTGATATAACTCTGCGACCTTATGCATGTTGTCAACAGCAATGGTTTGTGTCATACCATAGGTCTGTATATCTTCGAATACTTTTTGTAACTCTGTGTCCGCTTCATAACGTGGCATATGCACAGAAATTAATTGTAACCCTTGTGGTACATACATGTCACGGTATCGAATCACTTCAGACATTGTTTCGTGACATATATGACATGAAACAGCCCAAAAGTGAATAAGGATGGGTTGTCCAATGCTCAGTTGTGGTGCGGTCTCAACGCCAATCCACTGCGTGGCGCCTTCCAAACCAGGGAATGATGTTCCTACGCGCATTGGCATGTGTCATACCACCTTACAGTGTTTTGTCGCCTGGTTTCCAGTTCGCAGGGCATAATCCACCTGTTTGTAATGCTTCTAACACGCGCAATGTCTCATCGACACTACGTCCAATGTTCAAGTCGTGGATGACTTGATACTTTAATACGCCTTCTGGATCGATGATCACAAGTCCGCGCAAAGCAATACCTTCTTCTTCAATGAGTACTTGGTAATCGCGACTCACTTGTTTTGTCATATCTGCACCTAGTGGGAAGCGAATATCACCGATGCCGTTTTTGTCGCGTGGAGTGTTAATCCATGCTTTGTGACTATGCACACTATCTGTGCTCACTCCGAGGATCTCTGCATCAAGGTCGAAAAATTCTTGTGCGCGGTCGCTCATCGCGGTGATTTCTGTAGGGCATACAAATGTGAAATCCATAGGATAGAAAAACATCACAAGCCATTTCCCGCGGTAATCAGATAGTTTCACGCGTGTTGCTAAGCTATTCAAATCCTTAGTGGAAAGCATGTCAAAGTCAGGTGCTGGATGACCTACGAGACGCATATGTAAAACCTCCTTGAGTCAAATGTCCAGACGCATGTTAATACGGCGTTCGCAAACGCCGCGCTCCGGATCTTACTATACATTTTGATGATAGCATCACCTATGCTTTGAAGCAATATCAAGTCAGTGAATCTTATGCTCTTGCTGTAGATGCAAGTTGTTCATTATGAGCAGCTTCACTGACAACTTTGGCGAGTGGTGCGTTGTGCTCATCAACCATGACGACAGTCGGTTGTAACCCTTGTAATTCTTGTGCGTCAAAGATTCCGTAAGACATAATAATGACTAGATCACCTGGTTCAGCAAGCCTTGCCGCAGCACCATTTAACCCAATCTGACCTGCACCTGCAGCACCTGGTATCACGTATGTGTCAAAACGAGCACCTGTGTTGATATTGACAATCTGAACGAGCTCATTTTCTAAAAGATCTGCTGCATCCATGAGGTTTTGGTCAATGGTGATACTCCCCATATAGTGAAGATCCGTTTGAGTGACTGTTGCGCGATGAATTTTTGATTTTAGGAGTGTTCGAAACATCTTGCAGTAACCTTCTTTCTTATACTCACTTCAGTTACATGTACTTTCGTACAGAAAGCGATCTAAGTATATCACAATCCAGAGGCATGCTAATTGTGGACAAATTTGCGTGTAAAACGTAGACTGAAGTAAAACATCATGTGATCTCTTTGCTCATAATCGCTGTTGAAATGTGGTGAATGTCTATATGGATATTGGTATTGGCGTAAGCAATGCAAAAGATACATATACTGCTATACGCGAGGCAGTTTCCATGGCTCAAATGGAAGCTCATGAACTTCCAGATATGATCTTGTTATTTGCCTCTGCACACTATGATCCAGAAATCTTAGTCACTAGTCTAAGTGAAGCATTTCCACATGTGATGATGGTCGGGTGTACTACAGCTGGAGAGTTAAGTCCTCTCGGATTTTCCATACATAGTTGCGTGGTTGTTACTTTGCGATCGAGTCGCCATCGTTTCGGAGTGGCAATAGAACCTATCCTTCAAGGAAAAGAGAACGAAGCTGGATTTCTCTGTGCGCAAAAGGCTTATGAACAGGTTCAACGTACGGATCCATACTCGATATTTTTACTATTGACAGATGGCTTATCGCCAAATCAGCAAGAGATTTTGGAAGGAGCTTATACATTTTGCGGTGGAGATATCCCCATTATAGGGGGTGCTGCAGGAGATGATCGCATGATGAATAAGACCTATCAATTTTTAAATGGCAAGGTTTATTCACATGTTGCTGTAGGTATGTTTATGCAAAGCATGGATCCTATTGGCGTTGGAGTTAGGCATGGCTGGCAACCGCACAGCAGACTATTACGAGTTACGCGTGCCGAAGGGTCGCTAGTTTATGAACTTGATGGTAAACCGGCAGTACAGACCTATTTAGATGTGTTAGGCGCAGATGCATTGGCATTGTCTTCTTCGCGCATTTCTCGCATCGGACAAAATCACCCACTTGGCATGATCTCGACGGATGAACAATACGAGATTCGGCATGTTTTACGCGAGCAAGGTGACGCACTACTGTGTTTTGGCAGTGTAAGGGATGGAGCTTTGATTGCCGTCATGGGAGCTGATACAAAGGGTCTCTTAAAAGCGAGCGCAGAGGCTTTAGATGCAAGTTTTCAGATGCTTGGCTCTTTGCATGAGCCGCAGTTAGCGATCGTCTTTAGCTGTGTGGCGCGTGCAAACGTACTTGACGAAGCGGTCTCAGATGAATGGAACGTATTACAGGCAGTGAGGTCAGGCGTTCCACTTGTGGGATTGTATAGTTATGGTGAATTTGCCCGTTTACATGGACGAGTTGGGTATTACAATGGTAGTGTGGTATGTCTTGCACTGTAAAGAAGGCAACCTTAAAGAGAAAGAAGTAGGGCTAAATGGGGAATTTGTTGAGTTATGAGCAGTTGACTGTTCTTTACCATCAACAATTGATTCAAATGAATCGGATTGATCAAATTCACAAGCTGATGCAAAATGTATCAAAACGTGAAAATGTCCTGCAATTATTGATAGCCAAAATGAGGGAACTGTTTTTAGCAGACATCGTCACATTGATTGAGTGGGATGGTGTTAATAGTCATGCACACTTAGAAGCGCACGTGGGTTTGTTTGCAAATCGCTATCCAGAATCAAATGACTTATTTAGTGATTTGATGGGCAGTATCTCGGATTTCTGGACACGCCCTTATGTGACATGGGATGTAAAAAGTGATTTTCGCACGCCTATTATTAAAAACTATGCGGTAAAAAATGCGCTTTTTTTGCCAGTGCACACACGCTCTGGATTGCCACTTGGGATATTGAGCTTATATCGCTGTTATGATGATCTGTTTAGCGAGGATGACATTAGTTTATTAATGGATATTGCAATGCGTATTGGCGATGAACTGTATGCAAGAAGAATTCGCAATCAAGAGTTAGCTCACATGCGATTATTGGACATTTTGAATCCAACTGTACTGCGGATTTCAGCACGTGCTACATACGATGCATCCCTTTTTCAGGAAGTACAGCTCGCTTTGCAAGAAGTATTTCAAACATCTACTGAGGTCATAGATGATCCTGAGTTATTTACACAAATCATAGAATGTACGATCATACCTTGCGAGGAACTAAGTCACATTCCGTTGTGTGCCAATAACGCGAACAGGTATATGGCTGTTTTGCGTATGTCTGATGAACTCGTTCGTGGATATGTTTTACTTCGTCAACTGGAATCATTTGAGGTAGCTATTTTATCTATCTTTTGGCGTCACGTTGGTAACTTAGTTGCCAATCTCACATTACAACATCGTCTTCAAATGCTAGCTACGTTAGATATGTTAACAGGATTGATGAATCGATATGCATTTATGGAAACGATGACTGCATGGTCTGAAGACGAGAAGAGAGAGAACGAATTTATTTCTACATGTGTATTTGATGTGGATGGTTTTAAGATGATCAATGACACGTATGGTCATCGCATGGGAGATCGCGTTCTTTGTCACATCGTAGAGACTGCAAAAAGCACCATTACAGATTCTGATATGGTGTTTGCGCGTTATGGAGGAGAGGAATTTATCTTAGCAAGAAGAGGGGATGGCGATGAGTGTAAAAATACGGCTATTGCTATTCTTACCGCTCTTCGTGAAAAGCCATTTGTAATTGGTGAAGTGTCTCTAATTCTAACCGTGAGTATGGGGATTGCCACGATGAAAATCGCAACATCACAAGCGATTCATCTCTTGATACAAAAAGCGGATGAAGCAATGTATCAAGCAAAGCGGGCTGGCAAGGACCGCCTTGCTGTACTGGAATCAAGTGATTTAGGCTTTTCCTTTTACAAATAAACTATGCATGACCATAATGCAACGGTCCATAATCATCGTTTTTCCCGCAGCCTCAGCTAACTTTGCCGCTTCTTCATTGTAGACGCCCTGCTGAGCCCAAATGACAGGACACGCGGTCGCATTTGCTTCTATTACGACAGCTGGAAGTGCCTCACTGCGTCGAAAAACATTGATGATCTCGTATGGATCTGGGATGTCTTGCAAAGAGTGGTATGCTTTTTCACCAAGTGCTGATGATATGTTCGGGTTCACTGGTATGATCCGGTACCCGCGATTTTGCATTTCTTTGGCGACTGCGTAGCTTTCACGGTCTGGTTGGTCAGATAAACCGACCACCGCTATTGTTTTGGCACCTTTTAAAATGGTGGCCATCTGTTCGGAATTAGGGTTTTCAAACATTAACATTTCCCCTCCTTCTCCTGCCTCATTAGTATACCATGTTGCCCCAATTTCAAAGTGGACTTGGACTGACTAGAGAAATTATCCTATATAGTATAAGACTAGTCAAAAAAGTGAGTGTGGTAGAAAGCGGAACCTGATATAATCAATTGATAACTAATAAAAATAAACGGGGCGTGAGTACATGTTTGAAGCTGTTATTGTCGATGCTATCCGCACACCAATAGGGAAGCGCAACGGAACACTTAAAGATAGTCATCCTGTTGATTTGCTAGCTCATGTATTGAAGTCGATGATAGGTCGCCATCCGATTGCTCCGGAACGTATAGATGATGTGATTGTCGGTTGCGTAGATCAGGTTGGCGAACAGGCTGTAAACATCGGGCGCAATGCTTGGCTCTCAGCTGGTTTGCCAGAATCAGTGCCGGCCGTTACGCTGGATCGCCAGTGTGGATCCAGTCTGCAAGCGCTTCATTTTGCTGCCCAAGGCGTGATGTCAGGTGCATATGATCTGGTTATTGCTGCGGGTGTTGAATCCATGACTCGGATTCCTATGTTACAGTCCTTTAGTGATGAGAGTACACCACTTACAGCAGATATTGCGAAGCGCTACCATATGAAATCTGGTTGGTTTAATCAGGCGGTTGGTGCGGAGATGATTGCCAAAAAGTACGGTTTAAGTCGTACACAACTGGATGAATTCGGATATCGCAGTCATCAGTTGGCACAAGCTGCCCGAGCAGAAGGGAAATTTCGCAATGAAATCGTGTCAGTGCCTATCTCACAAGACGGCCGTTCCTTGTGGTTTACTGATGATGAAGGGATCAGACCAGAGACTAACATCGAGAAGATGGCGACGTTAAGGCCCGCATTTCCTGGACTAGAGTTAATCACAGCGGGTAATGCGAGTCAGATCTCCGATGGGGCGAGTGCTGTGATGATTGCTTCAGCAGAGACCGCTAAAGAGTTAGGACTAAAGCCTCTTGCGCGGTTTGTGTCATTTGCAGTTGTTGGTGTAGATCCTGTTACGATGTTAACAGGTCCTATTCCTGCTACCCAAAAAGTCTTGCGGCGCGCTGGTATGAATATTAGTGATATTGATTTATTTGAGGTCAATGAAGCGTTTGCATCTGTTGTGCTCGCTTGGCAAAAAGAAGTTGGAGCGCCTATGGAGCGCGTAAATACCATGGGTGGAGCCATTGCGCTCGGGCACCCACTTGGTGCGACAGGAACGCGGATCGCATCAACTATCGTACATGCATTGCAAAGAGAGCAAAAACAATATGGTCTTATTGCCATCTGTGAGGGCGGTGGGATGGCCAACGCTACGATTATTGAACGGTTATCGTAAGAGTGGGGCGTTGCGCTACATGGATCTGACAGTATGCGAAAGAGGGGTGTTTTGGTGCAACATGCCTATTTAACAGAAGAGCATGCTATTTTTCGCCGTTCGGTGCGGCGATTTTTAGAAAAAGAGGCTGTGCCATACTATGATCAGTGGGAAGCAGATCGCATGGTTCCACGATCTTTTTGGGAAAAGTTCGGTGCTCAAGGTTTTTTAGCACCTGCCATTCCAGAAGAGTACGGTGGTTCAGGAGCAGATTTCTCGTATTCTGTAGTTATTGATGAAGAATTGGAACGTGTGGGATCGGGATTAACAGGTATTTCTCTACACAGTGATATTGTTGTTCCGTATTTATTGCAGTATGGGACAGAGGAGCAGAAACAGACATGGTTACCTGGATGTGCTTCCGGGGCCATTGTGACCGCTATTGCGATGACCGAGCCTGGAGCTGGATCAGATTTGGCAGGAGTGCTTACTACAGCGATACGCGATGGTGATGAGTATGTAGTACATGGGCAAAAGACTTTTATTACAAATGGTATTCAAGCTGACCTTGTGCTTGTTGTGTGTAAAACCGATCCATCAGCTAATCCGCCACATAAAGGGATGAGTTTGCTGTGGGTTGAACGGGGAATGGAAGGTTTTTCACGAGGTAGACAACTGGAAAAAGTTGGTCAACATTGTCAGGATACTGCAGAGTTACTTTTTGATCAATGTCGTGTACCAGTTGGGCACTTGCTTGGACGCGAGGGAGAAGGATTTAGCTATTTGTCACAAAAGCTCCAGCAAGAGCGACTAGTTGTTGCCATTGCTGGGCAAGTAACAGCAGAAGAAGTTCTAAAAGATACTATCGCTTATGTCAAGAGTCGCACAGCGTTTGGCCAACCACTGAGTCGATTTCAACATACGCGGTTTACTTTGGCAGAATTGGCCACAAAAGTACGTGTGAGTCGCACGTTTTTAGACCACCTCATTACAAGACACCTTGCTGATGAGGAAATTGTTGAAGATGTATCGATGGCAAAGTGGTTTTTAACTGATATGGCAAAAGAAGTGGTCAATACCTGCCTTCAACTGCACGGTGGCTATGGATATATGGAAGATTACAAGGTAGCGCGAAGATATCGGGATGTAGCAGTCATGTCCATATACGCTGGGACTAATGAAATCATGAAGACAATCATTGCAAAGCACATGGGGCTATAGCCACTTTGAGAGGACGGTGTCCTTGTGTTATTAGCAGATCTACTTGTCGTTGATTTTACTCGTTTATTACCAGGACCGTATGCTACGTTGCGACTATCTGATATGGGTGCACGTGTAATCAAGGTTGAACCACCTGGGGGCGACCCTGCACGTGTTATCGGGGCAAAAGATGCACCTGCTGGGATTGTGTTTTTGGCGAATAATCGCAATAAAGAAAGTATAGAACTAGATCTTACTCAGGAAGCAGATGTGACCAAGGCGCAAGCGCTTATCAGTCGCGCGGATGTCGTGATTGAAAGTTTTCGCCCTGGTGTAGCAGATCGCCTTGGCATTGGATATCAGCAGGCGGTTCGTCTCAATCCACGAGTTGTTTACTGTTCATTGACTGGCTACGGTCAAACGGGGCTAAATAAACAACGTGCAGGTCATGATCTTAACTATATGGCGATAAGCGGGATGCTATCTCAATTAGTAGATTCCTCTGGTTGCCCGATAGTACCACATGTCCAATGGGCTGATCATCTAGGAGCGTTTGCCGCAGTTGAAGCAATTCTTGGAGCTCTTTATCAACTTTCACAAACAGGCAAGGGAAGTTATCTGGATGTAAATATGACGGATGCTTTACTTGGTATGTTGACAACCCATGCTCTCGCTGCGCAATGTAGTCATAGTACACATGGATTGACTGAACTGTCAGGTGAGTTATTGTGCTACCACATCTATGAAACACGCGACCATCGCTTTGTTAGTTTAGCTGCGTTAGAGATGAAATTTTGGGCGAATTTTTGTGAGGCTGCCCATCATCCGGAATGGATTTTTGCGCAGATGAAAACAGTATCAGAGGATCGTGAATTATATGATGCACTCTGTGAATTGTTTGCAACTTACGATTTGGAGTATTGGACAACGTTTGGTGAGCGTGTCGATTGCTGTCTGCAGCCCGTACTTTCAGTAGATGAAGCGCTTGCTAGTGAATATGTACAGCAAAAGCAACTAGCGTTTACGATGAAAACGGAATCTTATGGTGAGTTATCTCAAGTATGGACTATGGCTGGTGGGGCTAATTTGCAAGCAAAGAACGAGCTAGTAAAGGAACCTCCACAGTTAGGTAAAAATGAGCTTGGAGAAGAGTTCTAAGCTGCTAATAAATGTAAATTTGATGAGATGGGTTAAGCGGTCGTTACATCTCTTTATGTGTATGCAGGAACAATTTCATAAGTTAGAAAGAACGGAGTGTCACATGACTTCTACTATTGTATTTCCACTTGATAGATCCTTTCTCGTGTTAGGATCTATTTTTGCTCTATTAGCAGTAGCGTTTGGTGCATTTGGTGCACATGCATTGCGCGCGCGATTGACATCAGATCGATTGGCGATTTACCAAACCGGTGTACAATATCAAATGTATCATGCCCTAGGATTAGTCATACTCGGCGCTATTATTCCACACCTGTCCAACGTGGGGCTTGGGATTTTTGCAGGGAGACTTTTCGTCGTAGGAATCATCCTATTCTCTGGAAGTTTATATGTGCTTGCTATGGGTGGAAAGCGGTTCATTGGAGCGATTACTCCGTTTGGTGGATTGGCCTTTATAGCGGGCTGGTTGTGTTTGCTGTTGAGTTGTCTTCGTTAACTGCATGTCCTAAACGTCAGTTGCACACAATACAGATGGTGATTTTATGCCTTAGTGTGCCAAGTGAACAGGGGGAAGCAGGCAATGACTCTCGATACGATTACAGTTCAATCGATAATGCAGGGAATGGCCCGTGGAGAATCATATACGGTACTTGATATTCGCTCAAAAAACGAGTTTCAAAATTGGCAACTAAAAGGAATGTCGCTGCAAGCGGTTAACATTCCCTACTTTGACTTCAACGAAAATGAAGTCAATGATCGATTGCTTCCTGAAAACTCACGTATAGTGATGGTTTCTGTCTATGATCGCGCTGCAGTTCGTGTGGCTACGAGGCTACAAGGAAAAGGTTATCACGTATCATATCTAGAAGGTGGACCTTATGAATGGGATGACTTTTATGTTGAATCAACCATCCTGGTGACCCCGCAGTTGAAGCTTATTCAAATACACAGACTGGCTTCAGGGTGTTTATCTTATGCACTTGTTACGGCTAGTCAGGCCATAATCATAGACCCTTCGCGGCATATTGAACAGTATTTGGCAATTGCAGAGCGTGAGCATGCGCAAATAACGCATATTGTGGATACTCATGTACACACCGATCATATTTCTGGAGCTATGCGTCTTCTGGCACGTACTAATGCACAATACTTGATTGCACATGGTGAAGTCAGGCAATCAGATCTGCCTGTGCACATGTTGAAACAAGGAACCATGCATATTGGCTCTATTGATATTCAAGTAAAGATCTTAGATACAGAAGGTGAAACAGGAGGAAATACCATACTTGTCATTGAGAACACAGTGATGCTTTCTGCGGACGTCCTTACAGTTGGTGAAGTAGGCATTGCGGATTTGCAAGGAAGCGCACAAGAATGGGCAGACAAGCTGTTTAATGTGGTCTTGCGCGAAGTAAAAAATCTATCAGATGATGTACTAGTTTTACCAGCTCATTTTGCTGATATACAAGCGATTAACGCAGGTGGATATGTCGGAGCTGTGCTAGGCGACATTCGTTTAGGTGCAGAGGCAATGGCTCGATCTAAAGTTTTAACATTTAAAAATAGACCCAAAGGATTTGTAGCTTCACTACATCCCTTTTCAGAAGATATTCGAGATATTAATTTGGGTGTGGAAAGTGCAGACTTGTCGCGTGCTGAGTATCTTGAACGGGATATTCGTATGTGATACGTGATAGAATCATCACGTAGATATTTACTTGCTGGAAGAGGGTAGTAGCTGTTGCAACAACGTACAATCTTTACAAACGGGATATTTTTATCGCAGGCGCGGCCGGTGTATCAGGCGAGCGCCCTTTTGCCATTTATTGAACAAGAGGCTATGTCTCTGTACAGTAGGGATGTTGGTATTCCTATACTACATTTTTGGCGACATAAACATGCTCTTTTATTAGGCTCTCGCGACGCAACACTACCTGGAGTAAAGGAGGTAGCGTTGGATCTGACTAAACAAGGCATTGCAGTAGCTGTTCGTCCATTTGGTGGATTGGCTGTTGCACTGGATCTGGGTGTGGTCAATGTATCGATGATTATTCCCTATCCGCCCAATTTAGATGAGGCATTTTGGATGTTTGCCAAGTGGTTGCAGGAGTCTTGCATGCAAGAGGGAAATGTGACGATTGGTGAAGTGGATGGCGCCTATTGTCCGGGTCGCTTTGACTTGGCGATTCATGGTGTAAAATTTGCAGGGATAGCACAGCGACGGATACAAGATGTAGCTATTATTAGTGCATTTGTAAATGTGGTGCATACGGTGAACGATCGAGAAGGCCTCGTGGAAACATTTTATCGCAAAGCTATTTATACGCAAAAGGAATGGCCACAATTTGTTCCAACTATTGTACGAGGTAAAGTAGGAGATTTATTGATAGAACCTTCACTCGATCAGCAGTGTCTAGTGAATCAATGGATGGATGTTGTGGTGGGACATATAGAAAATGAAGCGATGCAATGTCTTACGCTTCCCCCTATTGATGAGCGCTATTACCGAGAAGCATATAAGCGGTTGATCAAAAGGTTGCGTTTGCAAGAATGGATTGTACTCGACGAAAAGATGTGACAATTTCGTCGGTTGACTTGACTAGATATGGGCGTGGTATATTTGCACTATAAGAAAGCAATTTTTTAAGAGTTAGTAGTCTAAATGGACTATACGGTGTACAATAGCATCGTATGGTTTATTCAGGTGACTGATTAACATAGTACACTGTGTAAGAATGAAGTAGGGAGGTGAATATTGTGGATCAACCGCTAAGTATGACTGGAGAATCTCCGTCTAATCCATCATTATCTTTGACACAAGGGTCTTTTCGGGATATTATGCGTGATTACGTAAATGTAGTAAAACCTGGAATAACGATGTCTAATATGATGACAGCTTTTGTTGGATTGTGGTTAGCATCACAAGGCAGACCGGCATTTGGACTTACACTGATCACGCTTGCTGGTAGCGGTCTTGTGGTTATGTCTGGTTGTGCATTTAATAATTACATGGATCAAGATATTGATCAATTTATGGCTCGCACACAGGATCGTCCGCTACCAAATTCACGTATTCCAGCATGGAGCGTGCTTTTGCTTGGAGCAATCCTTGGAATTCTTGGAATCTCATTGCTTGGTATATTTGCTAATACATTGTCTGCTGTAATGGCACTGATCGGATTATTTTTCTATGTGATCGTATATACCGCTTTGACAAAGCGCACCACAACGCTTAGCACGGTGATTGGTGGCGTCTCAGGAGCCATGCCACCACTAATCGGTTGGACGGCTATCACTGGATCTTTAGGGATGTCTGGATGGCTCTTGTTTATCTTCATGTTTCTCTGGCAACCACCGCATTTTTTGGCATTAGCGATGCGTCGTGTGAAAGACTATGCAGCTGCGGGTATTCCATTACTCCCTGTAGTGTATGGTTTTCCACCTACTAAGCGACAAATTGTAATTTGGACTGCTACACTTATTCCTGCCTCATTGTTGTTAACAATCGTTCATGCAGAAGGTTGGATCTACTTTTTTACAGCACTTATTTTTGGCGGGATTTGGCTTGTGAAAGGGATTAAGGGTTTTAAGGCGAAAGACGATATTGCTTGGGCTACGGATATGTTCAAGTTTTCGCTTATCTATTTAATGGTTTTATGTGTTGTTATGGTTATTAATGTAAAGTAATAGTTTGTGTTTGTTTGCAAAGAGAATGCCCTCACTTGAATGTGTGAGGGTATTCTCTTTTTGCGGTGTTGTTCTTGTGAGTAAGGATCGTGTCTAGATCGTGTCTAAATGCTCATAGTAATAAGCTAGAGTGCGTAGTCCCCGATCAAAATTATCGAGTGAAAAATGTTCATTGGGAGCATGGAAGTTCTCATCTGGCAAACCAAATCCCATAAGTACTACTGGAATATGAAGGACTCGATCAAACACTTCGACAATAGGAATCGAGCCCCCCATACGCATATAGTAAGGTTTAACGCCAAAACCAACTTCATACGCTTTTGCAGCGCTTCGAATAGCTGCGGAATCAAAACTTGTGACAAACGGACGTCCTGTATCAAAACGCGTGACTTTTGCAGTTACACCAACAGGTGTGTGAGATTTTACGTGTTCCTCAATCAGTTCAATTATGTGCACAGGATCCTGATTGTTGACCAATCTGCAGGTGATTTTAGCATGCGCACGTGCAGGGATGACAGTCTTTGTTCCTTCACCTTGAAATCCTCCGTAAACGCCGTTTAGCTCAAGCGTTGGACGAGCCATATACCGCTCTACTGTAGAATACCCTGGTTCTCCAAATAAGGACGGAAGACCCAATCCCTTCCTATACTCTTCGTCATCATGCGGTAATGATGCAAGTTCCTTGCGCTCATCATCTGTAAGTGGAACGACATCGTCATAAAACCCTTGTACTGCAACAGCGCCTTCTTTCGTGTGCATGGTGGCCAAAAGTTCAACCAGTCCATGTAAGGCATTTGGAACTGCTCCTCCGTATAGTCCAGAGTGTAGATCTGACTTTGCAGATTGGACGTCAATTTGTAGTCCGCATAGGCCGCGTAGTCCATAACAGATCGCAGGGGCGTTTGGTCCCAACATAGTTGTATCGGAGATGACAAGAACATCGGCAGCTAATAATGCCTTTTGCTCCTCGACAAATAGAGGCAAATGAACACTGCCAATTTCTTCTTCACCTTCAATGCAAAATTTAACATTTACTGCTAGAGCGTGTGTTGTTTTTAGGAGTGCTTCGATGGCCTTGATATGCATAAATACTTGACCTTTATCATCAGAAGCTCCGCGTGCATAGATCTTCCCATCGCGGATCGTCGGATCGAACGGATCGTTGTCCCATAGGTCCAACGGATCCACAGGTTGGACATCGTAGTGCCCGTAGATTAATACGGTAGGTTTTCCTGGTGAATGCAAATAGTCAGCATAGACAACTGGATTTCCTTTGGTAGGCATGATGGCGACGTGTTCTAGTCCCGCTTGTGTTAAGGCATCTGCGATCCACTCTGCAGCTTGCCCCATGTCAGCTTTATGAGCTGACAGCGCACTGATGCTTGCGATCCGAAGCAAAGCGCTTAGTTGCTCAAGGTGATGGATTCTCTCTTTAGAAAAATACTGGTCTACTTTGTCATTCAATGGGGGAGCCTCCTTATGTACTTGTTGACACTGTAAATGTGCAAATCTAAATGCAAATCCTCACCTAGTTATACCACTAACCTTATGAGTAAAGCATGTTATAATTTTATTTAAGAGGTTGTTCAAAAAGGGGTCAGAACTCCCCGGCGCATGGCAGCGTCAGCGCCAAGAAGGCTCCCTCACGTACCCAAAACGTACGCTCAGTCCACATTCTTGGCTTGCTTCCTTGCACTGCGCGGGTCTTACCTGCCCCCTTTTTGAACAGGCTCTTTAAGCAATAGGCGTATGGAAGGTGTTTATTACGCATGAAAAGAGGTTGATGACTGTGCAAGAAGTATTTGTTACAAATGATTGGTTACATAAACATATGGATGATCAAGATCTAGTGATAGTGGACTGCAGAGCGACTCTTGGGAAACCACATGCAGGCTATATGGCATATCAAGAAGGACATATTCCGGGAGCGATTTTTGCTGATTTGGAGGTGGATCTTTCTTCTGATGTGGAAGAGCATGGCGGGCGACATCCATTGCCTGAGACTGCGAAGTTTTCTTCGTGGCTCATAGAACATGACATTACACCGGAGAAAACGGTGATTGCCTATGATGAGAAGGGAGATATGGCGCCCCATTTGTGGTGGCTGTTACGCTATTTTGGACATGACAACGTGTCGGTACTCATCGGTGGAATGGCAAATTGGATATCAGCTGGATTGCCGCTTGCCACAGGGATCGAACTCAAACAGACAGTGACTGAGGAACGTTCGTTCGATCAGACAGCTTTCGAAGTGTATAGACCCCACCCAGAGATGATTGTGTCGCGCGATGAATTAATGAAACACGTTACAAATCAAGGGACTGCGATTCAGCTAATCGATGCTCGTGCCTTGAAACGCTATCGCGGGGAGATTGAGCCGATCGATCCCGTTGCAGGGCATATCCCCACTGCCATTTGTTATCCGTGGGAAGAGACAGTACCGCTTTATGAGGCAGATGATCCGAAAGTAGCTATGGCACATCATTTTTCAGCTATTAAAAAGGGGTCAGAAGTCGTAGTTTATTGCGGATCGGGTGTTAGTGCTTGCGCAGATATTCTAGCTTTGCACGTGGCAGGGATAGAAGCAAAATTATACCCAGGCAGTTGGAGCGATTGGTGTTCTTTCGAAGATAGTCCAATTGCGCGAGGTTAGAATAGAAGATAGCCCCACATCCTAGAAGGTGAGGGGCTATCTTAGAAAACTCCTGCATAAAGTTTACATTGTGAGGCTTATGCTTCAGAGTCTTCAACGCGAATAGATTTCATGCGATCTCCTTGATGGATCTGATCAATGTAGTCTTCCCCTGAGAGGATCTCACCAAAAACAGTATGTACTCCATCTAAGTGAGCCGTGCTTTTGCGATCGTGAACCACAAAAAACTGTGAACCACCTGTGTCTTTACCAGCATGGGCCATAGATAGTACGCCTCTTTTATGTTTGAGGGGATTTCCTTGTGTTTCACATTTAATCGTATATCCTGGACCACCTGAGCCATTGCCAACTGGACAACCGCCTTGGCTTACAAATCCCGGGATCACGCGGTGAAAAGTGAGTCCATCATAAAAATTGGAGTTAGATAATTTCTCAAAATTAGCTACAGTGCCTGGGGCGTGTTGGGGATACAATTCAAACTCTAAAACGTTCCCGTTTTCCATCGTTAAGATTGCTTTTTTCATTTGCACATTCTCCTTTATTCATCTTGCTTTCCCTGCTTAGTATACCTTTTAGTTCAGCAGCTTGCATCTTTTCCGGTCAAAGAAACGTATGAGTGGTTTGTGTCACTTAAACAGAATCTATCGTCTCTTGGTGCAGCTTGGCGTATAATAGATGAGTAGCATACTTGCATTTGCGAGATAAAGGAGCATGAATATGTACCAGCGCAAAGATACACGTGCCGTTCGCGTCGGAGATGTAACGATTGGTGGCAGTGATAGAGTATTTATTCAAAGTATGACCACGACCAAAACAGCAGATGTGAAAGCGACTGTAGCTGAAATTTTGCGTCTCGAAGAGGCAGGGTGCGAAATTGCGCGAGTCACTGTCAACAACGATGAGGCGGCAGATGCGATTCGCAGTATTAAAGCACAGATACACATTCCATTAGTTGCAGATATTCATTTTGATCATCGTTTAGCGTTAAAGTCAATTGCAAATGGTATTGATAAGGTGCGGATTAATCCGGGCAATATCGGTCATAGGGATCGGGTTGAAGAGGTCGTTAAAGCGTGCAAGGAACGAGGTATTCCGATTCGAATCGGGGTAAATTCAGGTTCGATTGAACGACATATTATTGAGAAATACGGATATCCTACGGCACAAGGCATGTTAGAAAGCGCATTGCATCACATCAAAATTTTAGAAGAACTTGATTTTTATGATATTATTGTATCCATGAAAGCTTCGGATGTGCCGCTTGCGATTGAGGCATATCGACTTGCGGCGGAGTCATTTGACTATCCTCTCCATCTAGGAATCACAGAGGCGGGTACGTTATTTAGTGGTACCATTAAAAGTGCTGCAGGCCTTGGTACACTTCTTTCAATGGGCATTGGAAACACAGTTCGGGTGTCATTATCAGCTGATCCTGTGGAGGAAGTCAAGGTTGCACATGAGCTTTTGAAAACGTTTGGCATCATATCCAATGCGGTGACACTCGTCTCTTGCCCGACTTGTGGTCGTATTGATATTGATCTAATAAGTATTGCAAACGAAGTTGAGGCATATGTGCAAAACATTAAGGCGCCGATCAAGGTTTCTGTTCTTGGCTGTGCTGTGAATGGCCCTGGTGAAGCGCGTGAGGCGGATATTGGTATTGCGGGAGCTAGAGGTGAAGGTCTCTTATTTCGCTATGGTGAAGTCATTAGAAAAATTCCTGAACAAGATCTCGTTTCCGAACTAAAAAAAGAAATCGACATTTTAGCTAAGCGTTATGAGGAAACAGGGTCCATTCGTTAAGTGCGACAATAAGGGGTGTAATGAGTAGGAAGGTATCTTTCTGCCTACTCATTACACCCCTTATTCATCATGAATGGCTAATTTTTCTTATGAGTCCATTTACGATCTTTATTTTGTGTTGGAGGAAAATGATCTCCTCGGTTTAATTGAATTACTTCACCATGTGGGACAGATCCTGTGTGCGGTGATTCACTGATCTCCACGTACATTCCATTATTTGGTGCGATTTCTCCGGGTTCAAACTGTGTGCGTTCTCCCATAATGTATCTCTCCATTTCAAACAAAGTTTGATTCAAATGTATCGTGTGTCAAGTCGGCACAGTCTATTCGCAGCATAATGAACGGAGAGAAATGGGTCGTTGTCGCAGATTTGGTCTTTGCATGCGTACATGATAGAGTAGTTATACTGGCTAAGGTCAGTCAGACAGAGTTGGGAGGTTACAATCGTTGAATCCATTTGCATTTTGGAATCCTACAGCACTGTATTATGGGGCAGGACAAATTGAACAACATCTTCTTACAGAAGTAAAAAAATACGGATCTAAAGTATTACTTGTCTATGGTGGCGGGAGTATTAAGACATTTGGTTTATATGATAAAATTGTCGACTTGCTAAAATCAGGTGGAGTTACCGTACTGGAGTTTTCAGGAATCGAACCAAATCCGAGACTTAGTACTGTACATAAGGCGATCGAGTTATGTAAAAAAGAGGGCGTTGACCTTTTATTGGCTGTGGGTGGTGGATCTGTACTAGACGCTACGAAAGCCATTGCAGCAGGGGTAAAGTATGATGGCGATGTATGGGACTTCT
The DNA here is from genome assembly GCF_022606465.1 of Sulfoacidibacillus ferrooxidans. Lineage (NCBI taxonomy): Bacteria > Bacillati > Bacillota > Bacilli > Caryophanales > Alicyclobacillaceae > Sulfoacidibacillus > Sulfoacidibacillus ferrooxidans. Next base: position 136,235 of record NZ_JALBUF010000002.1, read on the forward strand.
ATACTCGCAAAGAGCGCCCACAAGATGCACTTCCATTTGGCACGATCCTAACATTGGCGGCTACTGGTTCTGAGATGAATTCAGGTGGAGTTATTTCGAATTGGGAAACACAGGAGAAGATCGGTTCAAGCTCACCGCATACATTTCCGAAATTTTCATTTTGTGATGCGGAAAATACGTTTACTGTTTCAAAAAAGCAGACTGTGTACGGTATTGTGGATATGTTTAGTCATGTATTAGAAGCGTATTTTTCCCATACTACAAATACTTTTTTGCAAGAGCGCATGATGGAATCCGTCATGCAGACAATTATCGAGAATGCTCCAAAGGTATTAGACAATCCGCATGATTTTGCTGCGCGTGAAACCATGATGTATTGCGGAACGATGGCGTTAAATGGAATGATATCGATGGGCGTTCAAGGAGATTGGGCAACACATGCTATGGAGCATGAAGTCAGCGCCATCTATGACATTCCACATGGTGGTGGATTGGCGATTATTTTCCCTCATTGGATGAACTATGTTGTGGATGCTGGGGAAGAACGTTTTTATCAAATGGCTACTCGCGTTTTCCACATTGACCCAACAGGTAAAACCACAAAACAAGTAGCGCAAGAGGGTATTCAAGCTGTTCGTCACTTTTTTGACTCTATGGATGCGCCAAGTACGCTTGGAGATTATGATATTGGGGATAAAGACTTAGATCGGATGGCTGAACATGCAGTGCGCGTTGGCCCGGTTGGAAACTATAAAAAACTAGCTAAAGAAGATGTGGCAGCGATTTTACGTGCGGCCCTGTAAGATAGCTCTTTGTGAAGGCGTAAGGTAAGAAAGCGGATGTCCCCTTACGCCTTCAAACTGATGTAGCAAGTTGTGCTATCCCTTTTTCGCACGGTGAGTACGACGGGCAATTTTTCGGGCACGTGCCACTTTTTGAATGTGTAAATAAGTTCTTTGATCTGCTAAGTGTGCAAATAACGCATGGCTAGGACCTGTATTTTCCTCGAGGATCCACAACTTTCCGGTTTTATCAATGCCGACATCAAGTCCTATCTCTGAGTAAGCTTGATATGCTTCTAAGCGTTTGCAAGCATTGAAACCCAGCTTGCACAACTTCTGCTGCATGCGGGAGGACTTCCATGCAGTATAACCATGTGATTGACGGAGTGCATCAGCTAGACTCACCACGCGTCCGTGACTTCTTGCAATATTGGTCACAGCCGAATGGGGGCCGGCGATTTTTGCGCATATTCCAGTGCATTGCCATTGCTCGTGTTCGTCTTTTTGCATCATCACGCGAACATCATACGGGCGATCATGGATAGTGGCAAGATGAACATCTCGTTGAACAATCCATGTGCGACTGCGAGTTAACTGTAAGATCGTTCGATGCAATTCAGATCGGTTCGAAAAAGAGCGCGGCCGCTCATTTTCTCGATGAAGTCCGTAGGTGCCGTCCTTGTGAATGAAAATACGCATGACATTTTGGCCTCGCGAACCTGCAACTGGCTTTAGGTAAATGGACCGATATCGCTGTAAGTAGATATCAAGGTTCTCGGTTGTTAGCGGTCGAGTTGGTGGTAGATAAGAACGCAGAGACACATCCCGGTAAAACCATTTATACAATAACCATTTTCCGAGCTCTCGTTTGCGCGATGACATAGCGATCCTCCTGAGGATTGTACTTCTTAATTTATTGTCCCTGTATGCGGTTTGCAGAGGTACTTTCCATAGTATGAAAAAAAATAATTTGAATCACGGCAAAAGTCCTAGACATTTCATTGTCCATATGCAATAATGACATAGACGAACACAGCAAGTGTAACGCTAAAGATTCCTGTTGTTTGGAACGGAAGAGCCAGTTAAGTGCGCTGTTCCTGAATACAGTTGGACTTTTGTGCGTGTGGTAGTAACTGTATATTGAAGTATATGCTTTATGACAGTTACGACTTCTGTGGGCGCATAATTGATGGTGCCGCTATATAAGTGGCGTAGGAGGAACAGCAGCATGCAAGAAGGAACAGTTAAGTGGTTTAATGCAGAAAAAGGTTTTGGTTTTATCGAAGTTCCAGGTGGAGACGATGTATTCGTACATTACAGCGCCATTTTGGGAGACGGTTACAAGTCCTTGGAAGAAGGACAACGTGTTAGCTTCGAGATCGTTCGTGGCAACCGTGGTCTTCAAGCGGCCAACGTTTCTAAACTTTAATATCTATACAAAAGGGTGCTGGGTTATCTCAGCACTCTTTTTTGTATGCTCTTTTATAGATCGGAAAAAGATATTGCCATAATCGGACTAGGCGCTTGAGAATGGATAAAGTCATACATGCGATCGGTAAGTATATCAAAATCAAGTGGATGTAGATGATGTCCCTCATTTTGGAGAAGCCACAAAGTGTATGGAATGCTGGCTGATTCGCACGCTGCTGCTAGTAATGCAGCATGTGAAAAGTCGACCTGAATATCTTGTTTGCCATGAATAATTAATAGCGGTGTGTGAACGTTTGCGATGTGAAAAATAGGTGACCTCAATCGATAAGCTTGAGCTTTTTTTGTAGGAGTGCCACCTGTCACCCTGCGGAGCATGCGACGTAAATCTACACGCTGTTCATAGGTGAGTGCTAGATCAACGACACCACCATGGATAATCGCTGCTTGTAAAGAGAGAGATGGTTCCATGGCGCAAAATAAAGCAAGCGGTCCACCTCGAGAAAAACCGTACACAGTTGTTCTTTGGGCATCGACAAAAGGCATGCTCTGCAATAAGCGAATGGCAGCAAAAGCATCTGCACGATCCTCTAAACCAAAGTCTTCGCGCCCTTCCCCTCCTTCATTGCCGCGATATGTCGGTGCGATGACTATTGCACCGCGTTTTGCAAAACGTACAAGCCATTCTTGTTTAACCATACCAACACTTCTCATACCACCACGCAAGTAGACAAAACCTGGCCATTTGTTTCCCAGTTTATCTGGTTGAAGAAAGTCTTTTGGATAAGCAATATATGCAGTTTGAACGAATCCTGCAGCGGAGTACGTAAGATGGGCAAGCACGATGTCTGCGTCTATACTGGGTAGCTCTTGTTGTTTGAGTATGGCTTTGTGTTCGAACCTAAAAAAAGATGTTGTTTTGGTGATAGGGAGTCACGCCCTTTACTCAACTTCGAATTCATCTGTTAATTGGCTATCTGGTTGCATGCGATAAAGAATATTGAGGTCGTTGATGCGGCTTGCATAATCATTGATGTTATCCATGATCTGTAGCGTAGTGTCCCAATCCTCTTCGTTATTCAGTTGTTCGTGCAGTTGCGAAATATGCGCTTCATATTTTCCGATGACTCCAGGAATCTTTCCTCGCATAGGTTCCCAATATTCAAGAATAGAACGCCGTTCATCTTCTGTGTAAGCTGTCCATGCTTGCTGTAGCGTGGGGACTTCAAGCTGCAAGCGTTCATCGTAGTGAAATAGATGTTGCATATCACGGATAACCCCTCTCAGTTCATACTGAACATAAACCTACTTGTTTCATTATGGCGTAAAAATCACTCGGAAGAAAGTCCGTTTATGTATAGGATAGCGAGTTGCGTGCATGCTAAAAGCGGGAAATCCCATATTGTGATGGATCACCCGAGGATTAGATAAGGAGGTTTTTACGTGCAGGCACTTACTTCTAAAGAATTGGCCTACGTCAATGACATGCTCGGTGGAGAAGATTTATTGCAAAAAATGTGTGTTGTAGCATCTACAACATCAAAACAACCTGAAGTGAAACAATTTTTGCAGCATGTGGTCAGTGAGCACCAGCGGCGTCATCAAGAGTTAGTTCGCGTTTTAGAGCAACACGAATCATTGGCTCACTAATGTAGGAGGGGTTATACAAGATGCAATCGCAAATGATGGGCACTCAGCTACAAGATCAAGATTATTTTCACGAAATTTTGATGTTACTTAAACATCAAGCTCGTGAATATACGACTGCTGTCCTTGAATCTAGTTGTGTACAGGTGCGTCAAACTATGCAACGCCTATTAAATGATACTCTTAGTGAACAGGCAGATTGTTATCAAATCATGTCAAGACAAGGGTGGTATCCAGCAGGACCTTCTGCTAATCGTCAGGATGTGACAAAGGCTATTCAGACGCATCGCCAAGATGCACAAAAAAATATGCAGATGGCACAGTCGGCAGGTGTAGGCGGTCAGATGGGACGGCCAGCACAACAGCAACAGCAGCCTTGGCAAAGCAATCCAATGTCACAGCAAAATAACCTAAATCAACAACCCTGGCAAGCTGCACAGCCGTGGCAATACACACAAAATTGGCAAGATCCATCCCAATCATCCCAGAGTCCACAGCAGAATCAAGCGTGGCAACCGCAACAAAGATCTTGGCAATAAATCCGTAGCGACAACAAAGGAACTTCTTTTGTGCAGTATGCAAAAGAAGTTCCTTTGTTCATATAGAGTGGGTGCCGTTTGTCAATCTCGTCAATCCTCGGTAAACTAGGGAGTGATGTCATGGATGGTGAGTTGAATACTGAGAGTGTGAGAGGGCGGTTTGTCGAGTGCCAACAGATGAAGTAACGAAAATGCACGATTTGACAGGGTTATTGCCGATTGTACACCGCCTGCGTTCGAGTTTTGCAACAAAACATGATGAGGAACGCGTAGAACGTAGTGATCTGATCGCTCAAAAATGGATGAATGGGCAAGTGGTACTCGCTTTTGCTGGTCATTTTTCAGCGGGGAAATCAACACTAATCAATACTATTTTAGACGTGTCATTGTTGCCAAGTAGTCCATTGCCTACTAGTGCAAATGTAGTGCATGTAGAGTATGGATATCCGCATGCAGAGGCACTTACAGCAAATGGAGATGTCATTGAGATCAGTGATCTATCAGATGAGATCGGAAAACTTTGTCGCGATGGTGATCGGATTGATGAGGTGCGTATTTATGATGATATCCCATATTTGCAGGATGGATTCGTTCTTATTGATACACCTGGAGTGGATTCGACTGATCCTAGGCATGCAGAACATACGCACCAAATTGTATACCTTGCCGATCTGATTGTGTATGTGGCTGACTATAATCATGTGTTATCAGATATGAATTTATCTTTTTTAAGAAAACAGATCGATATGGGGAAACGTGTAGTTTTAGTTGTCAATCAGATAGATAAGCATAATGATTTTGAGCTCTCCTTTGATGAATTTAAAGCAGGGATCGAGCGGGCTTTAGAGGAATGGCAAATAGCATCATGTATTGTGTATTATGTATCGGCACTCGACCCAGAGTTTCCAGATAATCAACTTGTAGTCTTACGTGATCAGTTGCCAGAACTTGCACGTTCTTCACAGACGTTTGAAAGAGGCGCGGCTGATTTGCAATCATTGATCGCTGAACACGATGCATGGCTAATCGAGCAAGACAATCTGTCATCACAAGAGATGTCGCTTGCAACAGCCAGACAGGTATTGGATCAATACCAGATCATTGAAAAGCAAATGGAAGAAGAGCGAACAAAGAAATTGGAACGAGTGCAGGCGTTCGTTGGGAAACTCACAAGCACAATAATGCAAGCCATCATCATGCCGTATGAAACTACAGAACTTGCAGTTGCATACATCGAGTCGCTCTCCGACCATTTTAAGGTTGGACTGTTCTCGACAGCTGCTAAAGTGGAAGCAGAGAGGCAAAGACGCCTAAAAACTTTTCTTGCAGATGTAAAGGTGCGCGTAGAGTCGGGTATTGAACTACACATGAAGCAAGCTGCGATGCAAGTAGCGCGTGATGAAGGGGTACTGACGACGCTTGCAGGCGATGGGTTTGCCTCATTAGAGGGTTTTGGCGATGAGTCATTGATGGAGTCGTGTATCGCACAAGGAGCACGTCGTGATCGTGAATATGGGTATCAATATGCAAAGCATGTAGAACAATCGATCAGGGATCATTATGTGATGAAGGCGCATCGTTTGGGTAAGGATTTGGAATCTGGACTTACAGAGAAGTTTGCGTTGGAGCAAAGGGAGCTTACGGAGCAATTAGCAGAGTTACATTCGACTTACGAAGTTGCGCTACAAGTTGTGGAGATGGCTACAAAGCGTGAGCAATGGATTGCATCATTGCGTGCACTTCTGATTGCCGATGAACAGGGAGAAGGGAAATAACCGTGAGTAGCACGATAGATGAAGTGCAAAGTGTCATTGACCAGTTGCAAGTTGCTTCTGCCGCCTGCGTACATCCTTTGTTACAATCCTACGCAAAAAGGTTGGATGAACGGGCGAAACGCCTTATAGAACAACAATATACAGTTGCTTTTTTTGGTGCCTTTTCTGCTGGAAAATCCTCTTTGATCAATGCGTTAATTGGTGAACAGGTACTTCCAGTTTCGCCAAATCCAACAACAGCTGCTATTAATCGCGTATTGCCACCTACTGAAGAGTATCCACATGGTACGATCCTAGTGGTATTCAAGACACTTGAACTTGTTGCGCAGGAAGTAGCGATTTCAGCTGCGATGCTTGAGTTACCTACAAGCTTGGAGGGACTTAGTGAGTCGCTAAATACCCTTGATGTTGCACAGTTGCAGGATCATGTAAAACCGCATTATAGTTATTTGCGTGGCATTGCACGGGGATATCAAGCGATGGAAAAAAATCTCGGGGAAACCCTTGCGATCGAAGCATCAGAACTACGCGTGATGGTTGCAACTGAGGAACATGCAGCGTTTGTTTCGCGTGTAGATATGTATCACGATTCCATCCTTGCTCGCGATGGTGTTGTTTTAGTTGATACGCCAGGAGTAGACTCACTCCACGCTCGCCATACAGACGTTGCCTTTCGCTATATGCGAGATGCAGATGCGATCGTCTTTGTCACTTATTATAATCATGCATTTTCACAGCCGGATCGCGAGTTTCTCATGCAATTAGGGAGAGTTAAGGAAGCGCTTGCTACAGACACAATGTTTTTTGTAATCAATGCATCTGACCTGCGCTCTTCAGAAGAGGAACTAGAGACTGTTAAGGAACATGTTACGGCCAATCTGGCTCGACTGGGTGTGCGTACTACACGGTTATTTGCTTTATCGAGTCAATTGGGACTTGCAGCAAAGATGATGCAAGAGACGTCACCCCTTGCGACAGGCATAGAGCGAATGATTAGACAGAGGTTACACTTGTCTGCCGATGCAGCCCTACCAACAGCTGAACAGTTGGGGCAATCGGCTGGAGTGACGAAGTTAGTCGATGAACTCAAGGAGTTTACTTCAGGGCGGCTCGTTTCTGTATCTATGAAAGCAGCAAGGATAGAGCTAGCACAGGTGTTTGAAAGTATAAAGGGTTACCTTGAAGCGTTAGAGGGAGATCGTGCAACACTTTTGGCACAGTTTGAAAAACAAGAGCAGCAAGCACAACAACTCTCAGAGTTATTTAGTCAAGATATCGCTTTAGATGAAGTAGCTTTGGAACAAGAACTGAGTGAATTACTTTATCATGTAAAACAAAGAATTCATTTTAATCATTCGGAACTTATCGTGCAGGCTTTTCATCCGGCTAATCTTACCAAAGGTGATGCTCGGGAGGTGCAACTTGCACTGCAAGAGTGGATGCGTATGCTTACTCTCGCTGTAGAACAAGAGGTGAGAGCGACGATGATACGGATAGACCGACGTGCACGAAAGCTCTTAGAAGAGCGACTACATAGAGTAGGAGAGGTGGCAAAACTCCCACCGCTTGGGTATATCCTACAGTCGGATAATATCCCTTCTGCGCCAGATGAATTGCCTCCACATCCACAATTTGAAGTGTCCACTCAGGTACAAAAAATAGCTCGTGGTGAGTTTCGTAATGCTGAGCAGTTTTTTGAACAAGGTGGACGCAAAGGATTGGGTGAAAAATTAGAACCATTTGGTATCGCACAGGTGGAGTCCTACATGCAAGATGTAGAGCATTGGTTTCATGCTCTCTATAACAATTGGTTACATGTATCACACGCTTCATTGCTACACTCGATTACAGAAGAGCTGTCTACCTTTCTAGCACAAAAGCAACAAGTCCTTGAGGATGACCAAGCACAAGGGAGTTTGCAACAAACCCTTGCGTCATGGCCTACTATCAGTTATTAGTCATCTAGGCAGTATGAAGTCAATCATGTGAGATGAAGTGGGTTTGGTTCATCATCTTCTTGATTGACCATATGTTGCGCGGTCATAGCTAAGCGAGAGTACATAAACTCACGGATCTCACCTTGCAATCCAATCTCATCCATCGCTTGTTGCATGCACGATAACCATGCCTGCGCACGTTTTTTTGTGATCTGATGTGGCATGTGTCGTGCACGCAACATAGGGTGGCCATATTGTTTCGTGTACAGTGGCGGACCTCCAAAAAATTGAGTCAGAAAAAGATACTGTTTATCGCGTACAGGGGTGATGTCTGTTGGAAAGATCGGTGCTAAATCAGGATGTGCAATGACGCGTGGATAAAAAGCGTCGACTAATCGGGAAATGGTATCTGCACCGCCTATCGATTCGTATGGTGATAGGTTGGATGCATTTGTGTTTGTGGTATTCATATTACTTCTCCTTTTTATTCCTGCTTCTATCAGAAAGAGCGGTTTTTTCGATTAATTGAATGATCGCCAAAAGAGGATCTCGTTTTTTTACTTTTTGCATATTTCCCATATAGATGGAACGTTGCTCATAGACCTGATGGACGGTCTGAACTAAGCGATCTTTTGTCACCTGCTCATCTGGGATCACTTCAGCATAACCATTTTTTTGGAATGATGCTGCATTGACTATCTGATCGCCACGGCTTGAAGATGTAGGTAATGGAATGAGAATCATCGGTTTTTGTAATGTCAAAAATTCAAAAATAGCATTTGAACCAGCGCGTGAAATGATGAGGTCTGCAGTAGCCAAAAAATCAGGTAACTCATCGGTTACATACTCAAATTGACGGTAGGCTTGATGGGTTAAAGTTTCATCCACTTGACCTTTACCACAGATGTGAATGATATGAAATTCTTGTAAAAGTAGTGGAAGACTGTCCCGAATGACCTCATTGAGACGTTTTGAGCCAAGGCTTCCGCCCATAACGAGTAAAGTTGGTTTGGACCTTGTAAAAAAGAGGGTATTTCTTCCCTTGATGGCACTGCCTTGTAGCAATTCTTCTCTGATAACAGCCCCGATATACTCAACCTTTTGGCTTGGCACATGTGCACTTGTCTCTTCAAATGTCGTGCACACTTTTGTAGCAAAAGGGATAGCTATTCGGTTGGCTAATCCTGGAGTTACATCCGATTCATGAATAATGATCGGCGTGCGATTGAGCCATGCTCCGATGACCACGGGCACAGATACGAAGCCGCCTTTTGAAAAAACCACTTGTGGTTTTTCTTTGCGTATAATGTCATATGCTTGGTAGGCACCAGTAATCACTTTGAATGGATCCTTAAAATTCTTCCAATCGAAATAGCGCCTTAGTTTTCCGGTCTTTATGGCGTAGTAGGGCACATTTGTATAGGGTGTCATCAATTCTCGTTCAATACCGTCTTCTGAACCGATATAGACCATGTTCCAACCGCGTTTTGTAAGCTCTGGAAGAAGCGCGATATTCACTGTGACATGCCCGGCTGATCCGCCACCTGTCAAGATGATCTTGTTTGCCACATGGTCACCCCCTGACGGCTTATGCAATGTTTTTATAGAGAAATCTTTTTTGCGTGTTACTTATAGAGGTTGTTAAAAAAGGGATCAGAACTCCCCGGCGCATGGCAGCGTCAGCGCCAAGAACGCTCCCTCACGTACCCAAAACGTACGCTCAGTCCACATTCGTGGCTCGCTTTCCTTGCACTGTACGGGTCTTACCTGCCCACTTTTTGAACAGGCTCTTATACGAAAAATGTGCGAATGACATTTGGAACGGGTACTGCTTTGCGCGTCGTTGCATCCACCATGACAAGCGTCACTGATGCGTCAGCCACGAGTAGATCCATCGTGGTATTGATGATGGTTTGCTCTAATGTAAAGCTTGTATTACCGATGCGGCCTGGACGCGTGATGACTGTGAGCAGATCGTTTTGTTTAGCCTCTTTGCGATAATTAATATTGATATTAGCAGTGACAGTGATCAATCCTAATCCTAATAGCACATCATACGGCAGGCTGCCTTGTTCATAGAAATCCTCGCGCCCCCACTCTAGATATTCTAGATATTTTGCGTTATTTACATGACCATTTACGTCAATTTCAGTTGATCGAACAACAAGATCTAGACGCGATTGTACAAATGCTTCATGATTCACAAAGATCACTCCCTCTTTCATTCTTATTGTATCGAAATTTTACAGCAAAGGGGAGGGGAATGATGAATTTCTTCTGAAAAAAGGAAGGCCGCCAGTCATATGGCAGCCTTCCTTGCTGAATCATTGCTGAAACAAAAAACATGAAGAGATGTGCTTATGCGAGAATGGTTTCAATATGCTCTAAGTCCGCTACAGATAATGTAACATCAGAAGCTTTCGCATTTTCATCCACTTGCTCGGGTCGACTGGCTCCAATAATAGCTGAGGAGACATTCTTTTGCCGCAAAATCCAAGCTAACGCTAACTGGGCTAGAGAAATCTCGTTGCGATTTGCTACTTCTTGAAGTTGTTCTACTTTTGTAAAGTTCTCATCAGTCATGAGACGCCCAATGATTTGTGAAGTACTCGCAGTGGCTGCACGGCTTCCCTCTGGAGCATTTTGACCGCGTTTGTATTTTCCAGTTAGCATTCCTTGTGCTAAAGGAGACCACACCACTTGACCGACACCTTCGCGCTCACAGAGAGGCAGGATATCCTTTTCGATATAACGTTCTAACATGCTGTACTGAGGCTGATTTGAGACAATGCGATCAAAGCCTCTTTGATCAGCGGTATGAAGGGCATCATCGATCTGAACGGCCGACCATTCACTGACACCTGCATACAATACTTTACCCTGACGGATCAAATCATCCATAGCGCGCAAGGTTTCATCTAGAGGGGTTTCGGGATCGTAACGATGACATTGAAATAAATCCACGTAGTCAACACCGAGTCGCTGCAAACTGAGATTGCACTGCTCGATGATGTGTTTACGGGATAATCCACGGTCATTTGGACCATCACCCATAGGCCAAAACGCTTTTGTTGCAAGGACATAAGAAGTGCGGGGAAGACCTTTTAATGCTTCTCCAAGGACCGTCTCAGCTGCTCCCCTGTGGTATACGTTTGCTGTATCAAAAAAATTAATGCCGATGTCGTATGCGCGATGCACACAACTAATGGCCGTCTCGCGTCCGACGGAACCTCCATATGTAAGCCAAGATCCGAGGCTGATTTCACTAACCTTTGTACCTGATCTACCTAGGCGACGATACTGCACAATGAACCACTCCGATCTCATGATAAATACAATTGGTTAGACTCTCACTTTATGATAGCTGAAATCGTATAGATGCACAAGACACATCTGGGTATAGATGATCCCCACATCGAGCATCACTTGGACGAAGGTGTGGGGGGATAGGAATGATCACCGAGCTCTGTGGCGCGCTTTGTTGCGTTGACGACAGCTTGGCGGATAGCATGTTCAAATCCGAACTGTTGTAATGTTGAAATGCCAGCAAACGTTGTGCCACCAGGAGATGTCACGCGATCGCGCAAGATGGCTGGGGATTCTCCTGTATGGGTAAGCATGTGTGCAGCTCCATAGAGTGTTTGAATAACGAGGGAATAGGAAGTTTGTTCGTCAAGTCCAACATCCATGCCTGCTAGTGTCAGCGCCTCTACTAAATAATAAACATAAGCAGGGCCACTGCCAGAGAGTCCAGTGACTGCATTGAGGAGGTGTTCATCTACTGTGCAGGATGTTCCTACAGAACAAAGTATCGCCTCTACATAAACGCGATCGCGTGCAGTGCAAGAATCTGACATAGCATAAGCTGTAGCGGATTTTCCTACAGCGCACGATGTGTTTGGCATCGTGCGTACGATGCGGGGAGTACTAGCTAATGGATTCCCACATGCGATCATTTCTTGTATACTGCGGATCGTATATCCTGCCACGACAGAGATATAGAGAGCGTCTACGCGAGCATGCGCTGCAATAACAGGTAATGCTTCATGAATGTCCTTTGGTTTCATACATAATAAAATAATATCTGCATCGACGACCGCTTGGCGTATGTCTTTGCCAGCAATTACGTCATACTGTGCCTCTAAATAAGCCAGGCGGGCAGGATTGTGGCGATTGACGACCAGCAGGCGTGTCGCGTGTCCAATGCCAGTTTCAGTGAGGCCTTTGATCAGTGCTTCTGCAATGGAACCAGCACCTACAAATGCAATCGTCATGTCGTCTAGTTTTTCATGATGGGAAGTCACAACGTTCACTCCGATCTGCTGGTAAGTGCTGCTCAGATGAGTTTGTGCAAAAACTATTGTTTGATAACCATCTTTGTGTGAGTATACGCTCCAATTTGTGCAGGAGTTAAAATTCTAGCAGTAGCTGTGATTCCCTCTTGTGCAAATGCAGCTGTCATCGCAGCGGCGATATCTGTTGCGCGTGGGGGATGATCGACAATAGCAAGCAGAGTTGGACCGGCCCCACTGAGTACAATTCCAATGGCGCCTGTTGCTTTAGCCGCTTGGCGAACTCGATCAAAGCCTGGTATCAAGTGTTTTCTCGCATCTTGGTGTAAGCGATCATGTAATGCTTTGCGCAAAAGTTCAGTATTGCCAGTCGTAAGAGCGGCGGTTAAAAACCCGGCATGCGCAATATTGAATACAGCATCAGCACGGGTAACCGTTGGCTCTAAAACGTTACGTGCGGTTTCTGTGAGTAGTGGAAAATCAGGTGTTACAGCGATAAACGTAAAGTTATCGCGCAGTGGCAAATTGACATGTGTGACGCCATCTTCATGCAGATAGGCGAGTACTGCACCGCCGAGAAATGCAGGTGCAACGTTATCAGGATGGCCTTCGTCGAGTACGGCGAGGCGCAGAACTTGCGCTCGTGATAAGGGTGAGTCCAGTAGGTTATTGGCTAGAAGTAATCCGCCTACTAAAGCAGCCGCACTAGAGCCGAGTCCAGCGGCAATGGGAATGCGATTGATCATGCGCAAGTGAATGGGTGGCACAGGCAATTGGAAACGGTCGTACACTAGCCGCATGGATTGCAAGACAAGATTAGATTCGTCGCGCGGCAAAAAGTCTGCACCGACTCCATCAATATCGATGATCGTTTGCTCCGATCGTTCAACATGAAGCTCATTCCACAAGTCAAGAGCAATGCCCATACAGTCAAAGCCAGGTCCAAGATTAGCACTTGTAGCAGGTACATATACGCTGATTCTCACAGTTGACCTCCGGCGATTGCTTGCCACACTGCGCGTCTGTCTGCAGAGACTACAGTTGGCGTTATCGATTGTGTTCCAAAGGCAGTATCGGGATCTTTTAGACCATTTCCAGTGAGAATACAAACAGCTACTTTTCCTTTATCCAGTTGTGAAGCTTTTGCGCGTTTGATAAGACCTGCTACAGAAGCGCAGGATGCGGGTTCAGCAAAGACGCCCTCCGTGCGTGCGAGCAACTGATAAGCAGCTAAAATTTCTTCGTCTGTGACTGCATCGATGCTACCATCTGTTTCGCGTACGGCAGTTAAGGCAAGTTGCCAACTCGCTGGATGACCAATGCGAATGGCAGTTGCAATCGTCTGGGGATGTTCAATGGGACGACCCTCTACAATAGGTGCAGCTCCTGCTGCTTGAAAGCCAAGGAGGCGTGGGATCGATGTGTGGTTAGTTGCTGCATATTCTATAAAGCCTTTATAGTAAGCGGAGATGTTTCCTGCATTACCAACTGGTATAGCCAGATAATCTGGTGCCTGTGACAGTTGTTCACATAGCTCAAATGCCCCTGTCTTTTGCCCATCTAAACGGAAAGGATTCACAGAGTTCACAAGCGTAATAGGCTCAGTATCGGCGATATCCCGTACAACTTGTAGCGCTTGATCAAAGTTTCCATCAATGGCGACGATTTCCGCCCCATACATCGTCGCTTGTGCGAGCTTTCCAAGAGCTACGTATCCGTTTGGAATGACGACTACTGCGCGCATTCCGGCACGAGCTGCATAAGCGGCTGCAGACGCAGATGTATTGCCTGTGGAAGCGCAAATGACAGCTTTACTTCCCGATTCCATTGCTTTTGCAACAGCTAGCACCATGCCTCTATCCTTAAATGAGCCGGTGGGATTCGCTCCTTCGTATTTTAAATAAATATCTAGCTCAAGTTGTTCTGAGAGTCGTTTTGCGTATACAAGTGGCGTATTGCCCTCGCCAAGCGTTAACCGTGGCGTCTGCTCAGTGAGCGGTAAAAAAGCTTCATAGCGAGTTAAGAGTCCGGGTTGATTGCGTTCGTTGATCACTGTGCACCTCCTGTAACGGGCATAACGTTGTGGACAGTTAGCACACTGTCAGTTGCATACAAGGTAGTCAGTGCTTGATTTAATTGTTCTTGCCCAACTTCATGTGTGACAATGACAATCTCAGCTGTCTCATGACTAGATCTCTTTTGTAAGACAGTTTCCATGCTAACTTCTGCTAGGCCAAAAATGGTTGCGATCTGAGCAAACACTCCGGACTGATCACGAACCGTAAGTCGCAGATAATATCGTGTAGGTTCACCTTGTCCTCGCCGAACACGCTTGTGCGGCAAGAGGAGATGGCGAACGCGCAAAGCAGTATCCATGCGCAAATTGCGCAGCACTTCAATCATGTCGCCTACAATAGCACTTGCCGTGGGCAAGGAACCAGCACCGCGTCCAAAGAACATCAAGTCACCAGCCGCGTCGCCGCGTACGTAGAGCGCGTTAAAAGCATCGCTCACATGGGCGAGTGGATGATCTTTTAAGACGAGTGTGGGGCGTACCTGAAGCGAGAGGTTACCATCGCGATCAGTACCTTCTGCAAGTAACTTGATCACTGCACCGAGTTCATGGGCATAGGCCACATCTGTAGCGCTAATCGTCCGAATGCCAGTCACGTCTACGTCATCTAAGGTTACTTTTGCGTGAAAAGCAATCGAAGCTAAAATGGCTAACTTGCGCCCAGAATCTAGCCCATCGACGTCACTCGCTGGATTGCTTTCAGCATACCCAAGGTCTTGTGCTTCTTGTAATACCTCGTCAAAGTCAGCTCCCGTGGCTGTCATCTTGGATAAGATATAATTGGTCGTACCGTTTATGATCCCTTTTAGATCGGTGATTTCATTGGCTGTTAGTGATTCTTTGAGAGGTCTAATCAAAGGAATAGCACCACCTACAGCCGCCTCATAGTAAACGTCCATGCCGACTTGTTCAGCTGTGTCAAGAATCTCTGCACCGTGTTCAGCAATCAGGTCCTTATTGGCTGTAATCACATGTTTGCCTGCACGTAAGGCCTGTAAGATAAATGTGCGAGCAGGTTCGATGCCGCCAATTGTTTCGATGACCATACGAATCTCTGGGTCTTCTAAAATATCACTCGCATTTGTGGTTAACTGTTCATGTTTAAATACAACTGGACGAGATTTGTGTGAATCTCTGACCAGTACTCGTGTGATAATGGGCTCCAAACCAGTGAGCCGAGCGATCATTTCACTGCGCTTTTGTACCAGTTCGACAACTCCGGAACCTACAGTGCCACAACCTAGTAGACCAATGTTGACTTCCATTTCAGCACCTCGTCCCGTAGATTTTACCCTTGACCGACAATCATTACCTGTGAAACGCCATCTAATCCGCGCAATAGTTGCAGTGTTTCTTCTAATTCTGCCCGCAATTCACGTGTCTCGATAGATAAAATTACAGTTGCACTGCCTTGCAGTGGAAGCGATTGATTGATGGTTAATATATTTGCTCTTTGCACGGCTAGTGTGTTTAACACCTCTGATAGACTTCCAGAATGATGTTTTAACGTAAGTGCGATGGTGACGATTTGCCCTTGCATAACTGCATGAAATGGTTTCGCAGCATCTTTGTACTTGTAATATGCACTGCGCGAAATGCCAACTGCACGTACTGCATCGGATACGCTAGAACGCGGTTGGCGTTTTAGGAAGTCAGCCACTTGAATCGTTCGCTTAATCACATCGGGAAGATGTGAATATGCAATGAGGTAATATGAATCTTCTGCCATGCTATTCACCTTATGTCCTTGTATTAGAAACAACTGTACTCTTATAACGGACATTATATATTTTTTTCACATAGACTGCAATAAATTCTTGACCTTTTGCTGGATTGGAAGATATAATAAATGAAAATTTCGTACAATCAACGTAGCAACATGGTTTGTCAGAAGGATGTCTAGGGTTCCGCCGATTGTGGGTCTGGTCCAAGCGACATCACACTTGATGATTAAGTGCACACCTTAGGGATAAAAGCCCTGTGGCAGGTTCTGGCTAGTTAGCTTTCGAGCTATACTAGGTTCCTGTCACAGGGCTTGTCTATTCTTTTGGCGACTCACAACTCAGAACATTCCGGGGTGGAACATTTGCAAAATTCACTAGAAAACCTAACACAAGTACAGTCACTGCAGGTAAAGTCGCCAGAACGCAAAATTTATTTGAATGGTCGACTGGTTTCAAAAGAACAAGCTGTTGTATCCGTTTTTGACCATGGATTTTTATATGGTGACGGTATTTTTGAAGGGATTAGGATTTATGACGGCGTCATTTTTCGCCTTGACGAGCATTTAGTTCGGCTGTATGAATCAGCAAAATCTATTTTACTGACCATTCCTTTAGAGTATGAGGAGATGGCCGATGCGATTATCGAAACCGTGCGAGCGAATCAGTTGGAGAGCGGGTATATTCGAGTCGTCATATCACGTGGGGATGGAGATTTGGGTCTTGATCCACGCAATTGCCCACGGGCCAACGTCATCGTCATTGCAGATGTGGTTCGTCTATTCCCAGAGGAATTTTATGAAAATGGGTTGCGTATCGTGACAGTACCTACGCAAAGGAATAGTCCAGCATCCATGAACCCGCAAGTGAAATCACTCAATTATCTAAATAGCGTGATGGTAAAATTGGAAGCTGCACGCGCAGGTGCGCTTGAGGCGCTTACAGTCAACTCTCAAGGGTATGTTTGCGAGGGGTCTGGTGATAACGTCTTCATCGTGAAGCGTGGCAAAGTGTATACGCCGCCGACCTATCTTGGTGCGCTCGATGGCATAACACGTCATGCGATTATGGATCTTTGCGAGGAGATGGGATTGCCATTAACGGAAACGCCATTTACGCGACATGATGTATATGTTGCGGATGAGTGTTTCCTAACAGGGACTGCCGCGGAGGTCATACCAGTCATCGAAGTTGATGGAAGAGAGATTGGCAGTGGTCAACCTGGACCAATCACACAGCAATTATTGTCTGAATTCCGAAAAATCGTTCGACAACAAGGGCGAAGAGTATTTTCATAAATCATGAGTTAGTGCCACTACGCACATGATGAAGATCAACCGGAGGGGAGACTGGATATGGGTGGGAGCGGCGATGCGGCTATTTTGCCAATGGAAGAAGATATACAGAAACCGCAGATAGACCAGGCAGTTTCTGATTCTCATGAGGTGCGAACAGGGGCAGAGCTTTTGTGTTCTCTGCTTATGCAGGCAGGTGTAGATACGATCTTTGGTTATCCGGGTGGTGCAGTTTTACCTATTTATGATGCACTTTATTCGGTTCCCATAAGACATATACTCACACGTCACGAACAAGGTGCCATTCACGCCGCGCAAGGATTCTCGCGTGTCACAGGAAGGCCGGGTATTGTTCTTGCTACATCAGGTCCGGGAGCAACAAACCTTGTAACAGGTATTGCCGATGCGTTTATGGACTCTACTCCGCTCGTCATATTTACAGGGCAAGTCACAGCAGAGAGTATCGGTCGGGATGCCTTTCAGGAAGCGGATATCATCGGTATAACAATGCCCGTGACAAAACACAATTTTCAAGTGCGCGATATTAAGGACTTGCCTCAGATCGTTGCGGATGCTTTTCATCTTGCGACGACTGGCCGTCCTGGTCCTGTACTCATTGATTTGCCTAAAAATATTACGTCTGGTCCGGCGAGTGATCATGTATTGCCAGAGTCGCATATTCGCGGCTATAAGCTACCGGGTGCTCCGAAGAAGGAAGAGGTTGACGCGCTGATCGCGGCAATCAATCAGGCTAAAAAGCCACTACTATATATTGGTGGCGGCATCATTAGCAGTGGTGCGTCAGAGCTCGTTCGTCAATTTGCAAGTCGGTCTCAGATTCCGGTTGTATCTACCTTGCTAGGGCTTGGGGCATTTCCAGTTCGCGATCCTTTATTTGCAGGCATGCTTGGTATGCACGGCACGTATGCAGCAAATCGCGCGGTAACTGAATGTGACGTATTAATTGCTCTAGGCGTGCGTTTTGACGATAGAGTGACAGGAAAATTGCAACGATTTTCACCGCATTCTATTAAAATTCACGTGGATATTGATGCTGCGGAAATCGGCAAAAATGTCGCTGTTCACATACCGATCGTAGCAGATGTAGGACTTACATTGAAAGAAATGCTTTTGCGTGATGTGCACTTGGATACGCGTGGTTGGCATGAACAAATATTACTGTGGAATGAAGAGTGGCCACTACAGTATCATGCAAGCGACGAGGATTTAAAACCACAACAGGTGGTTGAGTTAATCGCAAAACATACGCACGAAAATGCCATTGTGACTACAGAAGTAGGACAGCACCAGATGTGGGCAGCGCTCTTTTATCCGTTTTCACGACCACGCCAATTTGTAACATCAGGTGGTCTTGGAACTATGGGATTTGGGTTCCCAGCAGCTCTTGGTGCACAGGTGGCAAAACCTGACGCCACAGTAGTTTGTATAGCTGGTGATGCTAGTTTTCAAATGAATATTCAAGAATTGCAAACGGTCGTAGAAAACGGATTGCCTGTGAAGATAGCGATTATCAATAATCGTTATCTTGGCATGGTGCGGCAGTGGCAGCAATTTTTTTATGAAAGTCGATATGCAGAAAGCAAAATTGGCTCTCCGGATTTTGTGAAAGTAGCACAGGCTTATGGTGCACTTGGATTGCGAGCCACTACCTTTGCACAGGCAGAGGCCGCGCTTACTGAAGCATTTGCCTATCAAGGTCCTGTAATCATTGATTTTGTTGTAAAAGAAGAAGAAAATGTTTTCCCCATGGTTCCACCAGGCAAAGGAACGGATGAAATGACTCTAGAATGGGAGGAGTGAGTGATGGAGCGCACGTTATCTGTACTTGTTAATGATCGGCCAGGTGTATTGGCACGCGTGGCAGGACTATTTTCACGGCGTGACTTTAACATTGCGAGTATTACCGTTGGTGCGGCCGAAGAACCTGGATTAAGTCGAATGACCATTGTAAGTAGTGGTGATGATGCAACTGCCCTACAGATTATGAGGCAGTTGGATAAAGTGATTGAAGTCATTCAGGTGACTGATATTTCAAAAGATCCAGCTGTGAAACGCGAATTGGCTCTGATTAAGGTCACCACAAATAAAACGACACGACCAGAGATTTCCCATATACTCGAACCTTTTCGGGTGGCGATTGTGGATGTTGGCCACGGATCGTTGACGGTTCAAGTCACGGGTTCTGGAGAAAAAGTAGACGCGTTGATAGGATTATTGCGCCCATTTGGAATTCTTGAAATCGCGCGTACAGGAGTCACTGCATTATTGCGTGCTGTCGCACAAGAAGAGGATCATTCAAGCGAAGTGGTCAGTTGAATATGTTTAAATAACCTGAGACAAAAGAGAGAGCATAGAGAGAAAAGAGAAACTACGAATCATAGGTATCGAACGACAACTTGATATGGCTAGGGAGTGTATTAATCAATGAAAATGTATTACGAAAATGATGCGGATCTACAATTATTGCATGGTAAAACGGTTGCAGTTCTTGGGTATGGTAGTCAAGGTCATTCACAGGCCCAAAATCTTCGCGATAGTGGCGTAAAGGTTATCATTGGACAGAGGCCAGGTAAGTCAGCTGACAAAGCACAAGAAGATGGATTTAGTGTGATGTCTGTGGCAGAGGCGACACAAATAGCGGATATTTTACAATTTTTACTTCCTGACGAACGACAAGCAAAAGTTTACCAGGAAGAAATATTGCCTTATTTGCACAAAGGGCAAACGTTGATGTTTTCACATGGTTTCAATATTCACTTTAAGCAAATCATTCCACCTGATGATATTGATGTGGTATTAGTTGCTCCTAAGGGTCCGGGGCACCTTGTTCGCCGAGTCTATGAAGCTGGTGGCGGTATTCCATCTTTAATTGCTATTCATCAAGATGCAAGTGGGCAAGCTTTTGAGTATGCATTAGCGTATACAAAAGGCATTGGGAGTACAAAAGCCGGAGTTCTTGTGACGACGTTTAAAGAAGAGACAGAGACCGATTTGTTTGGCGAACAAGCGGTGCTTTGTGGCGGCG
Organism: Sulfoacidibacillus ferrooxidans; assembly: GCF_022606465.1. Lineage (NCBI taxonomy): Bacteria > Bacillati > Bacillota > Bacilli > Caryophanales > Alicyclobacillaceae > Sulfoacidibacillus > Sulfoacidibacillus ferrooxidans. Next base: position 156,771 of record NZ_JALBUF010000002.1, read on the forward strand.
TTGCAGACCTCATTAAAGCTGGGTTTGAGACATTGGTAGATGCAGGATACCAACCGGAAATTGCCTTTTTTGAATGCTGTCATGAAGTGAAGTTGATTGTTGATTTGATCTATGAAGGCGGATTGTCCCGCATGAATTACTCAATCAGTGATACAGCCGAATTTGGCGGCTACAATGCAGGACCAAAGATCGTAACAGAGGAAACGCGAAAGGCCATGAAAGGGTTGCTTTCTGACATTCAAAAAGGCGTTTTTGCACGCAACTGGATTTTGGAGAATCAGGCCGGACGTCCATCTTTCTTAGCGATGCGCGAGCAAAATGCTGATCATCCAATCGAAGAAGTTGGAAAAAGTTTGCGCTCTATGATGGGTTTCATCGGAAAATAGAAGATAGACGTTTTGATCGACATGAGGGAAGCGCGTAAATAGAGAGACGATGCTAGAGAGGGAGGAATTGCCTGTGAAGCACATTCAAATCTTTGACACCACGCTGCGAGATGGGGAGCAGTCCCCTGGAGTGAGTCTTACTGCTGGAGAGAAATTAGAGATTGCACGACAGCTCGCGAAATTGCGGGTAGATGTCATTGAAGCTGGTTATGCGGCTGCCTCACCAGGTGACTTTGCTGCAGTTCAGACCATTGCACGTGCTGTCAAGGGAGTATCCGTGTGTTCTCTAGCGCGTGCGACAGAAAACGATATATTACGCGCATATGAAGCATGTAGCCCGTCTGATGCACCGTGTATTCACTTGTTTTTAGCCACTTCAGACGTCCATATGCAGCACAAATTGCGTATGACTCGCGATCAAGTGTTACAACAAATTGATTCGGCTGTTCGTTTTGCACGAACAAAGGTGCCTTTTGTTGAGTTTTCTGCAGAAGATTCAGGGCGAACAGATTTTGATTTTCTAGTGCAAGCTGTTAAGACGGCTGTGTCAGCAGGTGCTACTGTTATCAATCTTCCAGATACTGTAGGTTACTTACTCCCACAAGAGTACGCACAAAGGTTTATTCGCATGCGTGAACAAGTAGAGCTAGGTTCTGCTCTCCTTAGCGCACATTGCCATGATGACCTGGGTCTTGCTGTGGCCAATACACTGGCGGCAATTTCGGCAGGTGTTGACCAAGTAGAGGTCACCATGAATGGTATCGGGGAGCGAGCAGGGAATGCATCGCTTGAAGAAGTGGCTGTAGCGCTTGCGTTACGCGCAGATATGTACGGTGTAGACACGAAATTAGAGCTCAGTCAAATTGCGCGTACCTCTAAATTAGTCAGTCGATTAACGGGTATGGTTGTCCCAGGCAATAAAGCAGTCGTAGGTGCAAATGCATTTGCACATGAGTCGGGGATTCACCAAGATGGTGTTCTGAAGGAACGTACGACTTATGAAATTATCGATCCACAAGTGGTTGGAGTCGTGGAAAATAAGCAACTTGTGCTAGGCAAACACTCAGGACGTCATGCATTCTTTAAACATGTTGAAGAGCTTGGCTATGTGTTGTCCGATCAAGATTTACAAAATTTATTTATGCGTTTCAAGGAATTGTGTGATAAGAAGAAACAAGTGACCGAGGAGGATATTCTCGCACTGGTGGATGAACGTGTTTATGGTGAAGCGCAACACACGTATACCTTGGATTACTTACATGTATCGTGTGGCAATCAGCCACTATCTACAGCAACTGTTCGAGTAACGGGGCCACAAGGAGTGCGCGAAGAAGCGGCAGTTGGCAATGGACCAGTAGAGGCGATCTACCGCGCGATTGATCGCGCCACAGGTGAAGAGGTTGAGCTTGCAACGTATCAAATCAGTTCAGTTACGCCAGGTCAAGATGCGCTTGGTGAAGTGCGCGTTCAAGTGCGAGTGAATCATCGACTATTTACAGGTAGGCATGTGGCGAGTGATGTTTTAGATGCATCTGCTAGGGCGTATATTGATGCGATTAACCGCTACACCATCATGCGAGTTGCACCTGCATTGTTGGTAAAGTGAGGGGATAACGTGGCATATCACATTGTAGTATTACCAGGAGATGGCATTGGACCCGATGTGACGCGGGCGGCAGTACAGGTACTAGAACATGCACTTAAGGGGCAGTCTGTTGAGATTGTGATGAGTGAACACCTTATTGGTGGAAAAGCGCTTGACACCTATGGTGTGCCATTACCTGATGTTACACTTGAGGCATTACACAAGGCAGATGCTGTTCTTCTAGGTGCTGTAGGTGGTCCCAAATGGGATGTGGGGCCAGGTCATTTGCGTCCGGAAGCAGGGTTGCTTGCTTTGCGAAAAACACTGGGTGTATATGCAAATATGCGTCCGGTGAAAGCTTTTAGTGAGTTGTTAGACGCTTCACCACTACGCAGAGAGATTGCGCAACGTGTGGATTTGCTGATCGTACGCGAACTGACAGGTGGCGCCTATTTTGGAAAACGTGAACGGGGATCAGACGCACATGGTATGCAGTTTGCGTATGATACGATGTTTTATTCGGAAAATGAGATTCGGCGGGTATTGATCACAGCATTTGATGCTGCTCGCTTGCGGCGAAAAAAACTCACCTCCGTTGATAAGGCCAATGTGTTAGATAGTTCGCGGTTATGGCGCGAGATTGTTCAGGACGTAAGTTCACACTATCCGGATGTCGAAGTTGAGCACCAATTAGTAGATTCATGTGCTATGAATCTTGTGACACACCCCCAATCGTTTGATGTCTTGGTAACGGAAAATTTATTTGGAGATATTTTAAGTGATGAGGCAGCCGTGTTGACTGGTTCTATTGGGATGTTACCTTCTGCCAGTCTTGGCCAAGGGATTGGTTTATATGAACCCATTCATGGATCGGCGCCAGATATTGCAGGAAAAGGAATAGCCAATCCACTTGGTGCTATTCTGTCTGTTGCATTGTTACTAAGGTATTCATTACATGTAGATGATGCTGCAACGCGTGTGGAGCAAGCAGTTGCAAAGGCAATTGCCCACGGCGCGCGCACGAAAGACTTAGCGCGCGGGCAGGACGATGTTGTAACGACCGATCAAATGACGGAGCGTGTCCTTGCACATTATTAATTGTTGCTAGTAGGCTAGAGAATCTATGGGCTTGATCAAAAAGAGACAGCGCAACTGCTACGCTGTCTCTTTTTCTTATGCATACCTTGCACCCTGCAAGAACGGCAAGGTATGGTTAACACTTAGAACAAAGTGGTATACTATATGAATATGTTTTTTTATGGCTATTTTATGTGCAAAGATAGAGGTACTGGATTACTAGATGAGTCAGGAGTGTGATGGACCAGGTGGATGTAGTGATGCGCCCGGTGATTGTGCAAATGGATGGTTCGATACTACTTGATGTGCATCATCCACACATGGAAGAAGCGCGGCAAGTTTTAGCGAAATTTGCGGAGTTAGAAAAAAGCCCGGATCATTTTCATACCTACCGGGTCACGGCATTGTCGCTTTGGAATGCAGCTGCAGCAGGTCATTCTTCTGAAGAAATCGTAACAAGATTATCTGAATTGAGTCGCTATGATGTTCCACTTGCTATTTCGAGATTTATCTCTGAAACCATGGATCGCTATGGCATTCTTGAATTGCGCAAAGGCGAACATGGGCTTATATTAGCTTCTGAAGATCCCCTGGTACTCACGGAGATTATTCGTCATAAAACGATCGCCTTGCTTGTGCGACAAGTGATTTCAGATACGGAAGTAGAAGTTCCTTTACTATCACGGGGAACGATTAAGGTGGCACTTACGAAGATTGGTTATCCAGTGAAAGATTTAGCTGGGTATACGGAAGGGCTTCCTTTGCATTTTAGCTTAGTGAAACAGTTGGCTGATGGACGTGATTTTGAATTGCGAGACTATCAAGAACGCTCAGCAAATGCTTTTCACGAAGGTGGGGCATTGACTGGTGGTTCTGGAGTTCTGACACTACCCTGTGGAGCAGGTAAAACGATTATTGGATTACGGGCTATGGAATTGTTGCAAACATCTACGCTAATATTGGCGGCAAATGTCACTGCTGCGAGACAGTGGATGAGGGAATGCCTGGATAAAACAACGCTTACTGCAGATCAAGTTGCGGAGTATAGTGGCCAATCGAAAGATACAGCACTCGTGACTGTTGCGACATATCAGATTTTGAGTTATCGGCCACGTGGAAAAGATCATTTTCCACATCTGTCTCTTCTTTCTGAACACAACTGGGGACTGATTATTTACGATGAAGTACATTTATTGCCGGCACCTGTTTTTCGTGTGACCGCCGAGATTCAAGCACGGCGTAGATTAGGATTGACAGCTACACTTGTGCGGGAGGATGGGCGTGAAGATGAGGTCTTTTCTTTGATTGGGCCGAAAAAATACGATGCGCCATGGAAAGAACTTGAGGCAGAAGGTTGGATTGCAACAGCTATATGTTCAGAGATTCGCGTTGCACTTACAGATGGTGAGCGGCGTACATATGCCCAAGCAGAATTGCGCGAAAAGGCACGTATAGCAGCAGAAGCCGTGTCTAAAGATGAGGCCGTGGAAGAGTTGATTAAGCTCCATCCAGAGGAATCGATTCTCGTGATTGGCCAGTATGTCGATCAATTGGAACGCATCGCAGCAAGGTTACAAGCACCACTCATCACGGGGTCGGTCAAACAAAAAGAGCGAGAACGTTTATACGCAGCTTTTCGAACGGGGGAGATACAAGTCCTCATTGTATCGAAAGTGGCGAACTTCTCCATTGATTTACCAGATGCAAGTGTTGCTATTCAAGTGTCTGGCGCCTTTGGATCGAGACAAGAAGAAGCACAACGGTTGGGGCGGATTATGCGTCCAAAGGCCGAAGGTGTATTGGCACATTTTTATACACTGGTAGCTAAAGAAACAAAAGATCAGGAGTTTGCATTGAGCCGGCAACGCTTTCTTACAGAGCAGGGATATGAATATCAAATTTTAGACCATGCAGAATTATCCCAGTTGGAGGTGGCACAAAAGTGAGTTTGCCTTATGTGCTTCTGTCTCTTGGGGCAAAACAGTTACGAGTGCTGCAAAACATTTTGCAAATGAAAGAAGGCTCAAAAGATCGCAATCAGTTGGCACTAGCAATTGCAGAGAGATTACTAACAAAAGAAGGATTTTTGCTCGTCTGGAATTCTTTATCGTCCCTTGTGCAACGTGTATATATGGCTGCGCTGTTTGAAATCCAAGCGGATGGATACACGATGGCAATTCCAGCAGTGCGATTATTACCTACTTTATTAGAATATTTTCCTGAGGACCGAGCAACCTTGCAAAATGCTCTTGAACAATTGGTAGGGGTAGGGATGTTATCTCGAGCAGAGACGTGGTACGTCGGTGAAGCGTATAGTCTACCAGAAGAGATGAAGGAAATGGTAGTGCCACATATCGTAGAACTTTTGATGGATGAGACGCCTCGTGTCGCCAACGACACTGCGGTCGTAGGTGAGATCAATATATTGGAACGGTATGGTCGGATGTTCATACGAGATATCGCACGGTTTACTATCTATTTGACAAAATATCCATTGCCACTGACTAAAGCATCCATCCCCTATAAAAGAGAATTACCCAAATTAAAAAGCTATTTGCGCACGATGCAAATAGAAGGCATTAAAGGGACTGGAAGTTGGGAAGCGGTACCCTTTGGAGTCGTTGCGAGCATTTTTGTGTTAGAAGATATGGGCGTTATTGATCGTTCATCAGACACTGTGCGCTTACACGGTAAAGCGTTGCACCGCTTTTTAATGATGTCTGATGAGGCGTTGCGAGAACAGTTAATGGCTTCATTGCCTCGTCTAGTGGGCGGTCTACATCCCCATGTGATGGCGGTGCTTTCGGTTTGGTTAAGGCAATTGCCGCAAGGCGAGTGGTTATCCTTAGATCGTGCTATAGGCGGTTTGCTTATCTTGCAACCAATGGAGCATCCTCCCTCGTGGTCAAATTCACTTGATCATTTTATTCGCATAGCGTCAGCATGTGGATTGATAGAAATTGGTAGACATGTTGAGTATGGATTTTTAGTGCGGATACCAAAGTGGTCGGAATCTGTGAGTGAAGAGTTTTTTGTACAACCAAATCTGGACATCCTCGTTCCAGAAGAAGCACCAACATGTGTTCATTTTTTAGTGGGAGAATTAGCTGAATTGAAACGCGCTGACGAAATGTCAGCTTATCATCTTACTAGAGATTCTGTTTTACTTTTATGTGATCGCGGTTGGCAAATGGAAGATATTGAGCGGGCACTTACTACATTTAGTGCGACAGCACCTGCAAAAAGTGTCATTCGTTCTGTGGAGGATTGGGTCGCTGCATATGATCGAGCGGTATTGTGGGATGTTCTTTTATTGCGGTTTGCATCGGCAGATTTATTTCATGCATTTGTAACAGATCAGAGAACGAAACACTGCATTGTGCAACGGATTGCGCAAGAGGCGGTGATCGTCTTGCGTGCACAAGAAGCACAAGTGCGCCAAGTATTGTCAGAACTTGGTGCGCCTCCACCGCAACAAGTGAGAATGGCTCCTGGTGAAGAAAACTATGTGCATGCAAAACAAAGCCGTACGGGCTCGCTTTTACGTAAGGGAACAAAAGAGGATCAAGTGGCATTAGGAGTACTTACAAGTCCACAGATTATGGAAATTGTGCAAAAAACTTTGCGTGCATGAATGAAAATGGGCAAGTTCGCAGACTGTACATACAGGGTGATGCGAACGTGAGTCAATTACGTGGTGTAGTGAAGATATTTTTTTTCAGACGATCTCTTTTGCGTCATATGGTCATGGTGTATCTAGTGATAGGGACCGTGCTGTTTATGCATAGTCCACAATCTGCACAGGCACAAACGAAAGTAGTGGTCATTGATCCAGGTCATGGTGGAGTGGATGGAGGAGCTTCTGGAGCTGGTCTCATTGAAAAGGATGTGACGTTAGATCTGTCGAAGCGAATTCGCGCACATCTTGTTCAGGCTGGATATCAGGTGCAAATGACGCGAGATACAGATACAGATGTATCGAAGTTATTTCCATCTAAACTATCTGGTCGACATAAACGAGATCTGCAAAATCGCTTGGACTTTATTCGCAAGTCGCAGGCAGTTGGCGCTTTGATGATTCATATCAATAGTTCAACTAATGTCAATGATCGCGGACCAATCGTATTTTACTATGCACCGTCAGAATCAGGTAAAACGCTTGCAACCAATATCCAACATGCATTGAATCAGGTGGCGAGTTCTACCCAACGACCCCTACCTCGTAAAAACTTCTTTGTATTAAGGCATTCACCGTGTACAACTGTACTTATAGAAGTAGGCTTTTTAACAAATAACAGCGATGCTGCTCGGCTTCGCACCACAGTTTATCGCGAACATGTCGCACGTGCGATAGCAATGTCTGTGGCTACAACGTTGCGCGATGTGCCAGTCCCGCCACCGTATGTAAAGAAGACTGTAGTCAATGATTGGTTATTGGACAAGTAGTACGATCATATGTGTTTTTTTTAAAATGGGATATATGTTTTTATTAGGTCACTCATCATACGTGGGTGGCCTTGTTGTGGAACAGGCCATGCGAGTATAGGGTAATCATGATACAATAGATAAACAGTGAGTAAAATAGGCCATTTTGAGGTGAATGAAGCATGAAGTATACAGAAGCGAACGAAGATGGGTTTGACGATGCGGTTGAACTGGCCATTAGTCATATCCTCAAGTTAGTCTCGATACCGAGTCCCACTGGATTTACAGATCGTGCAATTGATTATTGTTATCGCCAGATTGCACAGATGGGATTCTCAGTGTCTAAAACTTTTAAAGGTGGATTAGTTGTACAGGTGCCAGGGCAGCGGGAACGAACTCGTGTACTCGCGGCACACGTGGATACTCTAGGTGCTATTGTTAAGCAGATTCTTCCGAGTGGACGTTTGAAAATGTCTCCCATTGGCGGGTTTCGATTTCATGGCGTTGAAGGTGAATATTGCTTAGTACATACATTAGAAGGCGCTTCCTATACTGGTACGATTGTTGCTCATAAAGCATCTTCGCATGTCTATAAAGAAGCAGAAGAACGAACTGAGGATACGATGGAGATTCGCCTTGATGAAAGGGTGAACAATGAGCAAGATGTACGTACATTAGGCATTCGTATTGGAGACATGGTTTCATTTGATGCTCGTGCCGTACTTTTGCCAAGTGGTCATTTGAAATCACGCCATCTAGACGACAAAGCAAGCGTTGGCATGCTATTGGAATTATTACAAGTGATTAAGGAGCAACAACTTGTGTTGCCATATAGTCTTGCTATTCTTATTAGTACAGATGAAGAGATTGGTTATGGAGGTAACTCCAATATTCCCGAAACTGCCTTTGAATACATTGCAGTGGATATGGGTGCGATTGGGGATGGTTTGGAAACTACAGAGTATGTTGTGTCTATTTGTGCTAAAGATTCCAGCGGACCTTATAATTATGATTTAAGGAGACAGCTTGTATATCTAGCTGAGCGCAATCACGTCGCACATGCCATTGATATTTATCCGTTTTATGCATCAGATGCTAGTGCTGCAAGACGCGCAGGATATGATCTAGCCACAGCTCTCATTGGTGCGGGTATTGACTCGTCACATTCGTATGAACGGACTCACCGAGAGGCTATTGCAGCGACTCTTCGATTGTTACTGTTGTATATTCAACATGAATAAAGAGTGTTTAAACAAAAATACCAGGAGTGAATAATCAATGTTAGTGAAAGATAAAAATATTTTAGTGATGGGTGTTATTAATAAACGTAGTATTGCTTGGTCGATTGCTCAAACATTGCACGATGCTGGCGCCAAGTTGATTTTTACATATCAAGGTGAGCGCATGGAAGAAAGTGTTCGATCGTTAGTTAACGAGGGCATGCCAGGATCGCGTTTATTGCGTTGTGATGTGACAAATGATGCAGAATTGGATGCGTTATTTCACCATCTTGAAGAAAATGTCCATGTATTACATGGAATTGTGCATAGCATCGCGTATGCAAAGGTGGAGGACTTAAGCGGATTATTTGTAGATACTTCGCGTGATGGATATTTACTTGCGCAAAATATCTCAGCGTATTCTTTGATTGCTGTGGCTCATCGCGCACAGAAAATCATGACTGAAGGTGGAAGCATTATGACGATGACCTATCTAGGTGGAGAACGCGTCGTCGAAAATTATAACGTCATGGGAGTTGCTAAAGCTGCACTGGACATGAGTGTGCGCTATTTAGCCAACGATCTTGGTGAGCATCAAATCCGAGTTAATGCAATATCTGCAGGACCTATTCGAACGTTAGCAGCAAAAGGTGTAAAAGATTTTAATAAAATTTTACACACGATTGAAGAAAAGGCTCCTTTGCGCAGAGCGACAGATGTTTCTGAAGTAGCAGATACTGCATTATTTCTTATGAGTAATCTATCACGTGGCATCACGGGTGAAGTGATTCATGTAGATAGTGGATATCATATTCTGGGCAATTAAGATCTGGAAAACTACACAAACGATGTTCATTAAAAAGAAAGTAATGATCATACAAAGAAGAAGGCCATATGGCCTTCTTCTTTTTGACTATTCGACGCACATCATAATGACGAGCAATAAGGGCGGATATCATAGGAGCACTCATAACCAATTTCATAATAAACTCAGTCGACATATGTTGTCAAGATTCGACTTATGGAATTTATTTGCGGTCGTGGGGTGATAAATGAAAATCCTTTAACTAACCTTGTTGTTGCGCATGATCGATGTGAGTATTGTTTAGAAATTTGTAGAAATTTGCTCTTCTGGAACATCCACATCTGAGTTTAAGACTATATTCTTATGCGTACCGTATTCATTTGTGCGCAATTCTTCTCTTATATAATTGCCTCGATGCAGGAGATCAATGACTTGACTTGCTGTATTGCTTGGAATAGCCAAATAATCAGCTAACCCATCTCGTAACCACTTAGGTCCTAGATTTTTTGTTTTATTGGCTGGTTGTGCGTGCCATTCAGTAATATAGTCTATGGCTTCGTCCACAAAATCTGATGGATTTTTTGGACTGATGTCAACGCATAAAAACTCAAGTAAATCGTAACTTTCGTGCGCATAGTTGCGAATATCGGTATGTTTAGCGATGGCATCTTCAACATAAAAAAGTTCTACGTGCTTCCCTCTATACAACATTCGGCTCATGATAGGAATCATATCGCTATCAGCAGTTACAAAGACGTAGCAGGTGATATTAGGATCTGAATATGAAGTTTCCATGGCATCGATAGATAATTCGATATCGGAAGCGTTCTTTGCTTTATCTTCGTTTTTACCATTGGCATACACATGGCGAATTTGTATTCGTTTCTTTTGTAAACTGGTAAGATTCGCATCTACTTGTTCGAAATCTGCATACGCTTTAAACATTCGGATATTATCCATACCATAAAATGTCCATAAACGATCAAAAAGATTTTTATCTATATCTTCGTGATCAGGATCATGTCTGTAGCGATTCATAAGCGTCCAGTAAACATTGTCATAATCCACGAAAATAGCCACATTATCCTTTGAACTCTTTCTCGATGAGTGATTAAGCGCTTGTTCTACAGCGTTTGCAATCACCTGACTAAATTTGCGTGAAACCATATCATCGCTTCGTAGATCCCACTCCTCTCGGACTTTGCTACCGGAAGACGACATTCGTTCTTCTTTCATGTAGAGCCTCCTAATCTATCGCGGAACCAATCCGCTTGTATTGATATGTTCTCCAAGATCTTCAGTTTTCCTGCACGTCTTCCTAACATTTATATGCGTTAAGGGGCAGATACAGTTACGGCGCTTTTATGTGTTGTTGAACTTGCGATAAAAGCCACGGATGATAAAGCAAACCTACCGGTATAGGCAACCAAAATGATGAAATGCGGTAGAGCAGTGTCCCAGCTAAAGCAATGGGTAAAGGTACCCCAAACCAACTAAGTGCAGTGGTTAACGCAATCTCTACTACCCCAAGTGTCGTTGGTGCTAACGAAACGACAGAAAACAAAAGGGTCAGCGAATACGCATAAATCGCTACTGACCATCCAATTGGATAGTGTATAGCCATAAAACACAGCATCAACATACATACGCGAACAGGGTATATGGAAAACAGCAAAACTAAGGTGATGAACATACGCCAAGGATGGCTACTAACTATATTCCATTCTTTGCGCAACTCATTTTTCGTATACCAGTGTAATTTATTTTGAATCTTCCCGACAAGTCGTGCGAACATGTGATTTTTGACAGATGGGACGAATGTGCCTGCCCACTTTGCTAGAACACGGTAGAGTGTCCAGAGGACAGCTACTAGTACCAAGATCATAGTGAAAACGATGCCGATTGTAACAGCGTTCCAAATGATTGCTTGGGGACCTTTTGGCAACATGAAAAGCACGCGAATACAAGCGATAACAGGCGGAATGATCGCTATATAACTAAGCAAGCTTAGCCAGATACTGATGCTAATGGAGGTGCGCAAACCATAACCCATACGGTTTCCCCAATAAATAAACCCAGCGGTTCCTGAGGCTCCTGATGTAGGCATGACTTCGTTTAGCATCGTTGCGTGAAATAGCATCCCAGTTACAATAGATAACCTGGCTCGTACATTGTATACGTTGTATAAAATTGTTGTGCCTATCGCTTGCAAAATAAAGTAGATGATCTCACACATCGTTGTTGAGATCAATACACGATAATTTGCACGCTTGAGGTAGGGAATAGCGCGTACTATATCGTCGCGTTCTTGATATGCAAATACTGCAACCAGAATAGCGATGGCGCCAATCCAGAGTAAAGACAGCGTGCGACGCCAAGAAGGGGATAAGGACAAAGGTACCGCCCCTTTCTACATGCCATCTTACCACAGTTTGTGTGATTCGCCATGATGTCTAAAAATAATTGGATGTGATTTCCGCGGATATGTGAATTTGCTGGAGTGATACTAATTCAAGATAAGTTCATACATGGATCACAACACAGCTTTTGCAGCATCAGTTTCTTGTGTCTAGTTGATTCAATAAGGTGGCGATAACAGCAATGTCTGTACACATGGAGTGTGAATTAGTTCGTCAAATTCCTGGACGTATGCGATTTGCCGTACCGTATATGCGTGGAAATAAGGTGTTAGCGAAGATGATTTATCAGCATCTAACACGCTATCTTCCACAAGCAAAGATTCGTGCAGATGATGCTACAGGACGGATACTTATCAGCTTTGAAGAACAAGTAGACGAAATCATTTTTCCATATGATGTGAATCGACAAATTCATGTGGTGAGTGCTTCCTATTTTGCACATATGAGACAAGTTCAAATGGATGGTGTAACACCATTACCTATAGTGATCCCAAAAGAAGAGCCTTGTGATCAGTGGCGTAATGATGATGAACAAAGATTACCTCCTCCTCTTGAACAGTGTTCATGTACTGATACGTCGCGAGGACTGACAGTGCAGCAGGTGGAGCAACGGATAGCCACGTATGGGTATAATGTCTTGCCAACACCAAGAAAACCTTCTGTATGGCGAGTGATGTGGTCGCAGATCAGTGATTGGATGTCTTTAACTTTGGTTGGTGTTGCAGGCGTGTCACTTCTAACCGGGCGGTTTTTTGACGCACTCACCATCAGTTTGGTTTTGGCGGTTAATGGAACCGTAGGTGCTTTACAAGAACGGCGAGTCAGTAAAGAGACAGAGGCGCTGCGCCAATTAACCTCCTACGCAGCCACAGTGATTCGAGATGGTATAGCACAGGTGATCCCAGCTTCGGAAGTTGTGGTAGGTGAGATTGTTTTATTAGAAGCGGGCGATCGTGTCCCCGCAGATGGCATATTAATTGAAGCGTATGGACTTTGGATGGATGAATCCATGTTAACTGGTGAGTCGCAACCTGTCGAAAAGATTTTGCAAGAGAATAGAGACGTGAAATTGGATACGGGTGTAGCAAATGGATGTGCTATTGGATCATCCGAAGCTATGTTTATGGGGACAGGGGTCACGCGCGGAAGAGGAAAAATGATGGTGACTGCCATTGGTGCTAACACGCAAATGGGGGTACTTGCTTCGTCTTTGTCGATCACAGATGTGACACAAACCCCACTTCAGCAACGAGTACATGCCTTAGGGCGACTCCTCGTTTTTTTTATTTTAGGGACAGTAGCATTAGTCGTTTTGGTTGGCATATGGCGAGGCTTACCACTATCTCACATGCTACTCACAGGAATGGCACTTGCTGCCTCGGCGATTCCTGAGGGACTGCCTCTCTTAATCACGATTGGACTCACCGCAGGCGTTCGACGTATGGGGAAATCAAGTGCGCTTGTAAGAAAACTGTCGTCTGTTGAAACACTAGGGCGAGTTACTGTGATTTGTTCAGACAAAACAGGGACGCTCACTAAAAATGAGATGACGGTGAGGCATATGTGGACCGCAAAAATGCGGTTTCATGTTACAGGTAATGGCTATGATCCGCGTGGCCATATCACGACAACTTTTCATGATCACGATGAACAATCGCCTGCGCACTTTGTGGAACCGTTAGCTCGTCTTTGTGTTTTATGTAATAATGCAGAACTCCTATACAACAATAAGCGTTATGGGATGAGTGCTGAATCGCCACAAAGTATGCATGCAGATCAATTTGCAGTACGTGGTGATCCAACAGATGGTGCACTACTTGTAATGGCGTTAAAAGCGGGGATAGATGTAAGAGACATGGCAGGTGTGGAACGAATTCATGAGTGGCCATTTGAATCTGAAAAAAAACGAATGAGCGTGATTTGTAAAGATGAGCAGGGAGTAGAACTCATAGCAAAAGGAGCGCTAGAGGAAATTCTTGCTCGATCGACTTTTTTACTTGGTGAAACAGGGATCGAACCACTTTCCTTAGCATCTCGAACAAAAATGATTGATGAGGCACAAGAGTATGCAAAAAAAGCAATGCGTGTGGTAGCCGTGGCGTATCGTCCTCTCGTCGATGAGGAAAAGCAGTGGTTGACTGAGCCGCAGATGAATGATGATATGCGCGATCAATTAGAACGGGATTTAATCTTTGTAGGCATTGTCGGAATGATCGATCCACCTCGTTCTCACGTGCAAGAGAGCGTTTCATTATGTCGCGATGCTGGGATTAGGGTACTCATGATCACAGGTGATCATCCAGATACAGCATGTGCAGTGGCACGTGACATTGGCTTAGTAGTTGATGATGACAATAACACAGCTGTACTGACTGGTGAAGAGATGGAACGTATGACGTCAGAACAGCTAGCGGATGCTGTGCAAAGGGTTTCTATTTTTGCGCGTATGGCACCACAGCATAAGTTAATCATTGTGGATGCACTAAAAAGTCGTGGACAAGTTGTAGCCATGACAGGAGACGGTGTCAACGACGCTCCTGCAGTACGGCAAGCGGACGTCGGTATTGCGATGGGAAAAAATAGTACAGAAGTTACGCGTGAGGCAAGTGAGATGACCGTGACGGATGAAAGTTTCTCGACGATTGTTTCAGGTGTAAGAGAGGGGAGAGAGGTACTTGGTAATATTCGACGAGCACTTGGTTATTTGCTTTCTGGGAATTTAGGTGAAGTAATCTATGCAGCACTTGCAGTATTTTTAGGGATGCCTTTGCCATTTGTTCCTGTTCAAATTTTACTTGTCAATCTTTTGACAGATGCTGCTCCTACGATTGGACTTGTGACGAGATCGAGCAAAACTAGGCGAGTGAGCCAATCGTTAAAACCGCAACGAGATTTGCTCGATGTCCGCTATCTTCGACAAATCATCACACACGCTGTTGCCATTAGCTTACCAACACTTTTGGTATTTGCGCTAGGCCTAAACATGTCGCAACGTGTTGCTATGGCCCAGACCATGGCCATGGTCACGCTCTCATTAGCAGAACTTATGCATATAGAGAGCTGGCATCGCGATGATGAACGGGTGACTTCACCGATTCCAACAGACAAGATATTGCGTGCCACGTTTTTGGGATCGTTTATTTTAGTGATTGGATCGATTTATAGTAGGCCATTACAAAGAATCTTTCAAACAACCCCATTGCCAATGCCTTATTTACTGATGGCCATTGGGGGATCGTTTGTTGCCTATTTGTTGCAAACCTTCGAACGTGTAAGGGGGAATTACTATGTTTCAGGATGTAGAAAATCGCTTGAAACAAGCCCAAGTATTGGTTCATGAGGCATTAGATTTGAGTTTGAGTCTATTTCAAAGTGGACAAGTAGATAAGGCATCGCTTACAAAAGTGTGGAGTGGATTTGTAAGTGATCTATTTGGATACATTAAAGTAAAGAGTAAAGAGACAAAACATAATGTCTTGGCATGGATTAAGTTTCCTCTATGAGATCATAGGATGGGTAAGGAGCTGAAGTGGTATGGCGCAAGGCGAGAATAAGTGGTTGATTGGAGCCGGTATGTTGACCGTGGGAGCAGTTACTCATCCCACATCGAAAAAATGGATGCGAAAAGCATTGGTTATAGCCGTTCAAGGTGTTCTTGAAATCAAAGAGCACATTCATGGAGCGATTGCATTGACGCGAGAAGAACTAGAAGATATTGTGGCTGAAGCGAGGTATATTCGTTCATCACGTGCGACAGTAATCAATCAGCTACAAAAGCAGGAACAGGCGCGTGTTCTAAGTACAATGCCTACTTCCTATAAGACATCGGCAATTGATGATAGACGTATGTGGGTGCCAGATGTAATAACTGAGTCTGCCCCTATGCAGAAGGTGAGCGAGGGTTAGATAGAAGGTGTGAATGTAGGGGGCGTGGCGTCACATGCAAGGGAGATGGTGGCAGATAGCTATGGCTGTTGCTATAGCTATCTTGGCTTATGTGCTCGATCGATTGCCGTTAAACCCAACACTACAGTTTGTCATTGTGGCTTTTGCTATTGTGTATTTTGCTCGGATTATTGGCCGTGAAACGGGCATCCTTGGTGAATTATTCGGATCGTCCATCGGTGCATTATTGGGTGCTACATTTGGCAATGCAGTCGAACTATTGATCTCTGTGATCGCTCTTGTACATGGTATGACGACATTAGTGAAGGCCAGTATTGTGGGAAGCATCTTGGCAAATCTGTTGCTTACACTTGGCATTTCCATGATTGTTGGAGGTATGCGACGGCAAGTACAGACGTTCAATCAAATTAAGGCTGGGGTCAATAGCGTCATGCTTTTTGTTGCGGTGATTGGCCTTACCATTATGAGTATCGAATCACTCGTGCAACCTCATATTTCTGGTAAGGAGCCACTGAGTATAGGTATTGCGATTGTGTTTTTGGTGGTTTATATTTTGGGATTCGTGTTTTCTTTATTTACTCATCGGACATACTTAGCTGCAGGAGATCAGGGAGAGCACTCTAAAGCGAGTAAAGAACCGGTGTGGCCACATATTTTGGCTCTGATAGCCACGACTGTTGTCATTGCTTTTTTAAGTGATGAAATTGTCGCTATTCTGACTCCTCTTGCTGTACAGTTGCATTTGACACAAGAGTTTGTAGGTCTTATTTTTGTGCCGCTCATTGGGGCTGCGCCAGAGTTTTTTACAGCTATACTGCTTGCGCGAAATAACCGAATGGATGGTAGTGTGGAGATTGCAGTCGGTTCAAGTTTGCAAGTGGCTTTATTTGTAGCACCTGTACTTGTTTTGATAGGGCATGCTATGGGAAGGCCACTTACGCTTGTTTTTACTGCAGCTGAAGTGATTGTAATTTTTTTAGCAACGATCCTTGTGAGTCTTGTGTCACTTGATGGAGAATCTCATTGGTACGAGGGTTTAATGGTAGCTGCTACGTATATTATTTTTGCTATGTTATTCTTTTTTACATAACAACGACGTTTTTCTGTGAACGCTCATGGAATAGCTCGTGATGGGCAGAATACGCTTATGATCTCGTATAAGGGTGTGATCCGATCGGTTGGCAAGCGGATTGGCCAAGGTCTACTTCTTTTACTGGTTTTTGGCATAGTAGGAGCGGTCTTTTTTTGGTTATATCGTACGGGTATCTGGTTTAAGATTCCTGATATGTTACGTCATGCTGGGATCTTTGGTTTGGTCATTAGTTATTTCATGATTGTGATACAGACTGTAGTTCCGTTTGCTCCATTTGCATTATTGGCTGGATTTAATGCGACGGTACATGGACTTATTGTGGGGTATCTTATTACATTTGCAGGAGCTTTTACGGGGGCATTGCTTCTTTATCTGGTTGCAGTTAAAGCATGGGATACGTTTTTGCGTAAACGACTGCAGCAGTTTTTAAAGCGGCATCCGAAGATTGAGTCTGCATTTGAACAAGTAGCTAAAGAACGCGGTACATCTGTTTTTTTTGTCATTCTAACGTTGCGATTGCAACCATGGCTCCCATCTTCCGCTATTGATATCATGGCCGGGGCAGCACATGTGCGATTCTGGCCATTTGTAGCAGCGACAGTGGCTGGACAAGCTCCGATGATCGCCTTAGAGTCTTATGTAGGTCATCGCATTTTACATTTCCGATCACACCAGCTTGAAATTTGGATCATTGGCATTGTAAGTGCTGTGTTGCTAGTGATCTATAGTGTGATTCGCTATCGTAACATGCGTACACAAAAGCATGAACAACATGTTCTTAAAAAGTAAACGCGAGAAAGGATGGATGGCACATCGTGTGGACACAGATGGCAACAAAGGTGCTTGAAATTCTTATCGTAAATATTGTGTTATCAGGGGATAACGCTCTTGTGATTGGGGTAACAACACTGCGCTTGCCTGTAGCGCGTAGGCGCAAAGCAGTAATGATTGGTGCGGCAATCTCGATTATTTTGCGCATTTGGCTTACGCTATTTGCAGGGCGGTTACTTACGTTACCGTATTTGCAAGTGGTAGGTGGGATTTTACTTTGCTATATTGCTTGGACGCTCATCCGTCCAAAAGAGAATCATGAAGATATAGCAGAAGGTAAGCAAAGACAACCCCAAACTCTGGCAGGTGCAATTACTGCCATTGTGCTAGCCGATGTTATGATGAGTGTAGATAATGTGGTCGCTTTAGCTGGTATTGCTGCAGGCAATGAAGTAGTACTGGTTTTTGGTTTGATTGTCAGTATTGCACTCATTATGTTTGCGAGTACGCTCATTGCAGATCTGATATCTCGTAGTCGAATATTTATGTACATCGGAGCGCTGATTATCGTTTGGGTAGCAGGTGGTATGATCGCAAGTGATCCACTTGCAGCACATGTTCCGCACCTGCTATTGCCCATTGTTACGATGGTAACCATTGGTTTTCTTTATGGTATTCGGTTTGTTTTTAGAGCGAGTGAATGACCAAAAGCAAACTTCCAAGCATCTGCTTTTTTCTCCTCAATACGCCTCGCATGGATCTCTTTTAACCCAGTTAACTCAAGAGTATAGTTTTCCTGCTGAACACTTCCTTGTACAATCTCAACGCCGTTGGCATGTTGGCGATCTAGTCCATCTGCCACGCGCAAAATCGCAGAGAGTTGAAAGAGTTCTCTGCGATTCTTAAAATGTGAAATCAGCCATGAACGCTTCGCTTTTTTGCGATGTGTAAAGACTAGTCGGGCCACGTCGGCGCGTAATAATTCATCCCACTCTGCAGTTTGACGGGCTGTTTCAATGAGATAGCGACTATGTTTATGATGTGCAACATCGTTTACATAATGTCCAATATCATGCAATAAAGCTGCGATTGTAAGCCGCATGAGCAGTTCTTCTTGGCTTTTGTGTGGTTGGCGCTTGTCCACAATCATGTCTTTCGTTAATTCAAATATCACCTGTGCAAACTGCATCACTCGTTCGCCATGCGCGCGGTCTGTGCGGTAGACATTGACTAGTTGAATGATATCGGCTTGATGTTGATAAGATAAAATTGACGGCGTACTACTTTGACTCATTTGCTTTCACCAAGAAGGCGAGAAACGCGCCACCGAATATCTTTTTGCACTTCTTCTATATCGCGTGCGCCATTTAACGTGACAAAGTCAAATTCTTGGGCTAATTCGTCAAACTGTTGTTGGCACATGGTTTGATAGCGATGAAAACTTTCGAACATATCAGCTGAGAGAGACAGATCCATGCCAGATTCCCAGTATTCTAAGTATCCGCGTTTTTGGAAATGCCTGTGCAATAGTACTTCAGGAGGCATCTGAAGATATACAGTGAGGTCAGGTACAAGGCCAAATCCAAATAGTTCATGCAACCAGTCTGGATCTGCTCCACGCACTAAGTCGCGCACCATCAGTGTGAAAATATAGCGATCAGCAAGCACGATAAAGCCAGCGCGCAGAGCAGGAATGATCTTATTTTCGAGCTGATCCGCAAAGTCTGTGGCGTACAGTAAACTCAGCGTGGTTTTGCCAAGCACGTTACCCTTTTTTGCCTGGTCGATGACTGTGCTCACCAAATCGGAACGCTTGATACCCGTGTCCATGACGGCATGTCCATTAAATTCTAGCCAATTCTTTAATAACACAGTTTGAGTTGAGCGGCCTGAACAATCGGCACCTTCGATGACAATAAGTTTTCCGCTGTAGTTTGAATCTGGTAAATACGGAAGTCCTGCACCGTAGAAGCGTTCATCCATTGATTGCATAGTATTCATGCGCGTTGCTCCTCCTGAGATACACTTGGTGCCACATAATCCCGTAAATGATCCATGACAGCTTTTCTCACTTTTTGTTGTTGTTTTTCTACTGACTTCGTGGCATCAATGACCATAAAGTGCTCTTCTTCGATCATACTGTCGTAATTACTTTTAATCATCCCTTGAAATAATTTAAAACTTTCGACCGGGTCATTGGATAAACCTAAATCTAGGCCTGCCTCATGATATTTCAACTGTGGACGTGAGCTTAATATGCGATCAAGGGAAACCTCTAATGGCGTTTTAAAGTAAAAGCTAATCGTCGGTTTTACGGCAAAACTGTATACGTTTTTGACCCAATCAGGGTCACATCCCCGCGCCATGTCGCGCGCATAGGCTGTATACACGTAACGATCAGCGAGCACAATGTAACCGGCTCGCAAATGGGGTAACATCATTTTTTCGTAGCGATCAGCGAAATCTGATGCATGAATTAAGCTAAAAGTAGTAGGTGTAAGTAAATTTTTCTTTTTTGCCTTTTTGGTTGCCGCTTTGATGAGTTCACTGGAGTTCCACTCTGTAAAAAACACCGGATATCCTTGTTCTTCTAACCAACGTTTGAGTAAATAAATCTGTGTGCTTTTTCCCGAACCGTCATTGCCTTCTACAATAAATAAGCGTCCTGGATAATTCATGGTTCTCCCTAATCCACGTGCTTTTCGCAAACGCATAGTAACGAAAGCCCCTTTCTTCACTTGGTACTGTCTTTATCGTGTTGGTTGAACAGATTCATGTTCAATGTTCAGTGTACGCTTGAAAATTTTTTTGACATATGGAGCAAAACTTTTTGCGGCAGCAGCTTCTACTTCGACATCTTGTGAGGAATAGATGGTCATCTGCACCTGTTTATTATTTGTCCTAAGTGTCACATGATCGATGCGCCGTTCGTGACGTCTATCCAGACTTTCCGCTAGACGTATAAGTACACCTAACTTAGTTGCCAATTGGATATCCTCTTCTGATAGCAGCAGACGGTATGGTGCACATATTTTGCGCAGTTTACTGCGCCCTTTAAAGGAAGCGGCGGCCGCTGCAAGTATCATCTCACGGTGTGAGAGTCCATACAGTGCACTATTTAAAATCAGATAAAAGGTATGTCGATCATAATGATAATAGCTGACATGAACGCCAATGCGATGTAGCATAGCAGCAGTATATAAAATTCGCTCTGCTAATGGTTGAATCAGGCCAAGTTCTTTTGCATCGCGGTATAATTCAAAGGCAAGATCTGTTACGTGTGTGGCATGTGCTTCAGATTCTTGAAAGCGATGCAAAGTATTTAAAACACTGTCTTGCAGTACTCGGGAAGAGTCAACTGTAGGCTCTCCCATGACATGAGAATAAAAGGTGCCATCGCGTAAACCGCGACCACTAACGCGCACTTGTTGGCTGTGTAACACTTCAATGAGCGCAAGTAAAATGGTGGCTCCAGGTACGATGAGATCGACGCGATCTTTTGATAATCCTTCAACTTTTTTGCGTAAACTCACAGGTAATGACGCGAGCCAACCGATCGTTTCTCGTATTTCTTCTGTGCTCATAGCGTAATTGTGCGTGATAGACAATGGATAATTGATTCGCGCCTGCTGCACAGTAGCCAAGTTGCGGATAGTACCTCCAATGCCGATAATCTCAATGCCGGGATGTGCTGACAGATAAGGTTTGGAACGCATCGTAGCAACAATTGGACTAATAGCACTTTGGATGCTTTCTGGAGTACTATTGGCAGGCCAATTGTGACTAAGTGTCACTGCCCCAAAAGGAAACGAGTGTGTAGCGATTAATCTGCCGCCTTCTAATAATGAAATTTCTGTACTGCCACCACCAATGTCGATAATGTAGGCGGTATCTACACGCAGAGTGTGCGTAATGGCGCTATATCCCAAAAGCGCCTCTTCTTCACCACTAATGACCCGAATGTCAAGCCCAATAGACGTTCGCACTTGCTCGATAATATCGGCGCGATTTTTTGCAGTACGCAACGCAGCCGTACCGATTGCTACTAGATTGGATACGCCATATGCTTTGCACAGGCCTTGAAACTCGCGCAGATGGGTCAGTAATTCTTCAATGCCACGTTGCGATAAGGTTCCGTCTGGTAAGAGAGCATTACTGAGACGGGGAGATGATTTGTGTTCATCAACTACGTAGAAAGAACGATGGCTCTGCTGTTTAATGATGGACAGCCGCATGGAATTTGATCCGATATCCATGATTCCAGTAAGTGTCACTCTGTTTATCTCCTTAAGTCGAGGTGTACGCACCAATAGCTGTAGTATACCGAAAAATATGAGAGCATGTTAAACTGAAGTCAATTGATTTTAGAAAGGTGCTTCTACGATGACAAAGCGGTACAGTGTAGAGCAGGTTGCAGGGATGCTTGTGAGTGATATGAGTAGTATTCGCAATGCATTAGAAGTCTTGCGCGATCGACATGAGCTTTCTGCGGAAACATTTCTCTTTGCAGATCGTTCCTGGCGGATTACTCCATCAGATGTGCAAAAGGTACAATCCTATTTAGAACAAGTGCAAGACCAAAAGAACGGTGAAAAAAGCGTCATAGAGCGCCGGATTCGCCGTGTGGTTAAACATCACGTCACGCAACCAGCAGATCAGGATGGACAAAGTTGAAAGAATTCGTTACGATTAAGATGACAGTGGGAGGGATTTCGAATGATTACTGAAGATATAGTATACGAGCAATTAAAAGAAGTTTTAGATCCGGAAATTCAAATCGACGTAGTAAATCTAGGTATGATTTACGGTGTCACGATTCTCGATGAAGGCAAACGCGTGATTGTGCGGATGACGCTAACTACGATGGGGTGCCCTGCCATGGAAGAATTGCAGGTAGAGATTATCCAAAGAGTAAAACAATTGGGCGTTGACGAAGTGGAGATCGATCTTACATTTGAACCACCGTGGAATAAGGATATGATGTCTGATGAAGCCAAAATGGTCATGCGCTATTTGTTCTAGGCTAAAAACATCATAAAATTGTCAAAACTCACGCCGTATGGCGTGAGTTTTTTGATGATCACTTGCATTTTTTGATGCATGTGATAGCATAAAGGTGACTAAAATAGTCAACTTTAAAATGTGAGTAACAGAAGTCAATAAACGACATGTGAGTGCGCGCTAAGATGTATGCGCAAAGATGGCTAGGAGGATATGAGATGAGTGTTAGTCCAGTATTAGAAATCAACGATTTATATGCAGCAGTTGAAGGCAAAGAAATTTTAAAAGGTGTGAATCTAACCGTACGTGGCGGCGAAGTGCATGCCATTATGGGACCAAATGGCACAGGTAAAAGCACGCTTGCTTCAGCGCTGATGGGACATCCTAAGTACACAGTGACAGCAGGAACGGCAACATTGGATGGTGCGGATCTACTCGATATGGAAGTGGATGAGCGCGCGCGTGCAGGGTTATTTTTAGCAATGCAGTACCCCAGTGAAGTGTCTGGCGTATCCAATGCAAATTTTATGCGGATTGCGCAAAATGCAAGGCTTGGCGAAGGTAACGAAGTGCCTGTGCTAAAATTTCATCGCGAGTTACAAAAAAAGATGAAGGCACTGAGTATTGATCCAACTTTTGCTGAACGTTATCTTAATGAAGGGTTTTCTGGTGGAGAAAAGAAACGCAATGAGATATTGCAGATGGCTGTTTTACAACCGCGCATAGCCATTTTAGATGAGATTGATTCTGGATTAGATATTGATGCACTCCGCATTGTTGCAGAAGGCGTCAATTTACTTCGCAGCCCAGACTTCGGACTTCTTGTGATTACTCACTACCAACGCCTCTTGCAGTATATTGTCCCAGATCATGTTCACGTGATGATGCAAGGTCGGATCGTGCGTTCTGGCGGTCGTGAACTTGCACAAGAGTTGGAACTTCGCGGGTATGATTGGTTAAAAGAGGAACTTGGGATCGTGGACGAAACGGTTTCAACGGGCGTATAGGGGGTTTACAACGTGAGTGTCCTAAAGAGTGGAACAGATTTTGCAAAGCAGATTGAAATGCAGAGTGCGGCAATGGAAGAGCCGGGATATTTAGTAGCATTGCGTGCAAAAGCAGCGGAGCATTATGAGCAACTTCCCGTGCCATGGTATGAAAAAAGTAACTTAGCTCAACGTAAGCTAGATGCATATACCGTTGCAGCTCTTGTTTCTGATAGGCAAGAGTGGAAAACAATCGCTGAACCGTTTATGTCTGATGATGCATTGACAAGTCCTCTTCTCGTGTTAGCTGATGGCGAGCTTGTCTTCTCACAAGGAATCGAATCATTGAGCGCGCAGGGCGCAATTTTTACTACATTACGAGAAGCAGCTACCACATATAGTGACATTGTGGAAAAGCATCTTTATTCAGTGGTTCCTCAAGATGAAAATCAGATGATCGCTTTACATGGTGCATTATGGCGAAATGGAACTTTTATTTATCTTCCGCGCCATGTGGTGATTGATCATCCACTGCAAATGATCTCTGTGACGACTTCTGGTGGACATGGTACCTTTATACACAATTTAATTGTAGCTGAAGCGGGAAGCCAAGTGGAATTTGTCGATATTTACGTGGCCAATCAAGACATTGCAGATGAGTTGCAAGTTGGTGTGACAGAAGTTGTGGTGCAAGATGGAGCGCGGGTGAAGATTGGTACGCTAGAGGATTTTCCGAGGAACTCGACCAATGTATTGGTGCGACGTGCAAAAGTATATCGCGATGCACAGATGGATTGGGTTACGGGTGAAGTGAGTGAAGGATATACAGTGGCGGAATTTGGCTCTTTGTTAGAAGGTCAAGGAAGTCGCAGCACCAGTCATGCGATTGCATTAGGCGCAAAGCAAGCACATTTTGATCTTACGTCTAAGATGGTGCATATCGCCAAGTTTAGCGATAGTGATACCACAGCGCGTGGTGTCATGCAAGATTCTGCAGAGGCCATTTATCGTGGGCTCACCCATATTTTAAAGGGCGCAAGTGGTTCAAATGGTCAACAATCGGAGAAATTGTTGATGCTAAGTAGAGAGAGTCATGCAAATGCGATACCCATGTTATTGATTGACGAAAATGACGTGAAATGCGGGCATGCGGCATCTGTTGGGCAGATTAATGAAGAGCAACTGTTTTATTTGATGTCTCGTGGTATTTCAGAAACAGATGCAAAACGCATGGTGGTGTGGGGTTTTATTGATCCTGTGCTTGCGAAACTGCCGATCGATATGGTGCGTAAGGCAGTGGAGACGGTGCTTGAGAGGAAGATGGCTTAATGGATATAGCAATGCTGCGACGCGATTTTCCTATTTTAGAACAAAAGGTCAACGGGAAACGATTGGTGTATCTAGATAGTGCAGCGACATCGCAAAAACCGCGCCAGGTGATCGAAGCGTTGGATAAGTATTATCGTGAGTACAATTCCAATGTTCATCGTGGTGTGCATACGCTTGGGTCGTTAGCGACAGATGCCTATGAAGGTGCGCGAGCAAATGTTGCTGCATTTATCCATGCGCCATCTGAAAATCAGATCGTGTTTACGCGCGGGACGACCGAGTCACTCAACATGATTGCACAAGGATATGCGCGTCCACGCTTGCAACCAGGTGATGAGATTGTCATTACTCCTATGGAGCATCACAGCAATATGATTCCTTGGCAACAAGTTGCGCAATTGACAGGCGCTACGTTAAAGTATATTCCTTTGCAGCCAGATGGCACGATACGTTTAGAAGATGTAGCTGATACCATAACAGATCACACAAAAATTGTAGCCATGGTTCATGTGTCAAATGTACTTGGTACGATTAATCCGATTAAAGAAGTAGCAAAGATTGCACATCAGCATGGGGCGATTATGGTGGTGGATGGTGCACAATCTGTTCCACATATGCCTGTCGATGTACAAGATTTGGATTGTGATTTTCTCGCTTTTTCGGGTCATAAAATGTTAGGCCCTACAGGCATTGGCGTACTCTATGGCAAACGAAAAGTATTAGAAGAAATGGAACCTGTTCATTTTGGCGGGGAAATGATTGAAACGGTAGAGCTGTTTTCATCGACGTGGAAAGAGATTCCTTGGAAATTTGAAGGTGGAACACCGATTATTGCAGGAGCTGTAGGGCTTTCAGCTGCCGTTGATTATTTGCGCGAGATTGGGATGGATACTGTTCATCAAATGGATCAAGACTTAACGCGTTATGCGATGGATCGGTTAAGCCAATTGTCGGACATCACTATTTACGGACCACGTGGAGAACGCGGTGGATTAGTGACGTTTAATCTAGCGCATGTTCATCCGCATGACGTTTCTACAGTATTAGATTCAGAAGGTGTTGCCGTTCGCGCGGGTCATCATTGTGCGCAACCTTTAATGCACTGGCTGGACGTCGCTGCGACTGCGCGGGCAAGCTTTTATTTATACAATACAAAAGAAGATATTGATGTGCTCGTCCAATCCCTAGAAACTGCAAAGGAGTTTTTTGGCCATGCAATTGGATGATTTGTATCGACAAGTAATTATGGATCATTATCAACATCCACGGAATCAAGGTAGGATCGAAGGTGATGCATTATCGATTGACATGAAAAATCCGACTTGTGGCGATGAGATTACTCTGCAGTTGCAAATCGAAGATAACATTGTCAAAGATGTGCGCTTTAAAGGTGTCGGTTGTTCCATTAGTATGGCCTCTGCATCGATGATGACAGAAGCGATTAAGGGTAAGACGGTAGAAGAAGCGCTTATTCTATCGGAAGAATTTCGTAAAATGATGAAGGGTGAAGAGGTTGACGATGAGGAATTAGGCGATCTCGAGTCCTTGGCTGGGGTATCTAAGTTCCCAGCCCGCATTAAATGTGCGACATTAGCATGGCATGCATTTGAGCGTTCAGCGAAATGAGCAAAAGTTGTAAGAAGAGAATCGGTCAAACTGGAATAAACCTTATGAAGACGCAATGGATGTGTACGTGCAAAGAAGTTACCTTGGGAGGGATTTTTGATGAGTAAAGCGATGCCAGAACTGTCCGAATATCAATATGGTTTTCACGATAAGGATATATCGATCGTTAAGTTTAAGAAAGGTCTTTCTCGCAAAGTAGTTGAAGAAATTTCTACGATGAAGAATGAGCCGGGTTGGATGACTGACTTTCGTTTGCGGTCACTCGATATTTTTAATTCGAAACCGATGCCAACTTGGGGCGGAGATCTCTCTGATCTCAATTTTGATGAGATCACATACTATGTTAAACCGTCAGAAGGACAAGGGAAAACATGGGATGATGTTCCTGAGGAGATCAAAAATACATTTGATCGCTTAGGAATACCTGAAGCAGAGCGCAAGTTTTTAGCTGGTGTATCTGCGCAATATGAATCAGAAGTAGTTTATCACTCTATGCAAAAAGAGTTAACTGATCTTGGCGTTATTTTTACTGATACTGATTCGGCGTTACGTGATCATCCGGAAATCTTTAAAGAGTACTTTGGTACGATTATCCCACCTGAAGACAATAAATTTGCCGCGTTAAACTCGGCTGTGTGGAGTGGCGGAAGTTTTATCTACGTGCCAAAAGGCGTGCGATGTGAAGTACCATTACAAGCATATTTCCGCATTAACTCAGAGAACATGGGCCAATTTGAACGCACGTTGATCATCGCTGATGAAGATTCTTTTGTGCATTATGTGGAAGGCTGTACGGCACCCATATACAGCACAAACTCACTTCACTCTGCAGTCGTTGAGATTATTGTGAAAGATCGCGGTCGCGCGCGCTACTCCACGATTCAAAACTGGGCGCCTAATATCTACAATCTTGTCACAAAGCGTGCAGTAGCTCATACAGATGCAACAATGGAGTGGATTGATGGCAACATTGGTTCGAAGCTTACAATGAAATACCCTGCGATCTATATGGTGGGTCCTCGCGCAAAAGGAACAGTGCTTTCTATTGCTGTTGCAGGTAAAGGTCAGCATCAAGATGCCGGCGCAAAAGTGGTTCATGCGGCACCTGATTGCTCATCTACCATTGTTTCAAAATCAATCAGTAAGCACGGTGGAAAAGTATCTTATCGCGGTCTTGCATTTTTTTCGGAAGAAGCAGATCACTCAAAGTCAAATATCAAATGTGATACATTGATTCTTGATCAAGAATCTACTTCAGATACCATTCCGTACAATGAAATTGAGAACAATACAGTCACACTAGAGCATGAAGCTACTGTTTCGCGCGTGAGTGAAGAACAGTTGTTTTATCTCATGAGTCGTGGGATTTCAAGTGAGGAATCAACGCGGATGATCGTAATGGGCTTTATTGAACCATTTACCAGAGAATTGCCGATGGAGTATGCAGTCGAGATGAATCGCCTCATCAAGTTTGAGATGGAGGGATCGATCGGCTAATGGCAGCGGTCAAGGTTTCGTCATTACAAGCATTACAGGACCAACCTTTACAACGTGTCACGATAGCAGGTAAAGATATCCTTCTTGTTAAACTTGTGGATGGCGTGTACGCAGTGAGCGATCAGTGTACGCATGGCCGAGTGAGTTTAGCGCAAGGACATCTTGAAGGGGATATCATTTGTTGTCCCAAACATGGTGGTAAATTTAATGTGAAGACTGGTAAAGCGGTGGCTTTTCCAGCGATTACGAAGTTGCCACAATATGATGTACATGTCGATGGTGATGATGTATACGTAACAGTCGAGTAGTTGCGGTTTTTTATACTACTTGCAAGAGGAGGAAACGCCTGTGAAAGTATCGAAGCGCACAGAGTATGGATTGCGCGCGATTGTCACCTTAGCGGAAGCTGTAGCTACCTCCAATCATCCGTTGCCTCTTCGTCAGATTGCAGAGATGGAGTCTATTCCTGAGGCTTTCCTCGATCAAATCTTTGCTCTTTTACGGCGAGAAGGGCTTGTTCAAAGCGTGCGTGGAGCAAATGGCGGATATTTGCTGGCGCGTGCACCAAGTGATATCTCTATGGGGCAAATCATCAAATTGCTCGAGGGAGATGTTGCACCTATTGGTTGTGTAAGTGATGACTTTCCATTGCCTGAAGAGTTTTGTAGCAAGGCGAGAAGTTGTTCGACCCGCAGTGTGTGGGTGAAACTGAACGACAGTATCTTGCGAACGCTCGATGGGATCTCTCTTGCTGATGTGCTAGCTGATGCACAAGGTGAAGGTGTAGAATCGCTCTCAGTGATGCATTTGTAAAGTAGATAACGGATCGAATGACAAAGGTAATTTCTATGATAGATCTCCAACTTTGGAGGTCTATTTTTATGTGCGCCACGCATGGTGATTAACTAGGAGGTGAAAGTCCACTGTGGGGGTTTGTAGGTACCAACCACTAGCCAAGAGCAAGGGTGTTCACCGCGAGGTGGAATTCGAGGGATAATTATACTTAATGTCTATCTTACGAAGACAAATAGATTTTATCTCAGGTACACTTTCCGATAATTTTACACACTTTTTACACTCCTGACATCAACTATTTATGTTAGTTTAATAGTCAGACAGACATTAAAGCGGATTCGCGCCTCGATTCGCGCTTTATCATCAAGTAACAGGCTTCATACGGAGGTGCGCAGTGGCTGAACCATTATTGAAAGTTCGAAATTTAAAGACGTATTTCATTAGTAAGAATGCTACGGTAAAAGCAGTGGATGGGGTTGACTTTGAAGTCTACCCAGGAAAAGTGCTTGGCATCGTAGGTGAATCTGGTAGTGGTAAGAGTATGACGTCGCTCTCAGTGATGCGGCTGGTACCAGGCCCACAAGGGAAAATCGTAGAAGGCGAGATTTTACTTGAGGGAACAGATCTGTTACACATTTCAGAACGTGCCATGCGCGATGTTCGTGGCAACCGCATTGGGATGATTTTTCAAGAACCGATGAGTGCATTAAACCCTGTGTTAAAAGTGGGTGAACAGATCGGTGAAGTGCTGATTCGCCATCGCAAACTGACGAAGGCTCAGGCAAAGGTGCAGGCGATATCGCTTTTGCGCAGTGTGGGATTTCCTCGCGCAGAGCAGATAGTGAATGAGTTTCCGCATCAGTTGTCTGGAGGCATGAGACAGCGTGCGATGATTGCTATGGCGATGGCTTGTCAACCATCCTTACTGATAGCAGACGAACCAACAACAGCTCTTGATGTGACGATTCAGGCGCAAGTATTGGACTTGATGCGCAGCTTGAAAGATCAAAATGGCACTGCGATTCTATTAATTACGCACGATTTAGGTGTAGTTGCAGAAATGGCTGACGATGTGGTGGTCATGTACGGCGGACAGGTAGTGGAGTCGGCGTCTGCAGATGAGATCTTCGATCATCCAGTGCATCCATATACACAGGCGTTGATGGCATCTATTCCATCAATCGAAGAGGAACGCGAACGTTTGTTGACGATACCTGGAACGGTTCCGAGCGCAGCACATTTTCCCGGAGGATGTCGTTTTGCAGATCGCTGCACACTTGTGGAAGATCGTTGTCGTGAACAAATGCCGGAATTGCGTGAAATTGCTGCAGGACATACAGTGCGCTGTACTGTGGTCAATGGGTAAGGGGGGACTTAGATGAGCACGGTAGAAACAAAACTTACTGAGAAGCCCTCCGCATCGCAACCACTCCTGCAAGTGGATCATGTAAAAAAATATTTCCCCATTATGGGTGGGGTGTTGCGGCACACGGTGGGGCAAGTCAAAGCAGTAGACGATGTCTCTTTTACGCTAAATGAAGGGGAGACACTTGGACTTGTTGGAGAATCTGGATGTGGTAAGTCTACGCTTGGTCGCGTGATCATGCGGATCTATGAACCGACAGAAGGCACGCTGTCGATTGGCGGGCAAGACATTAGCCACGTCAAAGGCGAGAAATTGCGAAAGCTTCGACATGATTTTCAAATGGTCTTTCAAGATCCGTATTCTTCGCTCAATCCGCGAATGAGTGTAGGGGCTTTAGTAGCAGAACCACTGATTGTAAATAAACGCGGCACACGTTCACAGATTCAAGACGAAGTGGTTTCACTACTTGCAACAGTTGGGTTAAATCCAGAGGCGCGCGTGCGGTACCCTCACGAGTTTTCTGGTGGGCAGAGGCAACGGATTGCCATCGCAAGGGCACTGGCACTTCACCCAAAGTTAATCGTTGCAGACGAAGCGGTTTCTGCTCTTGACGTGTCGATTCAGGCGCAAATCTTAAATTTACTTTCTGATCTCCGAAAAGAATTTGGCTTATCTTATGTGTTTATCTCGCACAATCTCGCTGTCGTAAAGCACGTGAGTGATCGCGTGGCTGTCATGTATCTCGGTCGACTCGTAGAGCTTGCGCCAAAAGGCTCTTTGTACACAAGTCCACTTCATCCATACACGCAGGCACTATTATCAGCGGCACCAGAACCGAAGCGGCATGTCACACGTGAACGGATTGTGCTTGTGGGTGATGTACCAAGTCCAGCGAAACCGCCTAATGGTTGTGCTTTTCACACACGTTGTCCAAAAGTGATGGATGTCTGTCGCAGTATTCGGCCAGAACTTGAGGAATACACGCCAGGACAATATGTCGCTTGTCATTTGTACTCGTAGTATCACATGATTTCAGGGGGTTAAATAGATGAAAAAGAAATCAACAATGGTCTCTGCAGCAGCTGTTGTTACACTATCTGCATTGCTTGCTGGATGTGGAGGAAATACAGCTCAACCAAATGGTAGTAATACATCCAGTGCATCAACAACACCAGTCAATGGTGGCACTATTACTCAAACATTTCCGACTGCATTTGGTTTGAACTTTATCCCTTATTTATCTACTTCAGCCTATACCACACAGGCGTGGTCGCTGCAGTTTGATTCCATTCTACAATATAATGCCAAAGACCAATTAGTTGGCGACCTTGTGGATAAATGGCAAGTGGCTCCAAACAAGAAAATGTACACCTTCTATATCAATCCAAAAGCCCGTTGGTCAAATGGCACGCCTATTACATCGAAAGACGTACAACTTGGTGTAGACTGGTTGCTTTCAAAAAGCTACAACGTGACTGACGGTGGAGCATACGGCTATATCTTAGCAGACATTGTGGGTGTTCCTTCTAGTGGATACTTGCCAGATGGCCAAACACCTTCTGGATTTAAGATTATCAATTCACACGAATTTACGATTTCTTTGCAGCATGCAGATGCAGCCGTGCTAACAGCTGATCTCTCTGGCATCGTACCACTCCCATCGTCTATTCTTGGGAATATTCCGATGTCTAAGTGGAAGGGTTCTTCATTTGATCGCATGCCGACAGTTGGCAGTGGTCAGTTCATTATGACGAATCTCGTACCAGGTCAAGCAATAACGCAAAAAGCCAATCCTTACTACGTATTTGGCAAGCCGCATATTGAATACAACGTATGGAAAGTAGTTAGTACAGATGTAGTTGATGGTGACCTTGCATCAGGTCAAGTTACCATCGCTGGCATTCATGCAACAGATGCCTCAAAAATGAAGCAGTTACCGAATTTAAATGTAAATGTAGAGCCTTCAAATGCCTTTGATTATCTCGGCTGGCGCTTAAATAATGCAGAATACGGATCGGTATTCAGTCATGTGCGATTCCGTCAAGCAGTTGAATATGCGTTGAATCGTCCTGCGATGGTTCAAGCGTTATACGACGGATATGGGGTAGTTGAGAATGGTCCACTGCCGCCTATTAACTTCTGGTATAACCAAGCACTCAATGGTACTTATGCATACAATCCTGCGAAAGCGAACCAACTGCTCAATTCGCTAGGTATGAAGATTGTCAATGGTTGGAGAACTCTTCCTAATGGTCAACCCTTTACACCGACCATGACAATTTCTAGCGGCGATGCTAACATCGAACGCCAGGCAGACTTCATTCAGCATTATCTACAACAAGTACACATTAACATGAAAATTCTTCCGCCTATCAACTTTAATACGATCTTAAATCAACTTAATGGTGATGCAAATGGCAAACAGCCGATTCAGGCCTTCCTACTTGCTTGGGATCTTGGCAATGATCCAGATCCGCGCGGTCTGTGGCGTTCAACCGATGACATGAATATTACTTCGATTGACTGGACCAACACAAACGATCCTGCCATTAAAGAAAATGACAAGTTGATTCACGAGCAACATACGCGTAAAGCGTTCAATTTACAATACCGAATCAATATACTCGATCAGTGGCAGCAGTTGCTCAATCAACAGATGCCAGAAAACTTCTTGTTTGACGAGGATAGCGTGACGGCATACAACAAAGACTTGCATGGCGTCGTCTTCTCGCCATATGGAACGCTCGATGAATACAAGTGGTGGATTTCGCCATCTAGCTAAGGAAGTCACGCGTTTCACAGCTACACTGTATCCATATAGGGGCAGGTTGTATGACCTGCCCCACCTACTTCTAGATGTGGAAGGGGCATACTTGTTTTGGCAACCTATATTATTCGCCGCCTTCTTGGCTTAATTCCGACGTTGATTGTCATTACGATTATTGTGTTTATTCTCATGCACTTGATGCCTGGCAATGCATTTCTTGCCTTAACACAAAATCCTCATATTAAAGATGCGTCAGTGGTGATTCAACGCAAAGAAGCTGCAGCGGGTCTCAATCTGCCACTATGGCAACAATATGTTAACTGGGTCATGAATTTACTCCATGGAAATTTAGGATCTTCTTATCAGTACCAAGAACCAGTATCTCGACTGATTGGCTTCTCGTTACCTAATACTTTGACGCTTGCTATTACTGCAGAGATCATTGTATTGCTCATTGGTATTCCAATGGGGGTTTTACAAGCAAGTCGAGTCAACAAAGGGTTTGATGTAAGCACATCGTTTATTGCGGTGCTCTTGTATTCAATACCTGGATTTGTATTTGCATTATTCTTGATCTACATTTTCTCTTTTACGCTAAATATCCTACCGTCGTTTGGTACAGTCACACCTGCAGTGCCGTGGTCGGGTGATCTTGGTGATCGGATCTCTCATTTAATTTTACCTGCACTCGCTCTATCACTACCTTCCGTTGCATTTTATTCCCGCTTAACACGGGGCAATACGCTTCAAGTCATCGTTCAGGATTTTGTTCGAACAGCGCGCTCCAAAGGATTGCGCGATGGGCGAGTGTTATTTCGTCACGTGTTGCGAAACGCGATTATTCCTATCATCACGCAGTTTGGATTTGATATTGGTGGATTATTTAGTGGTGCCGTATTAATTGAGGAAATTTTCACATGGCCTGGCATGGGGGAACTCACTGTAAGCGCAAATTTAAATCGCGACTATCCTGTGATTTTAGCGACTACCCTTATTTTTGCGATAACAGTCCTGATCGGTAATCTGATTGCAGATATCCTGCTTGCGGTTGCTGACCCGCGAATTCGGTACAACTAGGAGTGAATAAAGTGGCTGTACAAGCGTTGCAAAAAAATATGAATGCATCAAACAAAAAAGAAAAAGTGAAGGCACCGTGGAAATTATCGTTACAACGTTTTATGCGCAATCGATTGGCATTGGCAGGTGCCATTATCTTATTAGCGATTGTCTTTGTCACAATAGCTGCACCGCTTTTTACTCCGTATAATCCCACTGCCATTAATATTATGAATACGAACTTGGCGCCGTCTGCTGCTCATCCGCTTGGAACAGACGGATCAGGATATGACAATCTAGCGCGGTTGCTGTATGGTGGGCGCGTAGACTTGACCGTTGCTGTAGCGGCTGCTGTGATGACCATGTTGATCGGGGTAGTCTACGGTGGGATTTCGGGATTCTTTGGTGGCTGGATCGACAATTTGCTTATGCGTTTTGTTGACATTATGTTAAATTTCCCCTTTATCCCGTTCATTCTTGCGTTAGAGGCGATTTTTAATACTTCAGGGGTCCTTATTTTAATTACTGTTGTATCTTTGACTGCGTGGCCGGGACCCGCGCGTTTTATGAGGGGTATTTTCTTACAATTGCGTGAGCAAGATTATGTGCTAGGAGCTGTTACCATTGGGGCTAGTAAATGGCGTATTATTTTTCGGCATATGTTGCCAAATACCATTAGTAGTTTAGCCGTTTTGGTGAGTATGGCTGTAGCAGGATATGTTGGATTAGATGCTGGTCTTACTTTTTTGGGTCTTGGGTTACCGCTGACGGTACCATCGTGGGGTGGAATGCTGAGTCAAGCATCCAATTATATCGATATGCGGACAGAGCCGTATCTATGGATACCTCCTGCGGCTATGATCATTTTAACGATCTTATCGGTTAATTTTATTGGTGACGGTTTGCGAGATGCATTTGATCCACAAGCGCGTTCCTGATCGTTAAGTGAATAAACGCAACTTATCCGTTGCGTGCAGTGAAATGTAAGTTGTATAGTGGGTAGAACACCAGGTCAACAATGGCCTGGTTTTTTTATTTGTAAGGTGTTGCAATTTTTGCACGTCAGGAATATAGTAAGGATGTAAGTGTCGCTTAGGAAACTTTTTTTCTTGAACGACAATATGTGTGATCGAGCTAAATTAGGGTTATGATTCTCATGGAACGTTGATCATGTGCAAGTCATATGAGCGGGTGCACTACAGTCCAATAAAGGAGGCATGTTGGTCATGTCGATGCAGGCTCCAAGCCGAGAAGATGCAGCACGAGCTCTTGATCGGATTAAAGTGGGTAGAGCAAGACAAGGACGGTCACGGCTGCGGTTGCTGTGGTTGCTCGTAGGTCCAGGCATTTTAGTGATGTTAGGTGAAAATGATGGACCGTCGATGTTGTCTTATTCAGCGACAGGTTCGCAGTTTGGCATTGGATTCTTTCTCCCGTTTGTCGTTTTTACATTTATGTTGGCTTTTGTGGCACAGGAGATTACAGTTAGACTTGGGGCCGTATCTAAGGCTGGGCATGCAGAGTTAATTTATCGGCGGTTTGGTAGGTTTTGGGGTAATTTTGCAATGATTGATTTGCTTTTTACGAATGTCTTAACTTTAATTACTGAATTTGTGGCAGTTGTTGCGGGCGCTTCATATTTTGGAATCTCAAAGTATATCGCAGTGAGTGTGGCTTTGCTTGTCGTGGTGGTAGCACTGAGTTCGCGGAGATACTGGTCGTGGGAAAGAATCACGATGGGGCTTGCCCTTCTCAATTTGATCTTTATACCTGTTGCCATCATGTCTCATCCGGATTGGAGTGCAGTGGGAGGCTCATTTTTAGACTGGTCTCCATTGCCTTCAGGAGGGCTCAACTCGAGTACAGTGATCATTTTATTATCAGATATTGGTGCTACGATTACACCGTGGATGCTGTTTTTTCAACAAGGGGCAGTTAGTGATAAAGGGCTTGCCGTGCGCGACATTAAA
Source organism: Sulfoacidibacillus ferrooxidans (assembly GCF_022606465.1). Taxonomy (NCBI): domain Bacteria; kingdom Bacillati; phylum Bacillota; class Bacilli; order Caryophanales; family Alicyclobacillaceae; genus Sulfoacidibacillus; species Sulfoacidibacillus ferrooxidans. The sequence continues at coordinate 192,852 of NZ_JALBUF010000002.1, forward strand.
TTAGGACGTATCGATACAGGGATAGGAGCGTTACTTGCGGCGCTAGCTGCGGTTGCCTGTATTATTGCCACTGCACCGCTGTATATTCATCACATGAATGCTGGTCAGTATGGTGCCGCACAGTTTGCACAAGCACTTGTACCCTATATTGGGCATGTTGCAGCTACATTGTTTGCCATTGGAATTCTTGAAGCGGGACTTGTAGCTATTGTAGCAATATCAACTTCTTCTGCGTATGCATTTGGTGAAGTCACGCAAAAGGCACATAGTTTAAATCGCCCCTTTCGTGAGGCAAAAGGATTTTACTCGATCTTGTTTTTGGTTGCTGCATTAAGTGGAGCTATCGTTCTCATTCCGGGCTTCCCACTGGAGTTTGTAGTCATCATTGTCAATGTGTTAGCTGTACTCACGATGCCACCTGCAATTGGGTTTCTGCTTCTCTTAGTCAATGACAAAGAGATTATGGGTGAACACCGCAGTGGTTGGTTTTTAAATATACTTGGTGTAGGCGTTGGTGTATTTGTTTCCCTTGCAGGTATTCTGTATGCAATCACAGTTATTTTCCCTAATCTTCAATTATAGATGGCTTCTTTTACTAGATAAGGCGAGGTGAAAAATATGTCGACGTCAACGTCAGAATTGCTGTATACATTACCGCAAGGTCGCAACCAATTAAAAGAATTACATGAGCGACCTGAACTAGTAGCGCAAACGCTTGAGGAACACCAAGAGGCTATTGAGAAAATTAGTAAATTAGGATTGAGACCACTTAGTCCGATGCTGAAAGTGACGATCTGGGGATTGCGACTCTATGTATTGTTTATGGTAGTTGTAGTGATTGTCAGCGCCATTCAAAACGTGTAATGCAAAAGTATGAATATACGGCTATGATCGAGAGGACTGCTTGTTAACATGCAGTTCTCTTTTTTTGTGGTTTCTCTTGACGAGTGATGATTGCTCATGTACTCTATATTTAGATGAATGAACAACCATTCGAGTAAAGGGGAGATGAATCTCATCGCACAGCGTAAGGATGCAGCCAAATATCACGCCATTCTCCAATCTGCAATTAAAGTGATGGCTGTGTCTGGCTATCACGGGGCGCAAGTGGCTCGGATTGCACGTGAGGCCGGCGTAGCTGACGGGACCGTTTACCTTTACTTTAAGAACAAAGAAGATATTCTTATTTCAGTACTGCGAGAAACGATCGGACAAATCGTGATGTTATCGACTTGGCTTGAAGGTGAACATCCAGAACCACTGATGGCACTGCACAAACTCATCGAAGGGCACTTTACGACGCTTGGTCAAGATCCGAATTTAGCTCTTGTCCTGCAAGTTCACGTACGTCAGTCTGACCCTGTAATTCGTGAACAAGTATCTGATATGATGCGACCGTATCATCGCATGTTGGATCGCATTTTATTATTAGGTCAGGAAACAGGCGTCTTTCGCGAACCATTTGATGTGCGTATCGCACGGCGGATGATTTTTGGCACAATTGATGAAACAGTGAATGCCTGGATATTTACAGGAGCTAAGTATGATTTATCAGCGCAGACAGATGTCGTATATGATATGCTTTTACGTGGTATTGGTGGCGATCGCAAGTGATGAGTGGCACTGTGGTTGTAAAGAATCAATGCAATCCATTCGAAACTATGAGTAGAGGAGAATCTCTATGAACATCATTGTATGTATCAAACAGACTTTTGATACGGAAGCTAAGATTGTACTAGATCATGGAACGATTAAAGAGGATGGCGTTCAATTTATTTTGAACCCTTATGATGAATATGCTGTTGAGGAAGCTTTGAAGATTAAGGAAGAACAAGGTGGAGAAGTTACTGTTGTTACGATTGGACCTGTTCGTGTAGAAGAGGCTATTCGTACAGCGCTTGCTATGGGTGCTGATGAAGCGATCCACATTGAAGATGAAGCAGCATTTGGAGATGAGTACACAGTATCAGAAGTTCTCGCAAGTGCCATTAAGCAAAAGCCTTTTGACTTAATCTTAGCAGGCAATCAGGCAGTGGATGACGGGTCTGGTCAAGTGGCGGTAAGACTCGCTCAGTTACTAGATATTCCTCATATTTCAACGATTACTAAACTAGAGATTAGTGGAACAAACGTGGTTGCACAGCGTGATGCAGAAGGCGACACAGAGATCGTAGAAGCGACTCTACCTGTGTTAGTAACAGCGCAACAAGGTCTCAATGAACCTCGTTATCCCTCTTTAATTGGTATTCGTAAAGCTGGGAAGAAACCGATCACAAAACTCACACTCAGTGATCTTGGATTAGATCACAGTCACATAGAGAGTAAGGTAACCACTGTGGAAGTTGTATTGCCTGCAGCCAAAGGCGCTGGTCGCGTTCTTGAAGGAGATACGGCAACACGCGTGCAAGAACTAGTAAAAGAACTGCGTCAGACAAGTAAAGTTTTATAATCTTAATCTGTGAAAAGGAGTGATTGTTGTGAAGAGGAAAGTATTGGTTGTCGCTGATTTACGGGCTAATCAGTTGCGTAATGTCTCTCTTGAAGCACTTGGTGGAGCTAACACGTTGGCAGATGGTGGAGAAGTTGCAGCTGTCGTTATTGGTCATGGAGTATCTTCTCTCGTGCAACCGCTTAGCGAACACGGTGCAAACCACGTATATGTCATTGATCATGCAGATCTTGCACAGTATGTTCCTGATGCGTATGAAGCGGCTGTCTCGCAAGCGATAGAAGCATTTGATCCGCAAGTGGTACTATTTGCACATTCTGCGATTGGCCGGGATGTAGCACCTGCACTTGCAGCTAAACACAAGGCCGGTCAAGTATCAGATATTATCCACGTAGAGTTAGCGGGAGATGATATGCTTTTTACACGTCCTATTTATGCAGGTAAGGCGTTTGCTAAAGTGAAGGCATCCGGGCATGTCGTTTTTGCGACGATTCGTCCAAATAACTTACCGATGCCAGAACAGACGAGCGAGCAAGCGGATGTTGTGAATATCGACTATGCTGCACCTGCAAATCTGCGGACGAAAGTGCGCGAGGTATTGAAGAAGGCTTCTTCAGGCGTGGATTTATCTGAAGCAAAAATCATTGTTTCTGGTGGCCGTGGCGTGAAAAGTGCGGATGGATTTAAACCCCTTTATGAATTGGCGGAAGTTCTAGGAGCTGCAGTTGGGGCATCGCGTGGAGCTTGCGATGCGGGATATTGTGACTATTCGATGCAGATTGGTCAGACGGGAAAAGTTGTAACACCTGATCTTTATATCGCATGTGGGATTTCTGGAGCGATACAGCATTTGGCAGGTATGTCTAACTCGAAAATTATTGTAGCGATTAATAAAGATCCAGAAGCGCCGATCTTTAAGGTAGCTGATTATGGAATCGTCGGCGATTTGTTTGATGTAGTGCCTGCCTTATCAAGTGAGGCGCGTAAGGTTCTAGCATAACTGCGAGTAACTGCTGATTTTTGAGATCATCTACTCCTGCCTAGGGTACTCGTCCACGCCGCTTCACTGTATTGTCATACGATGAGGTAAGCGGGGGAGTCAAATAGTGCAGGGGGGTCATGACATTGACAAAAGTACGCAGATATCGTCGTTCGAAAAAAGAAAGACTTAATCTTGCATTGCGTCACATTGATATTGCAGAGCGGGAGATGCGCATCGCACGGCGTCTTGTTGCAAGTGTACGAAATGATTTACGCTATTAATACTGTTACAACATGTGCTGTCCCTAGTAGTGCTTACCTATCATGTGGGTAAGCACTACTTTTTTATTTGTTGATGAAATTCCTTGAAGCTTCTCGTGCTACAATAGATAGGTGATCGAAGGATAGTCGTTATTTTGATACGGGTATAAAGGAGAGCATCGCTTGTATGACAAATTCAGTTGTAATGTCATTTGCTAACTTTCTTCAAAAACAATCATTTTCAACTACGATGTGGGATAAAGGCTATGGTCCTGACGAAGTCAATAAAGTATGTGGCGAGATGACTCGTTTTATGCAAGCGGAGTTAGGTATTCCAGGAGAGTTTATTGTCCTATGGGCAGAAAGCGATGGGATCATCTTCTATGGTGACTCGGAGTTAGCGTATGCGGTTAATGAGCGAGCCTATCTTTTACCAAATCCTTATATCGAAGGTGACTCAGAGGGATTTGTTAGTGCTCTGTTGAAAATTACGTCTGGATTGCAAGCAGAGCTCTACGATGTACCGATTAAACATCGAGTTCTCTTTAATGCCATATAAATGACTGTAGAAGGCAAAGAGAAATCCTGCAAATTATACGCGGGATTTCTTTTTGTCTCAGTAGGTAGATGTGTATTTATTGATTCCCCCTGATATTCGCCCTCGCGGTTTGAGCCTGTGTCGCATTACTTACAATGTGCAAACAAATGAAGATGATTGGGGGATGAAAGATCATGGGAGTTTTTGGTGGATATACCCGTTGGGCAGTAGTGTTTCTCATTATCTTTGTACTGTTCTTCTTGCTGGTACCGACCTATACCACACAATGCACGACAGTCCCAGTCTACTAGAGGGGAGTTGTCGTCATGGGGATGACAGGAGTTCGGCAGCAATGCTTAGGATGTCAAGGCGGATGGGTGCAGTTTCGTACTCGTTATGGCCTTCACCAAGGAATGGTGCAACAAGTTCGCAGTAATTCTGTATTGATGAAGGTTCCTGCGCAGTACGCTCCTAGTTTAGCCACATTTGAAGTATCTGACGAAGCAAAACTGGATATGGCTCTCGCACAGTGGGGGGGCGGTTATCCAGGTTATGGTGCCGGATACGGTGGCGGGTACGGCGCTCCAGGTGCCGGTTGGTGGGGCGGAGGATACTGGTGGTGGTGGCTCGCATTTGGAGCGATCTTCTGGCTATCTTTCCTCTTCTGGTAAATAGGTTAGGTTAGAAAACAGAGCTGTGACTACTATCCAACGCATATCCAAGGTCCGGGGGGTACAGGATATTTGGTGCGGGAAAGTCACAGCTCTGCTTTTCATAGAGGTTGTTCAAAAAGGGGTCAGAACTCCCCGGCACATGGCAGCGTCAGCGCTAAGAACGCTCCCTCACGTACCCAAAACGTACGCTCAGTCCACATTCTTGGCTTGCTTCCTTGCACTGCACGGGTCTTACCTGCTCCCTTTTTGAATAGGCTCTAATAGAAAAATAAACTTTTTTATAAGCGTTTTGCTTCAGCACTTTGTAATTCATGATGATGAATAGCACGCGTATGCACCGTGTGATTCCATGTGTTATTTTTCCTTGTAAAGAGTGCAGTTAAAATAACTGGAATCCAAGTCAATGTGAAAATTGGGAATAGTGGAATCGCAAGGAATGCCACCCAACTTACGCCATCAAGAATAAGAGCTACTACCATCTGCAAAATAACTAAAAAATTTAAGCTGATCATTACCCACGGTGGAATAATGGAAAAGATCGTACTAAGCCACGTCGGGGTCGAGCCACTTGCTTGAAAGAGTAAGGTAATGGCTGCTGCAAAAATGATTAAAAAACTCGTCGGTTGAAAAAGATACACTGCTGCATCAAGTTTTGCCCAGCTACGATCTCGCAACCCACGTCCTAATAGTGGTAAGGTATAGCGTTCACTGCATCGAAAGTGGCCGCGCATCCAACGCAATCTCTGACGCATGGAGGCTGCAAGTGTCAGTGGCTTTTCATCATATACGCGAGCTTCGTGAGCCCATTCTGGAATAATCCCCATCGTAACGCATTTAGCACCGAATTCCGTATCCTCTGCAAGAGTGGTTGCATCCCAGCCTAGTTGTTGTAAGAGGGTCTGATCAATACATAACCCCGTCCCACCTAGAGCACATGGTAAACCGAGATTCTTGCGAGATAACTGCCACATGCGATTGGTATACCAGTAAGAGAGTGCCATCGAGACAGAAACCCAGGAATCAAATGGATTTTTAGTGTCTAAATAACCTTGTACAACTTGTTTTCCATTCAGCAATTTATCATTCATGACCGTTAAAAAATTGTGACTGACCAGATTATCCGCATCAAAAAATACAATTGCATCAAAGATCTTCGGTTGTTGTTTTAACTGTTCAAGAATCCAAGCGATGGCAAAACCTTTTCCACGGTTATTTTTCGTTGAACGCTCATAAACAGTGGCGCCTGCTTGTCTAGCCACATCTGCTGTGAGATCATCGCAGTTATCAGCGATGACAAAGATGTCGTAGAGGTTATTTGGATAATTAAGTTCATGTAAATTGGCAATGAGCGGTGCGATCACCTGTGACTCATTGTGTGCTGGAATGACAATTGCAAAGCGTTTTTGCGGAGACTGATACACGCTTTGTTTGGGGGATTTCAGAGAAAACAGGGAGATTGCAATCTGATACACCCCAATTGCAATTGCTGCAATCTGGACGATAATACAGAGTGCATCGACCAGCGTCAGCCAAACTGGCATTTAAACGTCCTCCATTCATCCTAATGGTTGCGGTTTACATAAGAGTAACTTATGGTACTAGAGACCATAGCAAAAAACAGATATTCAAAAGGAAACAAGCTCTACGATTGTTAGACGGGAACAACACTTGAAAAGTTCATTCTTATCTTACCCCAGCGAAAAATAAGTACACTTCACTCATTTTGTATCATTCGATACATGCTATAAAGTGTACGGCAAATGTGGATTAAATGCAAAATTGCTTGTCCCAATGAGCTATACTAGGAGAATGATGGTACTAAATATGAAACGAAGGCGCACATGGTTAACTGGTCTACTTGTTTTCATTTTAGGTTGTGCAATCATTGTCAATCAACATCCAGGGAAATTAGCTCACATTCCAGAGGAGGGATATTTAGCTCCAAGCTTTACATTAGAGACAGTGCAGGGACAATCGTTGAATATAACACAACTGAAAGGGAAACCGCTTATGATTAATTTTTTTGCATCATGGTGTCCCCCATGTCAGGCGGAAGCTCCAGATTTAGTGAAGATGGATGCTTTGTATCACTCGCAAGTTACATTTATTGGTGTGGATATGACGGAAAGTGATTCGCGTTCTGCTGTAATAACTTTTATGAAAAAAGTTGGCATTCAATATCCTGTGCTCTTAGACTCCGTAGGGAAGGTCGCTAAAGAATATGATGTCATCTCGATTCCGACGAGTTTCTTCATTAATTCTAAAGGAGTCATTGTAGATCGTGTGGAAGGGGCATTGAGTCAGAGAACGCTGCAAGCAGAGTTGTCTCAACTAGTGAAGATTTCACCAGAGAGTAAAGCTTCACAGCAGAGGTGAGGGAATGAGGGCAGTGGAAAGGAGGACTCATAATGAGTGAACTGTATGGAGGCATTCACCTTGGACCATTTACGCTCTATTATTCATGGCTGGGAACCTTTTTGTTTGTATTGGTCACTGTATTTACAGCAAAATGGTATGCCAGCAAACAGCATGTAGAAGAAGTGGATGATTTTATCGATGTATTCATTGCTAGTTGTACGATGTGGCTCGTTGTGTGGAAAGTATCTGGTATGCTCTTTGTCCTACATGATTTGTTTCGAGTACCAGCAAAGGTTCTTTTTGCAGCCCCAACAGCTGCCTCAGGGATGATCGCAACTGCAGTCGTCATCTTGTATATCGGGTATAGTATTTGGCGAGGCCATTTGGTAATGAGTCGCATGTTTGATCTGATCGTTGTCAGTTTTACTGCTGGGCTTATTCCTTATTGTTTATTTCATTTACAGTTGGGACAACAAATGCCACGTCCGTTCGGTATTGCGATGGAAGGTGGGCAATTTGCACCAGTGAATGTTTATGAAGTCATCATACTGTGTGTGAATATAGGGATTCTTTGGAGTGCACTACGCACAAGGGATACAACGGTTTCGAAAACTGTGATTGGATTCTATGTTGTGGCATTAGATAGTATAGGTTCGCTGTTTGTTTCCTTATTTTCCAATCATGATGTACTGTGGGGCTTCTTATCTCCTTGGCAGTGGGGATTGCTTGCTCTTGCCTGTGTAGGTTTATGGGGAATGACACGTGATCGGGTAGCATCGTAGTCTAAATGGACTAGATGGTTAGTTCAAACGGTGGTGTTATCATTGAGATAATGGTGTCACACTATAAGGAATGATGAGACGGGTTACACAAGTGTATCTTGATTAAAATAGGGTAGTATGATGTTATACGTGAGGAGAGATGCGTTGTGGGAATTAGAGTAGCTGTAGTAGATGATCACCACCTGTTTCGCAAAGGTGTTATCGGTATCCTTCAAACATCTCCCGACTTTGACGTAATAGGAGAAGCGGAAAATGGGCGCGAGGCTGTGGAACTTGTTCAATCTCTCCAGCCGGATGTTTTGATTATGGACTTATCAATGCCACAGATGAATGGGTTTGAAGCGACGCGCCGCATTCGAGAGCTACATGTGCCTGTAAAAATTTTAATTTTGACAGTGAACGAGGAAGAACATGCTTTATTTGATGCGATTAAGCATGGTGCGCAAGGATATATGATCAAAACGGCAGATCCTGATGAGTTGTTACATGCGGTGCACAGCGTGGCACTTGGGGAAGCAGTTGTGCCGAGCAATCTTGCCCTTAAGATCCTCTCTGATCTGTCGCGTCCAAAGCGTCAGGAGATTGTCGGCGATGCAGTAGAGCCGCTCACAGCAAGAGAAATTGAGGTGCTAAGAGAGCTTGGAACAGGTGCTCCTAACAAGGATATTGCAAAGAGGCTGTACATTAGTGAAAATACAGTACGCAATCACGTGAGAAATATATTGGATAAGTTGCATATTTCTAATCGCGTAGAAGCTGCTACTTATGCGGTGCGCGAGGGATTGACTAAAAATCCGTAAATGAGATCAAGTCATGATTCGATCAATGATGATGGGAGTTGTAATGGAATTTCCGAAAGATCTGCTATGATAGAGAGACGCCATACGGTCCCCTTGTCTACTCTTGCTTCCACGGCGGCTTCACCACCTAATAAACGACAGCGTTCTATTATGGAATGAAGTCCATAATGTCCTTTACGCTCTAATGCTTCATCTACATCAAAGCCTCTTCCATCATCGCTAATTCGAATGGAAAGATGGTTTATGGTTCGTTCAACATGGATATCGACATGTGCTGCATGGGCGTGCTTTCGGATATTGGTCAGGATCTCTTGAACTATGCGAGCTACTTGTACATCCACTTGTTTTGACCATGCCGCACCTTCGTCTATAAGATGCGTCTCCACTTGGATGCCTGTTCTTGCATGCAGTTTATTTGCGGCCTCGCGGATAAAGTCCATCAAATTCGTATCTAGAGAAAAAGTAAGATCGTAGAGGGAATTGCGTAATTCTTTAATACTTTCGTCTAAAATCTCGGTCATTTCTTTTAGTCGGTGATCTAACTGATGATTAGTGGGAGCCACAGAATCTGCAGAGTGCGGCAAAACCTGCTCTTTACGCAGTAATTTTAATTGCATGGTAGCATACGCTAAGTTCTGTGCTACCGTGTCATGCAAGTCGCGAGCAATCCTCTCGCGTTCCTCCAGTGTAAAACGTAGCGTTTCGTTCACGAGGCGCTCATTTTCCCATTTCTTTTGAACAGACACATCGCGTATAGACATTAAAATACACATGTCCTGATCTACATCTTGAACAGGAATATAGCTATAAGAGATACTAGCAAAAATCGTACTTCCATCTTTTTTAGTGACCACCATTTGACGGTCTCCGAGAGAGATATGGAGATCGCGTACAATACACCCTAAGCAAAGAGTCCCACTCATCGCATCGCCAGTCTCTGTTTGACAATGTAAAATATCGCCACAGAAAGAATTATTCCACGTGTCTAAATGGCCAAACCATGCTTGTGCGGTATCATTCATGTATGCTACCTGTAACTCCTTGGTTAAGACAAGATAGGCATCAATGGCCCGATCGAACATCTGTTTAAAAAGAAATTGATCAGATTCAAATAGAGACTTCACGGTTATGTGAGCCTCCTCTCGTGTTAGAGTTATTTTAGTTGTGCCTTCATAGTAACTTTAGAGTATCAGATAACGTGTGCACCGTCTATGGGTTGTGCCCCCTTACTCTAGTCCAAACCGACTAGAGTAAGGGGTTATTTTGGATCTCCTATAAATTTTTTGAACGACGTTTAATAAAGATGACCCACAACAGGGAATGTGTCTTTAGGAGGTGCGTTATGGATCAATTGATGTTGGCTCGCATGCAGTTTGGTGTGACCACTGTATATCATTTTCTATTTGTTCCATTAACGATTGGATTAGCATTTTTACTTGCAATCATGGAAACAATTTATGTAAGAACAGGAAATAACACATATCGTAAGATGGTGCAGTTTTGGGGGAAGTTATTCCTCATCAATTTTTCAGTGGGTGTTGTCACGGGTATTATGCAAGAGTTTCAGTTTGGGATGAACTGGTCAAACTACTCTCGATTTGTTGGAGATGTATTTGGTGCTCCACTAGCAATAGAAGCATTGCTCGCTTTCTTCATGGAATCCACATTCCTTGGCGTGTGGATGTTTGGTTGGGATCGCGTCTCTAAACGGATTCATCTTGCATCGATATGGCTTGTGTCGATAGGCACGATACTCTCTGCATTTTGGATCCTTGCCGCTAATTCATTTATGCAAGAACCGGTAGGGTATTCTATGCATAACGGTCATGCTGAGATGTCGAATTTTTTTGCAATACTAGGCAACACGCAACTGTGGTTGGAGTTTCCACATGTGATCATGGGTGCACTTGTTACAGGGGCATTTTTTGTTTTAGGAGTAAGTGCCTATCATTTGCTGAAAAAAAAACCACGTGGATTTATTCAGGAGATCTTTTCAAGTGGCTATGACAGTTGCTGTGGTGAGTAGTGTATTGGTCGTGGCTATTGGCCATACACAAGCACAGCATCTCATCAAGGCGCAACCGATGAAAATGGCTGCTTCTGAAGCACTGTGGAATACAAGTCCAGAGCATGCACCGTGGACAATTGTAGCAGTTATCAATACGGCAAAACACGACAATTCATTTAAAATACAGATTCCCGATGCGCTGAGTATTTTAGCGTACGATCATTTGTCAGGTAAGGTAGAAGGGATGAACCAAATTCAAGCCGCCTATGTGCAAAAGTATGGACCTGGTAATTATATTCCACCTGTTAATGTAACATTTTGGAGTTTCCGTATCATGGTATTAGCAGGTACCTTAATGATGATTTTAGCTTTTATTGGCACGTATTTATTGTTGCGTCGAAAAGATATTTCACAGTACAGAGGATTACTCAAATGGTTGTTATGGTCTATTCCGTTACCGTTTATAGGCAATACGACTGGCTGGCTCATGACGGAGATCGGAAGACAGCCTTGGATTGTCTTTGGATTACAAAAAACTGCACAAGGAGTTTCGCCAACCGTACCTGCAGGAGAAGTGCTAACGACATTAATAGGATTTGCACTCGTGTATACAGTGATGGGGATTGTGGATGTTTATTTAATGGTCAAATACGTTCGGCTAGGGCCAGATGATCGTGTGAACATGGAGTCATCTATTACTGAGTCTGTGCCATCATTGTTTTAATTTTGAAGTAAAGGAGGGGCGAACATGAATCTTGACGTGTTTTGGTTTGTGATTATTGCCGTTTTATTTGTTGGATATTTCTTCCTTGAAGGATTTGACTTTGGAGTAGGCATGCTGCTTCCTTTTATAGGTAAGACAGATACGGATCGCCGTGTGATGATCAATAGTATTGGTCCATTTTGGGATGGTAATGAAGTATGGTTAATTACTGCAGGAGGTGCTCTTTTCGCAGCATTTCCAAACTGGTACGCAACACTCTTTAGCGGCTTTTATTTAGCGTTATTTATCATGTTGCTAGCACTCATCGCACGCGGTGTCGCGTTTGAATTTCGCGGGAAGGAAAACAATCGCACATGGCGAGCAGTATGGGATTGGCTCATTGTGTTAGGAAGTGCGGGGCCTGCTTTTTTGTGGGGAGTTGCATTGGCGGATATGATGCAAGGGGTTCCGATAAATGCAAGTATGAATTATGTGGGCACATTTTTTAATTTGCTTAGTCCGTTTTCCGTGATTATGGGTGCAGCGATGGTCATGATGTTCATCCTGCATGGAGCGCTGTTCTTGTCCATGAAGACGACAGGAGACGTGAAAGAGCGTGCACAAAAAGCAGCTTTGCGAGTCGGCGGTCCGACAACTACGCTTCTTTTCATCGTGGTGATACTTAGCTACTTCTATACCGATATTTTTCGCAAAATGGGTATTGATCCAGGGCCGATTCCCATTGTTGCGGGACTTGCATTGCTATCAGTACGCTATTTTATTGGAGCAAAGCGTTATGGATGGGCCTTTATCATGACAGGGATAACCATTGCACTTTCAACGATTACTGTTTTTCTTGGTCTTTTTCCGCGCGTGATGGTGAGCAGTTTGAATCCGAACTACAGTCTTACTATCTACAATGCGGCTTCTAATCACTATAGTTTGGTCGTCATGACGATCGTGGCTCTAACACTTGTTCCTGTTGTACTTGCTTATCAGATCTGGTCGTATTGGGTATTTAAAAAACGCGTAAGCCCATCTGATCATTTGGACTACTGATATGATGGATCGAAAAATATTTTTACACAGTAAAAGCGCGCGCACATTATTGGTTCTTACAGTCGGGTTAGGGTTAATTGGCGGACTGATAGCTGTCGCAGAGGCACGCTATCTCGCACAGATCGTGACGCAAGTGTTCTTGCGTCACGATCCACTTCAAGTGGTGTCAGCTGCGCTTACGACGCTACTTGTTTTGATCATACTGCGCGCAGGTATTGCTTATGGAAGTGAAGCGGCTGCTGGACAGATTGCGGCTAAAGTGAAGACGGATATTCGCAAGAGCCTCTTGCAACACGTAGGATTACTCGGTCCAACGTATGTCAAGGGGGAGCAGACTGGTGAACTTGCCTTGACTGTAGTAGATGGAGTAGAGGCACTTGAGCCCTATTTAGCGAGGTATTTACCCCAAGTGGCATTGTCAGCCTTTGTTCCGCTCACTGTACTCACTTTTGTGTTTTGGAATGACCCACTATCGGGGATCATTCTTGCTGTGACTGCGCCACTCATTCCATTTTTTATGATTCTAATAGGAAAAGGGGCTCAAGCAGTAAGTGATCGACAATGGAAAGTTCTTAGTTTATTATCTGCACACTTTGTGGATGTTTTGCAAGGGTTGACAACTTTAAAAGTATTTCGGCGGAGTCGAGATCAGATAGAAGTGATCTCGCGCATTAGTCAAGATTATCGTTTAGCGACGATGTCTTCCTTGCGAATCGCATTTTTGTCTGCCTTAGTTTTAGAACTGCTTACAACGCTCAGTACGGCCATTGTTGCGGTGACGATCGGGTTGCGGTTAATTGCAGGGGATATGCCGTTTTCCAATGCATTTTTTGTACTTGTCTTGGCACCGGAATTCTATCTGCCCATCCGCATGTTAGGAACGCAGTATCACGTTGGGCGAGATGGAGTGACTGCGGCAAAACGAATCGTTGAGATTCTTCAAACAAAACCCACCATCAGTGTGAGGGATCCAGCAATGATGCGCAAACCACTCGAATGGAGCTCTATCTTCTTTGATCATGTGGGGTATACGTATGCAAAAGTTGGAGAAGCCACCCTTCACGATGTCACCTGTGAGATTCTACCACGCCAAATGGTAGCTATTGTTGGTGCTAGTGGTGCAGGTAAATCTACACTGGTAGATTTACTACTTGGATTTACGGAACCGACCACAGGAAAAATTGTGGTTGGAGGTGTGGATTTGCGCGATGTTCCGCTTGAATGGTGGCGGGAGCAGATCGCATGGATGCCACAGCGTCCACATTTATTTTTTGGGACGATTGCGCAAAACATACAAATGGCAAACCCGAATTGTAGCGTAAGTGAATTAGTGGAAGCGGCAAAAATGGCGGGAGCTGATGAATTTATTTGCTCTTTTCCACAAGGGTATCAGACCATGGTAGGTGAAAATGGAGCACGTCTAAGTGGGGGTCAGATACAGCGGATCGCACTTGCACGAGCTTTTCTAAAGGACAGCAAAATACTCATTTTGGATGAACCAACATCACAATTGGACGCAGAGACCGACTGGATTGTACAGAGAGCACTTCGACAATTAAGACAAACTCATACAGTGATTATGATTGCCCATCGCATGCACACGGTACAACTTGCTGATCAGATTGTAGTCATGCAAGAAGGTGCCATAAGACAAACGGGAAGACATCGAGATTTAGTACGTGAGCCAGGGCTCTATCGCGATCTTGTGATGGCACATGCACTACAGCCGGGAGAGGGGGCGTAACATGCGCACGTTACTTGGATTTCTACGTCCGTTTTGGTGGTTAGTTACGTTATCCATCATAGCTGGATTTTTTGCAGTGGGTGCGAGCATTGGCTTGATGGCAACTTCCGGGTATCTCATTGCAAAGGCCGCATTGCATCCTGAAACCGTACTCTTATTATGGGTGCCGATTGTCGGTGTACGGTTTTTCGGCTTATCTCGTGCGGTATTTCGGTATCTTGAGCGATTAGCTTCGCACGATGTCACATTTCGCATACTTGCTCATCTGCGAGTATTTGTCTATTCGAAAATAGAACCGCTCGCTCCAGGGTTATTTGTTACAAAATGCACGGGCGATCTGTTAGCTACACTGGTTGCAGATATTGATACGTTACAAAATTTCTTTTTGCGCATCATTTCTCCCGCTATCATTTTCTTTTTATCAGCAGCTTTGTCGTTTGTAGTTGTGGGGCAGTTCTCTGTGCGTCTTGGTGTTGCATTAGTTAGCAGTCTGCTCATTGGAGGAATTGTGGTACCAGGCATAGCATTTTTGGCAGGGAGAACAAGTGGGAAAGTGCTCGTAGAGTTGCGGGCAAAGTACTATGCGCTAACCCTTGATCTTACGCAAGGAGTAGCTGAATTGTTAGCTTTTGGACGGTATGAGCAAACGGTACAAACACTAACTGAATTACAAACAAACATATCGCGTCATCAACGGTTTATGAGTCAATTAAATGGGATGTCGACGGGGGTACTCGTGCTGATCAATCACGTTGCTATGTGGGTAAGTTTGGTCATTGCGATTCCTCTCGTCGCTACAGGGAAAATCCCAGGATATGATCTCCCAGTTATTGCGCTTACAGCACTGGCTAGTTTTGAAACGGCGGCTAGTTTACCTCAGGCGTATCAATATTTGTCGCAAACCCTTCAGGCATTTGCACGAGTGGATTCTCTTGTGCAGGCTACATCCAGGGTAAATGAAGAAGGGAGTGCAATGACTACATGGTACAAACCAGATTTGGTGATTCGAGACGTACACTTTTGCTATGAATCATCTGAAGCCGAAATCCTATCGGGGTTTGATCTAGATCTTCCATTTGGAAAACACGTAGCGATTGTTGGCGAGAGTGGAGCCGGAAAAAGCACCATTGTACAGCTGTTATTGCGTTTTTATGAATACGAACAAGGATCTATCCAGTTGTGTGGCAAAGAGCTGCGCACATTAGATGCAATAGATGTGCGATCATGTTTTTCTGTAGCTGAGCAAGGGCCGCATGTTTTTCAAACGACGTTAACTGATAATCTACGCGTTGCCAATAAAACAGCTACAGCAGATCAGTTTCACAAAGCGGTGGAGATATCAGCGTTTGATGAAGTGGCTCAACAAATGGTTGAAGGTTATGACACCCTTGCAGGAGAGTTTGGTGCAAGGTTATCTGGTGGTGAAGCCAAGCGACTAGCTATTGCACGTGCGATTTTAGCAGATGGCGATATCTTTTTATTAGATGAGCCAACGAGCGGATTAGACAATATCACAGCTGTTCGCGTGATAAGGGGTATAGAGGACATGGCACGTGATCGCAGTCTTGTAATGATCACGCACCGTTTAATCGGACTTGAAGGAATGGACGAGATTCTTGTGATTCATGATGGCAAAGTTGTTGAACGTGGAACACATGAACAGCTTCTTACGTCTTGTGGGCGGTATCGTGCATTATTTGATTTACAACAGATGGAGCAGATGATTGATAATACAGTGCCATCAAGTAGTGTCCTGGCACCCAGTGTTTCATAGGGAACGATAGTCAAAGGCAAGTATGGGGGCGGTATCGAGATGCGACAAAGGATAGCGCTATTCGATGATATGGTATTAGGTTATTTACGTATGCGTATGACGCTGATTGCAGCGCTACTTGGCATCGTCTTGTTTGTACTCGCAATCATAGAGCACGATATTTTTGCAGGTGTAGAAGTGCTTTTAGCAGGATTGGTTGGCTATACCATTGGATTTGTCCCAGCAGTTTTGGGAGGCGTCCTGATTACTTTGTCATCGCTGGTCTGGTGTAGTCATCATTCGATGTATTGCCCGTCTATCATTTTTCAGTTTTTGGGATGTGTAGTGATCGCATGGCTTGGTCGTAGTCATCACAGCGTGGTGCAACATACGCGCGAACACTATCGTTCGCATGTAGATCAAGCGATGCGTTCTCAGGTGGTACCCTGGACGTTAGTCAATGAAGTGCGCAATTCTCTTTTGGGTATGCGCTTATTGCTTTTTACAAATAACATGGGACGCGAAACAGATCAGCAAAACCTACAGATAGTCGAAGCTGAATTATTGCGCTTGGAATCCCTGTTTACAGATCTACACGAAGAACAAGTGAATCCTGAACGCATGGTAAAGTAGTCCGATTGAACTAGTTCAATTGTGCCTTTTTTTTATACCCATCAGGGTATAGATTTAATCTTGTCAAAGTGGTACACGATGAGACAGGGGAGTGAAAATATGAGCATGTCGATTACGGCACAAGAATTACACGATCAAATGGAAAATAATAGAGAAACCATTATTTTAGACGTGCGGGCAACATCCGCATATTTAGAATGGCACATTGATCATCAAAACGCTAACTTAATAAATATTCAAACGTCAAAATTAAAGGCTAGTGGACCAGAGGTATTTACTGAGATTCCACGAGATAAAGAAATCGTTTGCGTGTGTGCGCATGGCAATGCGAGTGAAGAGGCAGCAGATATTCTCAATGAACATGGTTATCATGCAGTGAGTTTACGGAATGGGATGTCTGCCTGGAGTGAATTTTATTATCCAACTAGTGTAGTATCAACCGATGATTTCGAACTAATTCAAGTCATTCGTCCAGCTAAAGGATGTTTATCCTATGTTTTAGTTTCTGGAGATGATGCAATTGTAGTCGATCCGGGACGGCATACGGACATCTATATGGACATTGCAGCTAAACATTCGGTGCAGATTAGGGAAGTACTTGATACGCATTGTCATGCAGATCACATTTCAGGTGGAAGCGCTCTTGCAAGTCGAGTTGGTGCGAATTATTGGATTGCCGCTAGTGAAATGGGTGAAGGACGCATAAATTTCCATTCGCTTGAGGATGGATTGCGCATTCCATTCGGTACTTCTAAATTAGATGTTATAGCTATTCCAACGCCTGGACACACACCTGGAAGTACATCATTTCTTGTGAATGATCAGTATTTGCTATCAGGTGATACGGTATTCGTTAGTGGCTTAGGTCGTCCTGATCTTGGTGGTAAAGCACGTGAATGGGCTGCACTACTTTATGATACAGTACGAACAAAGCTCAATCAAATAGATGATCAAGTACTCATTCTTCCAGCACATTACTCTGGATCAGATGAGGTTACACAACAAGGGTATGTGGGTGCGAGATTAGGAGAAATTCGGGCGACAAATCATTTGCTTCAAGGCGTATCTGAGGATGAATTCACCGATTCAGTAGCTGGAAATTTGGGACTCACACCTCCTAATTATACGACGATCGTACATGTGAATCGCGGTGAACTGTTTCCATCAGATGAAGAAGCAACGGAACTTGAAATTGGGCCGAATCGTTGTGCGGTAAAACACTTGGTTGGTTGACTTGATATTGTAGAAAGAATGTAATTTTAAGCTTTTTATTTTATTTATAGCATCAGTTCATGAATGTCAATATGACAGATATATGGACTGATGTTTTCTTTTTTGTAGGTAACATGGCAAGAACTTGTTGAAATATCTCGTATTCTATCAGGTATAATTAAGTGGTACATATTGGACGAAAGATGTATTGCGTGATTCTAGGAGGGTGTTGTATGAAAAAACTAGTGATTTTAGGTGGAGGTTTTGGTGGATTAACAGTATTCCATCATATGGCCAAGTTAAGACATGAACAGCAGATGGAAATAACGCTGATCGATGAACGGGAAACGTTTTTAGTGAAACCGTCATTGCCAGAAGTGTCTTTGGGTGAAAAAACAGTCGGCGATATTACCTTCCCTTTGCGCAAGGTGGTTGAGTCGTACGGAACATTCATTCGCAATCGGGTAGAGCGCATTGATCCTGTAAAACAGACCGTTTTTCTTGAGGATGGCGTGGCCATTTCCTATGATTTTCTTGTCATCGCATTAGGAGCAAAGAAGAACTTTGGAGAAATTCCAGGGTTTGTTGACTATGGGTACTCGATGTGTACAGATGTGCTCGCACCAAGGCTCAGTCAGGCTATTGAGGCTTTTGAAAAAGGAAATGTGGTCATTGGATCTATGCCGATGAAACAAGGCACGCGTATTCCTGAAGTTCCCTTTTTAAAAGCTGCATGTGAAGGTCCGATTGGCGAAGTGGCATTTATGATTGAATCTGAACTGCGCAAAAGTGGTAAGAGGGATGATTCACGTGTGATCTGCTTTAGTCCGGCACATATCTTCTTTGAAGATGTAGGAGATAAGGTGCATGAAGCTTTTGGGAATCTAGCGGAGAAACATCAAGTGGAAGTTGTCACAGACAAAATTCTAAGTAAGGTTGAAAAGGATCATGTAGAATTTGAAGATGGTAGTGTGATTGAATCAGCATTAACCATTATTATTCCAGCTTATTATGGTCCTGATGCGATTGTGAATTCAGGCCTTGGAGACGAAGCTGGATTTGCACCCACCAATGAACAATTTCAGCATCTAGATTATTCAAATATCTATGCGATTGGCGATGGGGCAGCACGTACTGTGCCAAAGCTGGGACATCTTGCAGTTGAACAAGGCGACATTGTTGCGAGCCATTTGAAAAAAATTCTTACAGGGCAGGGAGAAGTTCTCCCATATGATCCTGAAATTTTTTGTATTATGAACATGGGGAATCACAAAGCAACATTAATTCGCTCCAATACTTTATATGGCGGCCAACGTGATGTAGCTTATTATGGTGCTGTATCTAGTTTGATGAAAAAGTCATTTGACGATTATATGCTCCGATTTAAAGGCAAGATGCCACCTGATATGTTAGAACGTTTACTCAATGTCTATCTCGGTAGATTAGAATAGAAGTCATTGGCTAAGTGGTTGTCTTTATTGAACCGAGTAAACCTTATGATCATGTTGCTGAAGTGGAAAATGTAGAGGATATGTAAATTGCATGCTTTATCATCAGATGTAGTTAATCTATTGTGCATCAATGAAAATTTCTTTATTTTGATTAAGCAGAAACACCGTTTTCTATATGGAAACGGTGTTTCTGCTTGAAATATGGAGTATGATCAAGAAAATACGAGTATATGGCTACCTAAACTTACTAAAATAGTGTACAAAGAGAGTAGATATTTTATGTGCTATGGTACGAAGTATGGATGATGCGGATACATTATTTTTAAGGGGTTGTATACATATGGCAAGAATTTTAGTGGTGGATGATGCTGCATTTATGCGGATGATGGTAAAAACAATGGTAGAACGAGCAGGTCATCAAGTCATTGCTGAGGCGCAAAATGGTCACGAGGCTATTCATTTGTATCAACAGCATAAACCGGATCTAGTGACCATGGATATTACGATGCCTGAAATGGATGGTATTGAGGCTGTGAAAAGAATTAAGGGACAGGATGCACAGGCCAAGGTGATCATGTGCTCAGCCATGGGACAACAACAAATGGTGATCGAAGCGATTCAAGGTGGTGCCAGTGATTTTGTGGTGAAGCCTTTTCAGGAAACAAGATTGATTGAAGCGATTCAAAAGGTATTGGCAAAATGAATGAATATTTGACGATGTTTATTGACGAAACGCGCGAGCATCTACAAGCATGGTCGGATGGGATGTTGATTTTAGAAAAGCATGAAGACGCAGAGACCATCGCGACGATTTTCCGGGCGGCGCATACCATTAAAGGCATGGCCATGACCATGGGTTTTACGCGCATGGGAGAAGTGACACACAAGGCGGAGAATGTGCTCGATGATGTGCGTCAAGGAAAACGCCATGTAGATTCTGAATTAGTGGATCTGTTATTTCATAGTCTGGATCAATTAGAAAGCTTACTTTCTGATGTGGAAGAGACCGGTCAAGAGAGTGCTGAGGCGATATCTGACGTCGTGGATCCGTTTACTAGCCTTGCGCAAGTGCAGGTGGCTACACAGGAGATCGCATCAACAACGGCTACAAGAGAAGAAGTAGAGATGGCTACGAATCAGCATGTGCCATCTGAGATGATTCAAGGGATCGCAAGACAAGCCATGGAACTAGGCAGTCGCGTGTATGAAGTGCAGATCGGCTTTGCAACAGAATGTATCATGCCTATGGCTCGATTTGCCCAATTATTACAGCGGATTGATCAAAACGAGCTCTTGTTGACCATTCCTGATGCTACTGTTCTTGAAACAGGGGACTATGCCGGTGAAGTGACGCTTGTGTTGGCAACACAAGAGGATGTAGAGACACTCGGGGAGAGAATCGCAGATATCTCCGAAGTGGTCATCGTATCGCTTCGCGAGTGGCGCATGACAGATGGTGGACATGCAGAACACGGAGTGGCATTGTTGCCAAAGACGAGGGTAACCGATGACGATTACGTGGTCAAAGTGGTGGAACTCGCATTAAAGCAAAACAAGCGTGTCTATGAGGTGGGTGTGCGTTTACATGAGGAGACTGTGTTAAAAAGTGCTCGCATGTACATGGTATTTGAAGCGATCGGTGGCCAAGATCAACTCCTCTATACACGACCTAGTATGCGCGAGATTGAAGAAGAAACGTTTTTGCGTGATGTCCTCTTTGTCATGTGGAGTACGGAGGGCGTTGAAGGAGTCAAACGCGCTGTAGAAGGGGTATCGGATATTGTACTGGTACAGTTGCGCGAATGGATGGTCGAAGATGGGAAGGCGCAGTCTGGGCCTAACTTAGTTCAGCCACCCATGAAGGAGCAAAAAGGAGAAAGTAAAGGAAAAAAAACAAATGCCACCGTGCGAGTGGATGTGGACAAGCTTGATTTATTGATGAATTTATTCTCTGAAATAGCCATTGATAAGACTCGTTTTGAGAGTTTAGCGACAGAATTCGGCGATGCGCGCCTTGTGGATACGGTGGCTCATATGAGTCGAGCGACAAACGATTTACAAGAATTGATCATGTCAATACGCATGATTCCAGTGGGCAGTGTATTTCAACGTTTCCCAAGAATGGTGCGCGATACCGCTCGTAGTTTACACAAAGAGATTGAGTTTATCATGAGTGGAGAAGAAACCGAGCTTGATCGCATGGTCGTCGAGGAACTAGCCGATCCCCTGATGCACTTGTTGAGAAACTCGTTAGATCATGGAATCGAAGAGGCGACGGTACGCCAGTCAACGGGCAAATCAACGAGTGGTCATATTTATTTGCGCGCCTATCCCATGGGGAATCGAGTGGTGATTGAGGTCGAGGATGATGGCCATGGGATCCATCGTGACCGTGTATTTCGCAAAGCAGTAGAGCGAGGGCTTGTATCGGCCAGTGATCCATTATCTGATGCACAGGTGTATCACTTGTTGTTCGCGTCTGGTTTTTCCACATCCGATCAGGTGTCAGATCTTTCTGGTCGCGGTGTGGGTCTTGATGTAGTGAAGGCTAAGATCGAATCACTCTCAGGACGTGTGGACGTGGAGAGCGCAGAGGGCAAAGGAACGAAGTTTACGATTACACTACCCGTTACACTCGCTCTTTTACAGAGTATTATGGTGCGCATGGATGGGCATCCCTTTGCTGTGCCCTTAGCGACGATTGAGGAAATTCAAGAAGAACCGGAAGTCAAGCAGGTAGGTGGCGGACAGGAAGTCGTCGTATGGCGTGGCAAGGTTACTCCGCTTGTGCGAGTAAGGAATACGTTTATGCTCGATCCTGCACAGGAACGTGGCCATGTATTGTTTGTGGCGCGTGGGCGAGATCATATCGGGCTTGTGGTCGATGACGTGATTGGACAACAAGAAGTGGTTTTGAAGCCACTCCCAAAGGTCGTAAAAGATGTGAAGTATTACGCAGGAGCAACCATTCTAGGGGATGGACAGGTTGCTTTGGTGCTGGATCCAGGCGCTTTTTAGGTGTTATATTGTCAGTTTAATAAAAGGTAGATAGGGAAGAGGTTGGATGGACGAGTGGATATAGTGAAAGGATTTCAAGATGTAGTAGCACTCATAGGCATTCAAGAGGAAGATTTTCACGTATTAGCTGCACAACATGCATTTTTTGAACGCCATGCACAGGCTGTCGTAGACCGTTTTTATGACCAAGTATATGCTGTTCCAGAGTTGCGACACATCATCGATGACCATTCAACCCTTGAACGGTTAAAAACGGCACAGAAACAGTTCTTTTTACAAATGGCAGAGTCCAATTCTATGGAGAGTGAACAAGAAGTGATGCGCATTGGTGAAATCCATTATCGCATTGGATTATCGCAGAGCTATGTGATCGCCTCCTTGCAAATTTATCAAAATTACATGTTTGAGTATGCACATGAAATGGATGATCCACGGGTTATCCCAGCATTTTCACGGCGACTGCGTTTGCGCGAATTACTGATGACCGAAGCATATGTACAGTACGTACAACGAATCCAACAAGAGGTAGGAGAAAAAGTGGTTGCTTCGACGGATGAATTAAAGGGAATTTCAGACCAACTATCGACCGCAACGATTCGCATCGCAGAACGGTTGCAAGATATTTTATCCGAGTCGTTGCAGGTGAAGTCAGATGCGGATGAATCAAGGACACTTGCAACTTATGTACAGGAGATAGCTGATCAGTCGAACTTACTTGGGTTAAACGCAGCCATTGAGGCTGCTCGCGCAGGAGATCAGGGACGAGGGTTTTCCGTTGTTGCAGATGAAATGCGCAAGATGGCCGAGCAAAGTAAAAAGTACGCAAAACAAATTCGCCAACAGCTGGTAGGCGTAAATCAGCGTATTGAAACGTTAAGTACAGCTATTGAAGAGATTGCGGCTGTGACACAGGAACACACAGCTAGTACAGAGGAGTTTGCGGCAGCATTTATGGAGCTACGCGAAGTAGCTCATGATCTTGCACGTAAGTAGAAGTAGGTACTTGCAAGTACAACTGATCGACTGATGGTGAGGATGGTGATAGGGAATGAAAGTCGTGATTTATCGTTTAGGTGATAGTCAATATGCAACACCTGTCGAAAAAATACAATCGATTGAACGCATGCTTCCGATTCGTCCTGTCCCTGGGGCAGCATCGCATATACTTGGTGTGGCCAATTTGCGTGGTAGCGTGATTGCGGTGAGCGATTTAAGGGCCTTATTGCATATTGAAGAACAGGAATTGACTGCTGAATCTCGGTTGTTAATATCTGAAGGCAACGGGTATGTCGTGGATGAAGCACTAGATATCGCTGATTGTGCGCTTGATGCATGGGAAGTGGTAGGTGAACAAAGAGTGTGGCAACGTGAAGATCAATTGATTGTATGGGAAGAACTTGGAGCCAATGGATGAGTGTATAGTGCGTGAACAAAACCATAAGTTACAGGTTCGTAAAGGGAACGAACTGTACGTATTTGATCGCTCTGGACGATTTATGCTATTTGTTGCAAAAGGGCACGTGGTGCGTCGCGGATTAGATCATCGAATGCTTGATATTCGTATTCCAAGTAGTGGTGGGTTACCTGCTCGCCGCTATAGAGAGATACCTGACACGGAAAAGACAAACTTTCTCACGAAAGCGTATCAGATTGCACAAAAAGCATTGCAACAGACAGAGCACGCACTATCTGATAAGTGGACACCTGTACTGTCTTTAATGACGGTGGCTGAAATGTCTAGGGATAAAGAGCGATTCAGTCGCACTTATTTACCTGTTAGTATTTTGCCGCCAGATCAATATCACTCTCTTGTGATTCAAGTTTCCCATGGATGTTCGTACAATCGATGTTTGTTTTGTGATTTTTATCGAGATCGTCCTTTCCATATCAAGTCTCCAGAAGAAATACAGCATCACCTTGCGCATGTGCTTGACTTTTTGGGTAAGCGTATAGATGATCGAACAGGTATTTTTCTTGGGGATGGCAATGCGTTAATTATACCTACTGATCGGTTGCTGCACATGATTCACATGATCAAAAGTACATTAGGTGAAGATGTGGCTACATCTTTTCACACATTTATGGACACATTTAACTTAGATTATAAATCAATGGATGAATTGCGCATGTTGCATGAAATGGGGTTACAAACTGTCTATGTAGGTTTCGAGACGGGAGCAGATCGCTTGCGTCAGTTTCTCGATAAACCAGGGACATCAGCAGAGGCTGTAGAAGCTGTGACGACGTTAAAAATGGCTGGGTATCGTGTCGGGGTTATTTTGCTAATTGGAGCAGGAGGAACTTCTTTTGTGCAAGAACATCGCACAGAAACATGGAAGGCCTTATTGAATATCCCATTTACATCGGATGACATTATTTTTTTATCTCCATTTTATATGCCAGAACACACTGCATATCACGCCAAAATAGATGAAAAAGGATTGTGTGAGCTTTCTGACGAACAGATGGAGAAAGAAATACAGATATTCAAGGAAAAACTTTCAACGAATACACCAGCTACAATTACCATGTATTCGATAAAAGAGCATTTGTACTAAAATTATTGCTATGAATAACAGCAAAAAGCACGTACTTCTGCTTACGTCAGAAGTACGTGCTTTCCATCATGAGCAATGTACATTTACTGCAAAAACGCTTGAAGCATCCATACATGAGCTTGTAGTTGTGTGTGAATTGCAAGCAACATATCTGCCGTAGTTTCATCACCTGTTTCTTGTGCTGTTCGCATATCGTTTTGCAACTGTTCGATGATGGTCGAAAAGTCAGTACTCAATGTTTGAACCATTTGTTCAGCATCTTCTTGTCCTGTTGCTTCTGTAACACTCGAGAGTTCTAAACATTCCTTCATTGTAGCTACCGGTTTTGCCTGAAGGGCCAATACTCGCTCTGCTAGTTCATCGACGTGTAAGGCAGCTTCTTCATAAAATTCCTGGAATTTTACATGGAGAGTAAAGAATTGTGGACCTTTAACATACCAGTGGTAGTTATGTAATTTTACGTAAAGTACAGTCCAGTTGGCAATGTGGTGATTAAGTAGAGTCGTGATTTTATTTGTCATAAGTAGATCTCCTTTATTTTGGTAGATTAGATTTATTCTAAATTGTGTTCGCATTGGAATTGTACCACATGCGTTGTTCAACGTCTATAGACTATGCACAGTTATTCCTAGAAGTAGAGAATATTTTATATGTACATGCTACTTTAGCAAATGACATTGTTAGTGTATACTAACAATGTCATTTGCTAAAGTAGCGCTTAGCTCATCACCGGAGAATCCCTTGATCAGAAAGTCGTAAGGGTCATCCACATGAATTTAAAAACAGGGAGCTTGACTCGATGTCTAGCTGATCATGGAGGATTAAATTTGAAAACTAACACTGCAGCCCCATCACGTTTTAGGGGTATAGCTTGGAAATCATTTTTGCTTGTGATGGGCCCTGGTATGATAGTTATGTTAGCTGATTCAGATGTAGGTAGTGTGATTACTGCAGCTCAGTGTGGTGCAGAGTGGGGATATAAGCTACTTTTAGTACAATTTATCTTGATGCCTATTTTATACATGGTACAGGAATTGACCGTTCGATTGGGTATTTTCACTGGAAAAGGACATGGGGAACTGATCAGAGAAACATTTGGTCCTATCTGGGCATGGATTTCACTGACTGGACTTACCATCTCAGCTGCAGGTGGGCTATTAACGGAATTCTCCGGTTTGGCAGGAGTGAGCGTCCTTTTTGGCATTCCTCGTATCGTTGGCGTTCTTTTAGGTGCAGTCTTTCTATTGGTAGTGGTCTATACAGGATCGTATCGACGTGTTGAGCGAATTGCATTATTTGTAGGCTTATTTGAATTAGTGTTCTTTGGAATCGCTATCATTAGTCATCCTAATCTACATACAATTCTTGTGAGTCTCGGGCAAATTCCACTTACAAATTCAAGCTATCTCTTTTTAATCTCAGCAAGTATTGGAGCTGTGATTATGCCGTTTATGATTTTTTATCAACAGTCTGCGGTCACTGATAAGGGACTTGGTCCAGATTCGTATCGCCATGCGCGTCTAGATACGGCGATTGGTGCGGTGGTTACTCAAGGAATCATGGCAGCTGTATTAATCGCTACTGCAGCTACGATTGGGCGTGTTCACCCGGATGCATCACTCAATACCGTGGGGCAGTTATCACAGGCGCTCACACCATTTTTAGGGCACCAATTGGGGAGAGACATTTTCGCTATTGGAATGATAGGTGCTGGAGCAGTTGCGGCTATGGTAGAAGCACTTGGATTTGCATGGGGTTTTGGGGAAGTTACTGGGGTAAAGCACTCTTTGGAGCATCACGTGATGGAAGCTCCTTGGTTTTATGGTGTTTTTACCTGTATTGTAATCGTAGCAGCAGGTGTAGTCATTCTTGTTCATAATTTGATCTCGTTAGATATTGTAGTTGAAGTAGTCAATGCATTTTTACTTCCTTTGGTCTTGGGGTTATTGGTTGGACTCGCCATTAAGTCTTTGCCTTTAGAACATCGTTTGCGCGGATGGTACAAATGGGTAGTGATCTTCACAGTCATTTTGACTGCAGGACTTGGTGTGTACGGCGGGTTAACTGTTATACCTGGTTTTCCTACCTTTTAATGAAAGGTAGTGCTTACTTTTTGTCATCAGTTCCTCTAATGATTTGGTTTCATTAGGGGAACTGATGAGAATGATCCAAGTGAATCTTCGTGTTGATTATTGCACGCGTTGCCGGCGATATGCCTGACGTGCTGAAGCCCAGATGTTTCCTGTCACCCAGATGCCAAAGAGGAGAATAGGAATCCCGTATACATAATCTATTTTCGCTGTGGTCGTGATCGCTTGGTATACGACAGCCGTTCCATAGACTCCTGCAAGTAACGCGAGTATCCAAATCACCCATAACTTGAGTCCCTTACTCATCTTCGTCGTCTCCTCTGTATGGGTGGTGTATGGTTTACACCACCCATGGTTTCATTTACAATGGCAACTACTCATTCGCTGGATTATGCATGCGGTTGGATGCCAGAATCTTGTGATACGAAACGCGATCCTTACCCTACTGATGTTGTCTGATCATAGCATGCTGGTATCTCATGGTCTGCTGCAGCGGTCATAGGACCATGAAACTCTTTATTGCACGATGTAGCTAGAGGACAAGATGCACAGGCGTTGGTTGTCTCTAACCGTTTGTACCAATCTCGCCAGATAGCACGGTGCACAGGAAGTACGCGTGGCAACTTATTGAGACCGGGAATAAACGGCAGTAAAACGAGTAGTCCGAACAAAATAGCAATGGTGTACGCTACGATTTCATCGCCGGATGGCGACGTGGATCCTGGCGGTACTTGATACAAGAAAGTGTACGGAGTCAACCACCAGGGGCCAGGATACGCTTGTTCATCGTGGTTGATGCCCCATTGCCCACCTCTCATGTCGATCGTTTTAGCATATTGATGAAGTGCTGGACCTTGCAAAAACAAGAGATCATTTTGGATGTTCCAACGATAAACCCCATTGTTGGTCTCGCGATCGAGTGCACCAGATAATAATCCAGACTTCGCGAGAGCCAATTCATCGTTCATCATGAGTTGCACCGGGCCGTATTGACCACTTGGCACAACGACTTGCCCGTTTTGCACAGTGGCTTTATTTAATGCGTTAGTAAAGTTGTTATCCCATGCTTGCTGCTGCGTGTAGGAAGCTGCGTTGTAGGTTTGTATAGCGGCTTGCAACGGCGTGTCGTTGGATGCCGTTGCAAGCATGGTTAAGGGTGTGATGACATCCGCATTTGGCGTATAGAGATGGTAGGGAGTACCCCACCATGTTTGCGGTGAAAAGGGACCAATGGATTGAATGTTTTGTGCGACACCGTGCCAACCGTTATTGTATGGTGGACCATAGGCGGCCATTTCTCCTTGACCATCAAGGTCACCCATGGCTGTTTGCATCACGAGTATCGGTTTTTGATTCGCGATCTCTTGGTTGGTAATGGCAGGGCGATACGGCGCACCGAAAATAGCTGCTACGATCACAACTGCGACGCCTATGATGCCAAGACTAACAATGCCTTCTTTCACCATATCGAAGTCTTTTTGGGGAAAGCGCAGAGTATTGCGTTCAAAGCGCGCTTTTCGAATCATCTTTTCTCCCCTTCTTTCTTTTGAACATGTACTGCTTGATAGGGTGGTACAACACCTTTGGCTCGAACGGCAACCATATGCCAACCGACAAGAACGATTAAGATCAGTGGCAATACGGCGATGTGGAGACCGTAGACTTGCCCGTTATTTAAGATGTTCAAAAACCCATCGAGTCCAGCGCCATTGAAGGCATCCTTACTTTGTACCTGATTCCACTGTGCAAAGAAGTCGCCACGGGATAGGTATCCGGTGAAGGCGGTGATCACGGAAACACCAAAGGAGAGCGCTCCAAGTACCCATGTCATGGCGCGACCTTCACGCCACGATCCCATAAAAAACTGACCTACCAGATGCATTGTCATAAAGAAGAAAAAGGCCTGAACACTCCAAAAGTGCACCGAACGAAAAAACGCCCCCGCAGCAGAATATTGATACCAAGTGGGGCCGTATGCCGCCATGATGACACCTGACATAATCGTGAAGACTAGACTGCTTAATGTAAAAACACCAAAACTATAGACGAGTGATGAGACGTAAATGGGTTGTTCTGAAGGCAAGAGATTATCCCACGTCAACTTTTCTGTAACAGTGGTGCGCATGCTTTTGGTCCAGTTCATTTTTTATCGCCTCGATCATGGTGAGGATATTTGGCTGCAACAAACATCATGAAAACAATGAGCCATAGATAGCCGACGTAATAATTGGGCCACGCATTTGAGAAGTTCACCATCGCGTGCCACTCCCTTCGCTTTCGATATTTTCATGGTAATGGATGGGTGATGTTACGGTAAGGATCATAATGACTACTTTCTCTGGTCAATGTGGATAGAATCTACGGATGAAACGCATAGTCAATATGAACTATGGACATTAGTCTTTTAAGCACTGTAGAGCATGGAAACGTAGTGTATAGAACGTTTTTTATTCCATACGGATTACCATAGGGTTAGATTGTGATGTAATATATAGGTAAGCTTTGAAGGGGGAATGGAATATGCATGTACGGAGCATAGAGATGGAACGTAAAGATGGATCTAGGTATCGTTTAGAAACCGATCTCACAGATAAAGAAATAAAAGAACAATATGCAAAAGACCAAATCATATCGGAACATGCGATCCGTGGTAAAACAAAAGCTATGGAAGATGACGTCTAACGAAGTAGTTGAAAAGTCGGCAATGTAATAATACATGACATCATTATCGAGAAATGCATTAAATATAAAAAAATTTCAAAAAAACCGAGTCATTTTTAGCATAGTATGTTATATATAATAACATACTATGTGACTGGGGGAGATGGCATGCAAACGGCGGAGTTATTTGAACGATACGTGGTATCTCGCCAGGCGTGTGACGAAAGAACATCGATTCTCGAGGAGATTAAAGAGCGGGTAGAGCGCTCAGAAATTAAAATTATCGACGTGCAAAGAAATCGCGATCACTTAATTATTGTGTGTCGAAAGAGAACGTGGCATTAGCTCATGTAGAATACCGCTTTATTACACGGGGTCTTCGTGCATGATCAAGTGATCCATGCTACCATAGGGAGAGTTACAAGTACTCGAACTGATCGGGTCAGGATCTAGTTCCTACATGGAGGCACCTGCATGGAATTAAAAGTAAATATAGCATCCACAGCTTTAGTTGTGATCGATCTGCAAAAAGGGATTGTCGGATTACAGGGGGCACCCTATGCTACGTCAGATGTAGTTTCGCGTTGTGCAGAGCTTGCGAAAGTTTTTCGCGAACATGAGGGTTTTGTAGTTCTTGTTCATGTTGGATCGCGTGATGGGAAGGATATGTTGCATCCAATAACCGATGCAGCACCTCAAGCACCGATGAATCGACCTGCAGATTTTGCGGATTTTGTGACAGAATTACAGGTGCAGCCTACGGATCACTTGGTCACCAAGCATCAATGGGGTGCATTTTTTGGAACGGATTTAGATTTACAATTGCGTCGACGTTCTATTGACACGATTGTTTTATGTGGTATTGCAACGAATATCGGAGTAGAAACAACAGCTCGTGAGGCTTATCAGCGACAATATCAACAGATTTTTGTATCTGATGCCATGACAGGGTTGTCAGAGATCGAACACGATCATACACTACGCTATATATTCCCCCGGATTGGGCGCATTCGTACCACCGAACAAGTTGTAAATGCCATAGAGTAATCGTCAAGCAGACAAACACACCTCACGGCAATCGTTGTCGTGAGGTGTGCTTGTCTGCTTATTTTCTATAAACTATACGTTGACGTAAGGATTCAACATTGCTAAGATGATGCAAGAGGTGATTGTTACGGACGATTCAACTCTTTTTTCAGTAGAGGATGTAGTGAAAAAATGTGGTGTGACTGCGCGGACATTGCATTATTACGAAGAAGTAGGGTTGATTACACCTAGCTGCCGAACGAGTGGGGGGCATCGCTTATATGATAAGGATGTGGTGGAGAAGTTATCCTATATTTTACGAATCAAAGATAACCTCGGGTATTCTTTACAGGAAATACGCAATGTCTTACAAGCGCAAGAAGCGTTAGATCGTTTGCGT
Organism: Sulfoacidibacillus ferrooxidans; assembly: GCF_022606465.1. Taxonomy (NCBI): domain Bacteria; kingdom Bacillati; phylum Bacillota; class Bacilli; order Caryophanales; family Alicyclobacillaceae; genus Sulfoacidibacillus; species Sulfoacidibacillus ferrooxidans. The sequence goes on from NZ_JALBUF010000002.1 coordinate 224,011, forward strand.
GTCAGTTATCAGAGTGGATCTGAAGATGAACGTCAACAGATCGTGGATGAATCGATCGATCTGATGATGGAAGTTATGAACCAAATTGATGGGAAAATGAACAAATTAGAAGAGATGAAAAAAAATCTATTAGAACGTCTTGAACACGTAAAAACCCTGCGACGTTAAGATAATACGATCGCGAAGTAGACATGGAAAGTAATCAGTGGTTTTTGTGGGGGTGGATTGTATGGCGGGCAATCGGCGTAAGTGGTGGATATTATCTGTCACAAGTCTTGGTGCACTTCTCAGTGCCTTGAATTTTAGTACGCTCATTATTGCATTGCCGGATCTGATACGCGATCTACATGCAACGTTGTTACAAGCGATGTGGATCATGCTGTCCTATATGGTGGCACAAACCATTATGGTCCTTATGGCAGGGAGCTTGGCAGATTTATTTGGGCGCAGGAAATTATATATTTTCGGCATGGCCTTGTTTACGATTGTGTCGTTTGCAGCTGGATTTGCTCCAAACGCTTCCTGGCTCATTGTTTTGCGGGTGTTTCAAGGAATATCCGGTGCCATGGTTATGGCGAATAGTACAGCGATTGTGGCTGATGTCTTTCCTAAGGAAGAACTTGGTCGTGCCCTTGGGGTCAATGTCATGGTCGTTGCTGTCGGACAGATTATCGGGCCGGTGCTTGGCGGATGGTTAACCACTGCGTTTGGATGGTCATGGACTTTTTGGTTTAATGTTCCATTTGGCATTGTCGCTGTTCTATGGGCCTTGTATGTCATGGGTTTAAGAGAAGTAGGGGAACGGAGAAGTCGCCAAATTGACGTATGGGGAATTGTTACTTATGTATTTACGGCATTAGGATTGTTAATTGCTCTGACGTGGGGTGCCATCCAAAATTGGGGTTCACCAGTGGTTTGGATCGGAGGCATAATTTTTGTTGTATTTTTACCTCTGTGGATGATTATTGAAATCAAGCATCCACAACCATTATTGCATTTGCCTTTGTTTCGCAATCGTGCCTTTAGTATGGGGATCATCTCCGCTACCTTAAATTCAATTGCAAGAATGGCCGTTATGTTTATGCTGATTTTTTATTTTCAAGGGGCTATGGGAGATACTGCACTCGAAGCTGGAATTTTATCGATTCCACTGGCAGCTGGTATGCTTGTCGTTTCACCTTTTTCAGGGTGGATTAGTGACCGTCTAGGCGTTACAGCACCGACTACGGGAGGATTATTGATCACGCTGGTTGGGCTCGCAGGTCTTGCGCTTGCCATTGGGCTTACTACGCCTTACTGGCAACTTGCTGTTTGGATGGCAGTCATTGGCGTTGGATCTGGATTCTTTAATTCCCCAAATTCGAGCAGTATTATGAACTCTGCAGGTCCGAAATATCGAGGAGAAGCTTCGGGTATTCGGTCATTAACGACCAATTCGGGCATGATGTTGAGTATTGCATTTACGATTCCTATCGTGACAGCTAGCATTCCACATCAAGCGATGTTAGCTATATTTTCAGGTACCGCTGTCGGATTGAAAGGAGAGTCTAGCTCCCTGCAAGGTTTTATCCATGGGCTTCAAATGGCGTTTTGGGTGATGGCAGGACTGATGTTAATAGCTACAATAATGTCGGCAATGCGTGGTGAAAAGAAGCGAGTTGATGAGGCATTGTTGCGAGCCGTCGTGTTAGGCATTGAAGCACGTAGAATTCTAGATATTCCTGAGGAAAGCCGAAGTAAACTTGATGGAGAAATTCTACATTTTGCTACTGTACAGCTTCAAAATGCTCTTCCTCAACAAACAAAAGGTGTGCATATATCTTCACCCGTGCAGAATCGAGCACCACGCCGGGCTGAACGTCCGTATCCTGTAGAAATGGATGTCCATGAACCAAAACGTCAGGTTTTCCACTCTTCCTTGTCGTCACACGTGGTGAGAAAGGATTGATATGACATGAAGGGTTTTTTGTGGGCTGGAATTGGCGGCGTGGTGGAGTTTGTCATAGGATTATGGTTAATGGCATCACCTTGGATCACGGGGTTTCATCACGCATACAATAGCCAATCTGCTATACATGTTACCCTGTACACCGGATTGTGCATCGCTGTACTTGGGATTGTTACGGCGATAGGATTTGTAGTGGCTGCATTTCAGGTGCAAGCGCAAAAAATTCGGAGCTTGTCTGCATTAGATATACCCGGAAAATCAGTTGCAAGTACAGAAAATGATGCCCGATCGCATCAAACGTTGCGTGTACATGATGAACAACGTGAAACTCTATATGAAAAACAGCAAGATCAATTATCATTGGATACACACGCTAAACAGATGCAAACTTCAAATACTAAACGGGTCAATCTTCAGGAGAGTGTGACTGGCTATTCACAAACTGAGTTGTTGCAATTAGCACAGAATCTTTTACAAGAATTACAAACCCATGAGGATAAAAGAGCACACTAAATTGAGTCATATAACCATGCCTACATCGCAGAATCATGGAGACGATGATCTAGGCATGGTTATTGAGGACCCTGAAATGGCTACTACATACGGTAGTAATGGTCGTCAATATGTAGAGCATCATTTGAGTTGGGCTATGCTCGTTCGAACCTGGTTAGATCAGTTACGCGTTGATTAAGCCACTGGTGGGACTACTAGGCTGTGCTATGTCTGTTTTCTGTATGCGCCCAGCAAGATATCCGGCACGACCAGCCTTTACGCCAAGTTGCATCGCATAAGCCATGCCTACAGGATCAGTGGCTCTTGCAATCGCCGTATTGATTAATACAGCATCTGCACCAAGTTCCATAGCAAGCGCTGCATCTGAAGGGGATCCAATGCCAGCATCGATGACCACGGGTACGCGCCCTGCCACTTGGTCGATCACTCTGCGTAGTCGATCTTGACTGACAAGTCCACGTCCAGTGCCAATGGGGGAACCGTAAGGCATAATGGTTGCACAACCAATCTCCAGTAAACGTTTGGCTACTAAGTGATCATCTGTCGTATACGGGAGGACAATAAAACCTTCTTCAACGAGAATTTGAGCCGCTTCTATGGTTTGAATGGGATCGGGTAGAAGAGTACCATCTGCCGGGATCACTTCTAGTTTAACCCAATTGGATAACCCTGCTGCACGGGCAAGTCGTGCTGTGCGTACGGCTTCAGAAGCCGTTTGACAGCCTGCAGTATTTGGTAAAATGAAGTAGCGTTCGCGATCAATATAGTGGAGAAGCGACTCTTCTTGTTGGTCCAGATTGACTCGGCGAACAGCCACTGTGACAATCTCTGTGTCAGATACGTCTAACGCTTCTTTCATCTGATGTAAATCATCATATTTTCCGGTGCCAACCATCAGTCGCGAATGAAAAGATCGGCCTGCAATAGTAAGCTGTGAATCTTGCTGCATGTTCATACTCTATCCCTCCATACAATGGTCTTTTTTCTCAATGACAATGGAAGTCAACCTCCACCAACAAAACGGACAATTTCAATGTGGTCGCCATCAAGGATGAATTGGGTGATAAACTGTTCTTTCGGAACAATGTCGCCATTTCTTTCAACTGCAACTAATTCGTCTTGTAAATCGTAGTTGTGTATTAGATCACTCACCGTAATCGATTCTTGCAAAATCTTACTTTGTCCATTGACATGTATTTGCACAATGGTAGCCCCCTTATGTGTGATAGCGCCCAGACTCTCCATCAGATCAACGATTCCTCACTCATCAAACTCCTTGCGGGAAGAAATGACTCACGCCACATGGGCTGAGGGTTTTCATCCAGTATCGCTGTCATCATAGAAGCGGTTACTGGAGCAAGTAGAATACCATTGCGATAATGACCGACTGCAAGTAATACCCGTGAACTCATGGCAGTTGGACCTATCAGTGGTTCTTTGCTTGGAAGCGCTGGCCGTAGCCCCGTCCAGGCGGAGACAAATGTTGCTTGCTCTAACCCAGGGAGCGTTTCTTGAATGGCTTGCAAAAGTTGCGCAACGCCAGCTACTGTGTTGGTGTGAGAATATAAGGCTTGTTCTTCAGTCGCACCCACGATGATTGAACCATCGCGTTTAGGGACAAAGTAGTGATGGCCTTGTGAGATGGTCCGAGTCAGTTTGCTCCTGCCGACAGGTAGAATGCGTAGGAGTTGTCCTTTTATAGGAATCAATGTCGGTTGCATATGCAATGCAGGGAGAAATTGATTAGCAAATGCGCCGTTTGCAACGACGACTTGCTCTGCTACAAAGCAGCTTGTAGCTGTGCGTACGGTGACTTCATCAGAAGAACTGTGTATGTCATAAACTTCTGCACCTTCTAGCACGTCTGCAGTGAGGCTAGCTGCCTTTCCTACTGCTCTGGCCACTAGGGTAGCGTTCACATTACCGTCTTTTGGCAATAAAAGACCACCCGATGTTTTCGCCAATGCTGGTTCCTGGTTCATCATATCGTCCGCAGATAGGAACGTGGCTGATCCGCCGGCGGCGCGTTGCCAATCTGCTGTTTGTTGCAAGTGAATGGCTTGTTCTTCAGACATGGCCACACGTAAAATTCCATTATGAGTTAATTCGATATCAATGCCAGTCTGTTCTATTAACTCATCTGAAAAAGCAGGGTACATAGAGCGGCTCTCTAAACACAATTGAAAAAATGCACCGGCTCTGTCGATCTCTAATTCTGCACCTAGCATTCCTGCGGCGGCGCTAGATGCTTCTTGTCCGAGTTGTCCACGTTCTAGTAACAACACGGATCGCTTTGTTTTGGCTAGTTGCCAAGCAATCGTTGAACCAATCACTCCGCCACCAATAACAATCACATCATAGATTCGTTTCAAGCGGTAAACTCTCCTTAAACCAAGGGATCTTTACTTCTATAGTAGATTGTAACATGAGTTTTTTTATGTGTTGTGTCGTTTGCTTTGGTTGATCAGAAGCTAAAACAGCACTGATCACAGCAATGCCACTACATTTTGAAGCAAGCACAGATTGTACATTGGTTGCATCGATTCCGCCAATTGCTATCACGGGAATGGACAGTGCGTCTACAACTCTTGCTAATGCATAGACACCTTTAGGGGGGAGTCCAATGTGCGATGAACTCGCAAAGATATGTCCAAAGGTGACATAGTCTGCGCCGCGTTCTTGCGCTTGCAATGCTTCTTCCACACTGTGTACAGAACAACCGATGTGCCCTTTCCACAGAGTTTGTTCACGTAACTTGAGGACTTGTTCCAGTGGCAGTGATTTTGCAGCAAGGTGAATACCTGCCGTAGGCAAGCTAAGTGCAATATCTACACGATCATTAACAAATAGTTGAGTTGCTAGTCTTTCTTTGGTACAAGACGCGACGAGTGACGCGCATAGATCAAACGTCTCTAAACTTGGTGCTTTTTTTTCGCGAATTTGAATGATATCTGCTCCACCCCTAGCACTTTCTAGAAGTGCATCAAAGAGTGGGTGGACGTGTCGCTTGCGATCACTAATGACATGAAGAACTGCTTGCATGGCGTCACCTCATTTTAGACAAGTGCAATTGAGTATATCAAAACATAATAAAGGCCGCACCCATAGAAGGGGTACGGCCGAATCTCTAGTTTGGATTCAACAAACGTTACCGGTATGTATTCTTTTAGTCTAATGAACTATAATCTTATTAAAATTTACACTTGTTCTGCCATTTCGTCAAGTTTTTGTGTACAATAGATACCACGATAACAGGTGAGGATGGAGATTATATGATGAACATTGATCAACAGATGGAAAGGTACTCGAGGCAGGTATTATTTAGTCCTATCGGTTCAGAGGGGCAGGAGCGCCTTCGTAAGGCGAGAGTGGCTATTGTGGGTATGGGAGCGCTCGGAACGGCAATGGCTACACAGATCGTGCGCGCAGGCATTGGATATGTGCGGATTATTGATCGTGACATTATTGAGGCTTCAAATTTACAACGGCAGACGCTTTACGATGAACAAGATGCGATCAATGGGATGCCAAAGGCAATTGCCGCAAGAGAAAAGTTATTTCAGGCAAACAGTGATGTAGAAATTGAGGCTGTCGTAATCGATGTCACTGCAAAAAATGCAGAGGAGTTATTGACAGATGTTGATGTCATATTGGATGGTACAGATAACTTTCAAGTGCGCTATTTGATCAACGACGTCTCAGTCAAGCATGGGATTCCGTGGGCCTATGGTGGGGCAGTAAGTGCACATGGAACGACTGCTTTTTTCCGACCACATGAAACGCCGTGTCTGGTGTGTCTCTTTGGAACGGTATCTAATCCAGGTCACGATACCTGTGATACAGTTGGAGTAATCGCGCCTATTGTATCAATCATTGCATCGTTTCAGGTTGTAGAGACGATCAAATACCTAACTGGTAATATTGACGATTTACGTCAAGGGGTATTGTATTTTGATCTCTGGCGCAATGAAATTAAACAGGTTGTTTTTGGAGAGACACAAAAGGAATGCTCTTGTTGCGTTAAAGGTGATTATCGTTCACTCAATGACAAAAGGGATACACTTACAGTATCCATGTGTGGAAGAAGAACCATTCAGATAAAACCGCCACTACCCGTTCTCACGCCGATCGAAAAGATTGCCAATCGTCTAAAAATGAAATATCCAATCCGTTACAATGAATACTTACTACGCCTGGAATTAGAAGATGATATTCATATCACTCTCTTTGCAGATGGCAGGGCACTTATACATGGAACGGATGATATTGCAATAGCGCGCAGTCTATATGCTCGTTATATTGGTGTATGAGTTATATAAGAGGTGCTCTATGTGTTAACAGGTGATGATATACTATAGAGAAGGTGGTGGTTGAATGTTCACATTTATCGATTTACCATATCAACGGCCCGATATGGAGGATTTTTCGCGAAAGTTTCGAGAAGAACTAGATGCTTTTCAGCATGCGAGTGATTTCACACAACAAGATCTGGTAATGGCACGCATTAATGATTTGCGAAATACATTCGATTCACTGAGTCAAATCGTATACATTCGTCATTCCATTGATACAACCAATGCAGTATACCGAGAAGAACAAGATTTTTTCGATGAAATGAGCCCTGTGTATCAAGGCCTTGTCAATGAGTATTATCAAGTTCTCGTGCAGTCTTCTTTTCGGAGAGAACTTGAAGCAAAGTGGGGTGATCAGTTATTTCGTATGGCTGATCAGACATTGCGCACATTCTCACCGCTTGTTATAGAAGATCTACAACAAGAGAATCGTTTAGCTAGTGAATATGTGCAGTTGCTCTCCTCGGCTAAGATTTTGTTTGATGGGGAAGAACGGAATCTTTCTCAGATGACTCCGTTTTTGCAATCTACAGATCGTGCAGTGCGTAAACAAGCAGCGCAAGCCAAGTATGGCTTTATGGCAGAAAATGAAGCTGAATTGGATCGGTTATACGATGAATTGGTGAAGACGCGCACGCGCATTGCTCATCAGTTGGGTTTTCGTAACTTTGTGGAATTGGCTTATGCTCGGTTAAATCGTACGGATTACGATGAACAGGCAGTAGCCGTATTTCGCGAGCAAGTAAAACAATACATAGTGCCTGCAGCAACGCGTTTACGCGAGCGACAACGCAGTCGTATTGGAGTGGATAGTCTGCGTTACTATGATGAAGGGTTTAACTTTCTATCAGGCAACGCGAAGCCTAAGGGTGAGCCGGAGTGGATTGTGGAGAATGGACGCAACATGTACAGTGAATTATCTCCAGAAACCGATGAATTTTTTTCCTATTTATTAGATCATCAATTAATTGATTTAGTTAGCAAAAAGGGTAAGGCAGGCGGTGGGTATTGTACCTATATTCCGAGCCATCAAGCTCCCTTTATTTTTTCTAATTTTAATGGGACTTCTGGTGATGTCGACGTGTTAACTCACGAGGCAGGTCATGCATTTCAAGTGTATTCTAGTCGTTCGTATCAAGTTCCTGAATACTTGTGGCCAACGTATGATGCAGCAGAAATTCATTCGATGAGTATGGAGTTTTTTACATGGCCGTGGATGGAATTGTTTTTCGAGGAAGACACACAAAAGTATAAGTTTGCGCATTTGAGTGGAGCCTTACTCTTTGTTCCATATGGCGTATTGGTTGACGATTTCCAGCACTATGTCTATGCAAACCCAGATGCGACACCGCTCGAACGAAAAGCAAAATGGCGTCAATTGGAAAAAATATATTTGCCCACGAAAGATTACGAAGACAATAGCTATCTAGAGCAAGGTGGATTCTGGCATCAGCAAAACCATATTTTTAGCGTTCCATTTTATTATATTGACTACACACTCGCACAACTTTGTGCCTTTCAATTTTGGGTGCGTATGCAAGAAGATCGTGAGCAAGCATGGGATAGTTATCTTCGCTTGTGTCGTGCAGGAGGTAGCCAGTCGTTTACTCAATTAGTGGCAAAGGCTGGTTTGATCTCTCCATTTGAACCTGGGTGTGTTGAGTCTGTCATTGGAAAGATTGAATCTTGGTTAGATCAAGTGGATGATCAAAGTTTGTAGCATTGGGATCGCGAATCTGGTATCTTCTTAGAAAAGGCAAATGCGGATTCGATAATCAGATGGTATGAGCGTGGATCGAACAGTTTTGTCACTTAATGTGGAGGTTATTTTGTATGGCTGTAACGATGGAGCAGTTGGTGTCACTCGCAAAGCACCGCGGATTTATCTTTCCTGGTTCGGAGATCTATGGTGGACTTGCAAATACGTGGGATTACGGACCGCTTGGTGTGCTCTTAAAGAATAATGTTAAGCGCGCTTGGTGGAGAAAATTCATTCAAGAATCTCCGTACAATGTAGGATTAGATACGGCTATTTTAATGAATCGGGAAGTGTGGGTGGCGTCTGGGCACGTCGGTAATTTTAATGATCCGATGACAGACTGTAGGGTTTGTAAAGCTCGTCACCGTGCAGATAAGCTGATTGAAGACGTGCTTTTTGAGCGGGGTGAAGAGCGCATTGTAGATGGACTGTCGTTTTCTGAAATGGAAGCGCTGATGAAAGAGATGAACGTACAATGTCCACAGTGTGGGGCTCATGATTTTACGCCTATTAGACAATTTAATATGATGTTTAAAACACATGCTGGTGTAACGGAAGACGCAACAAATGAAGTATATTTACGTCCGGAAACAGCACAGGGGATTTTTGTTAATTTTAAAAATGTTCAACGCACGATGCGTAAAAAGCTCCCATTTGGCATTGGACAAGTCGGGAAAAGTTTTCGCAATGAAATTACACCAGGTAATTTTACTTTTCGCACGCGTGAATTTGAACAGATGGAAGTTGAATTTTTTTGTGAACCAGGTACGGATGAAGAGTGGTTTTCGTATTGGCGGCAGTTTTGTGCGGACTTTGTCCAAAGCTTAGGATTGCGCGATGAGTTCGTGCGCCTGCGCGATCATGAAGTGGAACAGCTTTCCCATTATAGCAAGGCCACCACGGATGTGGAGTATCGTTTTCCTTTTGGATGGGGCGAACTGCTTGGCATTGCCAATCGGACAGATTATGATTTGCGTCAGCATAGTAAGCATGCGCACACAGATTTTACTGTGAGTGAAGAAGGTAAAGAACCGTATATTCCTTTTTGTATTGAGCCTTCGATTGGAGCAGATCGTTTAACACTCGCTTTTTTTGCAGACGCATATGAAGAACAGTCTTTACCAGATGGGGATTCACGGACGGTCTTGCATTTTCATCCGGCCTTAGCGCCTTATACTGCAGCTGTATTTCCTCTGTCTAAAAAATTAGCAGAAGGGGCAAATGAGATTTATCGTATGCTTGCAGCTGACTTTTCAGTAGACTATGATGATAGTGGATCCATTGGCAAGCGTTATCGTCGGCATGATGAGATTGGTACACCGTTTTGCGTAACCTATGATTTTCAGTCTGAGGATGATCATGCAGTGACGGTGCGCGATCGCGATTCCATGGAACAAGTGCGTATTCCGGTCACTGAGTTAAAGCAATATTTTTTTGAAAAAACTGCATTTTAATGTAAGAATATGTTGGGTCAGATATATAGAGTACAAATAGCGGCAGAGCGCATCATACGCTCTGCCGCTATTTGTACTCTATAGGAAGTCATCATCGCGTCGTTGTAATCGTGTAGCTTGTTCTATTAACTCCTCACAGAGCTTAGAGGATGGTGAAAGTACTATAGATGATGCGTGTTGATTTTGTCCTAGAGAGATAGGAGGATGTTCTCGCACTTTTTGTGTGTATGTCACTTGCCACCACAGCATAGGTCGTATGAGTCCATCCTCTGGTGCCGTGCGCAAAAGTCGTTCGCGTTCTCGCTCTGGCATTGTGGATAATGTGTTTAAAACAGCGTCTTTGTGCGCTACTCGTCCCATATCTTTTGGTAAAACGTTAGAGTAATAGGCAATAGGTTCGGCTAAACTCAACATCTGAATATAACGCATCCATACTTGGTCGCCAAAACGTTCAGATACCTTTGCGTTTACTTCATAGATGGACTGATGAATTAAAAGCGTAAGTTGTTGTGCCATCATGCCAGAAAGTGATTTTGGAATGAGTGCAAATGGAATAGACAGTAGGCGAAAGGAACGAATCATTGAGCGGCGTTTTGCATGTCGAACGACCGTTCGATATTGATCTGTCAAATTGTCTTCTTGCTCTGGCTCATCTGGAACTCCTAAATGCTCTGCATGCGTCTCGTTCATGATGATTTCATAGGCCGTATCTAACATAATTTGTGCCCATTGACCACTCGCGATTCGAGAGTGATGCCAGGAATGCTGAATAAGCTGTTCTCGTGCCATGCTAAGAAGCAACAGTTCATCATCTAGCATGGATAACAAGGGAAGACTGATGGTCAAAACGGTTGTGCGTCGTAGCCATGGTTGCGTGGCGCGTATATGAAATCCATGTTGTTCTATGCATATATGGTGAATGGGAGCAGTGTCAAGTGTCGTTGTAAGTTGATCCATCTGTTCAAAAGTGAGCGGTGCATGTTTGCGATCAATGATTGTATTCGTAGAACTTGGAAATTTCCATGCTGCTTGTATAGGAATGAGTAGCCCTGCAATGAGAAGCAATCCCAAAAGAGTGACAAGCCATAGGTGTACCTGAAATAAGGCAATTGCAAGACCAATGTAGATCGCTAGAGAGATAACAACAATGATCGTCATGGTTACTACAAATCGCTGTGGTCCTTTAAAATGAACGTGCGCGTGTGATTGAGCGATCATGTCTTGATGCACTTCTGCAACGCGCTGATACCACTTTTTTAATGACTTATTTTCTTTCCACTCTAGAGGCAGTTCCAGATGCCAGCCACATTCGCACCATGTTACATAACCCTGGTGAAAGGGTATTTCTGAACCACATGATTTGCATGTGGTCGTTGTAGTTTCCAACCTTTTATCGCTCCTGTTCCATGACATGCATATTGAACTACAATCGATTTAGGGAGTGGGGCCAAATGTGACAGTTAGCGTACTTCCAACGGGTATATACTGACCTGGTGTCACGTTTTGCGAGAGCGCATAACCCGCACCATTTGGGATGATTTGAATGCCAAGAAGGGAGCATACGTGCATCGCCTCGGTCATGAGCATACCTGTAAGATTAGGCACTTGAACTTTTCCTGCAATTTGATTAGATGGTGTTAATACCCATGCATTGGATCCAGGAGCTGCCTTGAATTGTTTTGCAGGCCACTGGCGAACGACTCGTCCACTTGCCCCAATCTCATGTGCTTGAAAACCTGCTCGCTCCAATATGGTGATAGCTGTCTGTACAGGTAAGCCTACGACATTTGGCGTTGTTATATATGGTGATTGATGAGTTACAGTTGTAGTTGATGAAGTGTGCGGTGGAATGTCCAAGTAAGCAAGAGATTTTTGTAAGACATAGCGTGCTGCAGGAGTCGCTACCCAATCTCCCCACTGACCTGTGTTGTGCGCCTCACTAACAGTCACATAAATTTCAAGTTGTGGGTGGTGTGCTGGAACAAATCCGATAAAGGATAAGTTATATAAATTTTTATAATATCCACCCGTAGGTTTTGGAATCTGTGCAGTACCTGTTTTACCTGCAATCGTGTAACCTGGTAGTTCGCCGACATTTCCTTGCGGATCTTCATTGACTACTTGCACCATGGCATTTGTCACTTGTTGCATGACAGATGCGGAAGCGACATGATCGACGACTTGTATGTGGTGATCGTATACCACTTGACCAGTTGGACTGACTACTTTTTGTACGACATAAGGAGTCAATAAATTACCACCATTTGCAATTGCACCTACAGCCGCTACTTGCTGGATGGGGGTGACCGCTAAGCCTTGCCCAAATGTCATGGTAGCAAAATCAACTGGATTTAAATTGGCCTCAGGGAAAATGATTGGATTACCCTCTCCTGGAAGGTCAATCCCTGTTTTACGGGTCATGCCAAAAAGATTGAGATAATGATAAAAATTTTGTACACCTTCAGCTTGTCCAATATGAATGAATCCAACATTACTCGAGTAAATCATGGCCTGTAGATACGTCAAACGACCCCAACCGTATACGTCCCAATCGTGAATAGGTACGCCATCGACTACATCTACCCCTGACATATACGTTTGATTGAGCTGTATACTGTGTGTCGCAAGTGCACCAGTCAAAGTAACTGTCTTAAACGTACTTCCTGGTTCAAATGGATCGGAAATCGCCCAGTTTGTATCGAGAGTTGAACTTGGGTATTTCCAAAAGTAGTTTGGATTGTAATTAGGAATCGTAGCCATCGCCAGAATGGCACCCGTAGTTGGGTCAGCGACAATAATAGCTGCGTGTGCCGGAGAAAAACGCTGTTGAACGACAGCAAGTGCTTGTTCTGCGTAGTGCTGAATGACAGAGTTAATCGTTAAATAAACATTATCGCCATTTTGGACAGGTTTAACGGTTATCGGATCAAAAGGAACAGGATCACCAAAAGTATCTTGAGTGAACGTTGAAATGCCAGGTACGCCAGCTAAGTACTTGTTGTATTGTAATTCTACTCCAGCGGCACCATGTCCATGTTGATCTGTAAATCCGATGACTTCTGAGGCAAATGTACCATCTGGGTATATTCGCTCATACGTTTTATACGGGTGTACATCGTTTGACATGCCAAGTTGTGAAAACAAGTGTAGCACAGACTCTTTTGTAGATAGAGGTACATGAACAAGATAGGGATACATGCGTAACCAAATCGTATTTGGTTGATCTAGTTCAGATGTCATGGTGGAAACTGGTGCACCTGTCAATTGTGCAAGACCTTGTGCAAGTTCAGATCGTTTCGTTTGACTTTGAGATTGAATCGCTTGGAGATCAATATCCATATCGTAAGATGGTGCGTCATACGCCAAAATTCCATTATTTGCATCATAAATTGAGCCGCGCATAGGTTGGACACTGTCTTGTGCCTCCCATTGTGATTGTGCGCGAACTTTAAGAAATTGATCTGCAGTTTGGATGTGCCAAATCCGAAACAAAACGACCCCTGCTAGCACGATAAAACCAACTTGTAAAGATTTTGTCCGAATAGGATGCCTCATATGCCCTCGTCCTTGCTCTATGTTTGTAGTGCTCGATTATGATATGTCTCTTCACTATAAAACAAGGAGTCTATTGTTGCTATACAGAAAATGCTCATGTTAAAACTTTTAATGGATGTGAGATTACGCCACCGCCTAAACATAGATCATCTGCATAAAACACAACCGACTGCCCGGGAGTTACAGCGCGTTCTTTCTCGTCAAACTGCACTTGATACTCGCCGTTAGGTAAACGAGTGACAGTTACGTTACGATCAGGTTGTCGATAGCGAATCTTTGCCGTGCATCGAAATGTATCTGCGAATGGTAGTGACTCATTAGAAATAAAGTGCACATCAGAGGCAATTAATCCCTCTGAATAAAGGTGTGGGTTATGAAATCCTTGCTCGACATAGAGGATGTTTTTATGGATATCCTTGTCGACGACAAACCAAGGCTCACCGCTCCCGTTTGATCCACCGATACCAAGCCCATGCCGTTGTCCGATGGTGTAATACATGAGTCCCTGGTGCGTTCCAATCAGGGTTCCAGACATGGTCCGCATCTCACCTGGTTGAGCGGGGAAGTAGCGACTGAGAAACTCACCAAAATTGCGTTCGCCGATAAAACAAACACCTGTACTATCCTTTTTTTTAGCGGTGGCAAGGCCAGAGCGTAACGCGATGTCACGGACTTCCGTTTTCTTTAGTTGTCCAAGCGGAAAAAGGGTCTTTGCAAATGCACTCTGTTCAACTGTGTGAAGAAAGTAGGTTTGGTCTTTTGTTTGATCAAGTGAACGCCCGAGTAGCCACTCGCCTTCTCGTTCGCGCAATGTCGCATAGTGACCTGTCGCCAGATAATCGGCTCCAATGGCTAATGCTTTTTGCAATAACTCTTTAAATTTAATTTCACGGTTACACATCACATCTGGATTTGGAGTGCGTCCACGTTCGTATTCGTCTAAAAAATATTGAAAAACGCGATCCATATACTCTTTTTCGAAATTAACACTATAACTTGGGATGTCTAGTTGGTCACACACACGCTGCACATCTTCATAATCAGCAGCAGCTGTACATACGCCAGATTCATCAACTTCATCCCAGTTTTTCATAAACATGCCTACAACATCGTACCCCTGCTCTTTAAGAAGCAGAGCGGTGACGGAGGAGTCCACTCCTCCTGACATCCCGACGACGACGCGAGTATCTTGTGGTTTTTTGCTCATATATACTGTCGCCTCCAATCAATGAAGTTCTTGTAATATCTGTCTATTTTTACGATGGTTTAGTACAATAAGCACAAAAAAGCAACACGCGGCAATGCCTGCTGCTAAGACTCCAACACCGTACATAAGGCTTGGCCCACCTGCATGCAATAATATACCATTAAATAAATTTCCAACCATAACAGCGATGCCACCACATACCATACCGAAAATACTTTGCCCTGTCGCTTGCAGATCAGATGGGGAGATATAAGCAACATAATCAACCGCCGCAATATAAAAGAAGCCAAATGAAGCGCCGTGTAGTACTTGAATAAAGACGTCAACTAATGGAATCTTAACCCATGCCATCACCGCAAAACGTGTACAAAAGGCAAGAGCAGCAAGTAATAACGTTTTTTCTCGACCTAATCGCACAATTAATTTGGATGCGATGAGCATAGATGGAATATTGCTAAGCGAAGCGATCATAAAGGCGATACCAGTCCAATCAAAGGGACCACCTATATCGTGAAAAGCAAGCGCAAAATAGGTGTCGTATGACGTTAACGTTGCACTGAGTAGAAAGCCACCTACTAAAAATAATAAAAAACGCCGATTGGCCAAAAAATGTTGCATTCCTGTAAGTGCAGAACGCTTAAATTCAATGGCAGTCGTTGGACGAGGTAGAGTCAATGCAATAAGCGCTGTTGTTACACCAATGATGGCGCGGGGCAACCACAAAAATACAACTGAGATGTGAGCTAAAAATAGACCAGCTGTATAAGCTCCCACAGCATATCCGAAACTCCCGAAGATCCGAACAGTACTATAGGATGTTTGTGCTTCGCGCGCTGTTCGAACGGCGTATGCATCAGCAATAGGTGTTTGTGCAACGCTAAATAGTGATGAAGTAACTCCAATAAAAAGAACCATGTAGAACCAAGTTGAATTATAAAAGGCAACGAGTAAAGCAGGAATGAGAGAGCCTACTAAAAGGGCGCTTCGCGTCATCTGGAATCGATCTACGATCTGTCCCCACACTGGTTGTGCAAGGATCCCCATGAGTGTAGCAACGGAAAGTATAACCCCGATTTTTGTGCTATTAAATCCATTATGAATGAAAAGTAATGATAAATAAGGACCGAAAATACCACCAGCCACACCATTGATTAAATAGTATCCGCGTACTTTACGCAGTGTATGACGAGAATGGCTAGCAATCATTGCATCCAATGATTGGCCCAACATTGCACTTGATCCATGACAGGCTCTAAGGCCCTACCTTTGTCGGTCAATGAGTACTCAATGCGAACAGGCGTCTCAGGGAATACACTGCGCGTGATCAGCCCTGCAATTTCCAATTCTTTGAAGCGTTCAGCCAACATACGGTCACTCATATTTGGGATCATATCTGAGATATCTTTGAATCGTTTCGGACCGTCTAATAGTACGCGAATAATAAGACCAGTCCAACGTTTACCGAGTAATGCAAAGGCAGATTCGAATTTCGGACATAAATGTTCATTTGACATAATGTATCCCTCCAAAAACATAGTAGCACAGTGGCTTGATAAAAGTTAGTTAATTAATCATTATACATACTAAATATAAGTTATATACTTTTTGCGGAAAAGAACGTATCCATGAATTACAGAGAGAAGCAAGTCATTTTCTCTCTGTAACCATCATACTTACATGCCTTGTGGCCATCCTTCTAGATGGTATGCCATGTCCCAAAAACGCAATTCATAGTAACTGGAGCGCATGAAATGTTGTTTCATACGATGTTGTTGTTCTTCTGAAGCTTGTTCTGCAAGTTGATCGAGTAAGTAAATTTGTTCATCTACAAGCTTTCCATACCACTCGTCGCCATACGTAGCAATCCATTGATCGTAAATAGGGTGATTGGGTTGGCTATAGCGATATTTCTCTCCTATTTCCCAATAAAGCCAATAACAAGGCAGGATAGCTGCAATGATTTCTCCCAGTGTTCCATCTGCCGATATGGAAAGCAAATGTGTCGTATACTCGTATGCAGCAGGAGCAGGAATGAATGAAGGGGAAGGTGTAATGTCTAATAGGTTAAAAAAGGTTTTATGCAGTAGATGTTCTGCCTCGACGGTGCTTTGTGCATGCACAGCAAGCCGTGCGATCGTATGCATGTCGCGTGCTTTTGAAGCGGCACGCGATTGTACTCTAGCAAACACAGAAAGATAGTAAGAATCATTTTGAACATAATGGCTAAACTTCTGTGTGGGGAGGCTTCCGTCGGCGATTTCAATCACAAATGGGTGAGTCAAGCTTTTTTTCCATAAATCATCTGCTGCCTGGCGTAATTGATCAGTAAAAGTCATCGAGTCACTCTTCTTTTTTCTGGAATTTTACACTCAGTATACCAAGGACATCTAACTAAGGATAGATTGGTTTAATGATCTTTCCCATTCTGTTATGGTTCGATTACTGATAGTAATGTTGAATCGGTAGAGAGTAACTCACTAAGTGGCTCCCATGAATCAATATATAATCGATGTAAAGCACGTGTCATAGCAACATAGAGTAGCTTGATGTCGATAGGGGAATCTTGCACATAGTGTTTATTTGTAGGATTCAATAGGATGACCGCATCAAATTCCATGCCTTTACTAAAATAAATAGGTACTACACTGATACCGCCCTCATAATGTGTCTCTTTACCAGAAATCACATGAATAGAAAGAGAGTGACTAGCAAGCCATTTTCCCACCTGAGTACACTCTTGTGCCGTTTTGCTGATAATGGCAATATTGTGTAACCCGTCATTTTGAAGTGTTGTTAACCGTTTGACTATTCCTTCGAGTGCTTCAGTACGTGATGACCACTGTGTTAGACAAGGTTTTTCCCCATGACGTAAGACTGGTATGGCTAGTACTTGATCTGGTTGGTGGACATGTTGGAGAACGTGATTGGCAAGATTCATGATTTCAATCGTTGAACGGTAGCTTCGCTGCAATACTTCAAATTGGACAGGTTTTGAAAAGAGCTCACCAGGGATGTCTCTCCATGCGGTTAACCCTTTAAAAGTGTAGATGGATTGGGAAAGGTCACCAAAAATACTTAATGCATCTTGATTGCATAAAAGACGTAGTACGTAAAGTTGGAAGGCACCTAGATCCTGCGCTTCATCTACGATGATGTGACTAAAAGGCTTGTGTTTTTCTAATCCGTGCAAGCGTGCAGTTAAATAAAAAAGTCCCCCTAGATCCACCCATTCAAATGTAAGGTTAGATAGCAAAACCTCTTTGTAATATAAAACGATGCCTGGCAAATCTTCTATCCACTCATTGTGTCCACTATGGTGTAATAGCCATGCCACGCCTTTTGAACTGGTTAGGAGTGTGCGGTACATAGTGAAAATATCTGCTGTTTTCACCTTTTTGCTATACGCTTGTAACTTGCGTTCATAGTGAACTTTATATTTTGCGATATGTTCATCCATGGCGGTATAGCTCATGGTATGGGATTGCTTCTCTACGTTTGTTGCGATGGTCAGTAAGCAATCGGCTGTCCACTGTTTGAGTGCTGTTAAAAGGCGTTCTCGTCGTTTGACATAGGGGTAGTGTGCAAAGTCGTGATGAAATTTGCGTGAAATTTCATCTCGTGTCATGACATGGTTTCGATCTAGCACAAAATCTTCATCTGGAATGGCTGTATGTTCTAAGTGATTGACATAGCGATCGATTAATTCTTTCATCGCAAGATGACCACGCAGTAATGAAGCACGCGCTGCAATGCGAGCTTGATCTGTTGGTGCTATTTCATAGAGAGAGTGAACTTTTTTGTGTTGTGAGGTGATACGAACTTTTTTAGGTAAATAACTATGAAGCAATGATTCCCATGTGGTTTGGCGTACGCCTTCTACGCCTAGATTGGGTAAAACGTCAGAAATATAATCTATAAAAAGCTGATTTGGACCTACGATTAGAAAGCGGTTAAAGGATTCTTCATGTTTATGTTGATAGGCAAGGTAGGAAAGGCGATGTAATGCGATTGTCGTTTTTCCGCTGCCTGCAACGCCTTGAACCACTAATACTTGGTATGGATCTGATCGGATAATCCTGTTTTGATCCGCCTGGATTGTTTCTACAATATCTTTGAGTCGATCTTCTGATTTTGCGCGTAATCTCTCAATGAGTGGTTCATTGGTACGGATCGCTTGAGTGCTATCAAAAAATTGCACTAAGTGTCCATCTTTGAGGTCGAACTGACGCTTTAAGTGAACATCAAAAGTTAACTCATAGCCGTGTTCGACTTTTATGTTGATTGCTTTAAATGAATCCTCGTAATAGAGATTGGCAATCGGAGAGCGCCAGTCAATGACATAGGGAGATAGCGTCTCTCGATCAAATAAGCCAAATCTCCCTATGTAGAGTTCTTCTGTTTTACCACTGTCGTTCTGCGGATTTGCTGTCTGTTCACTAAATACAAGCTTTGAGAAGTAAGGCTGTGATCTCGATTTTTCTAGTTGTAATGATTGATTTTGAAGGACTGTATTTAAAACGATTTCTGTGAACTCTTTTGTTTGCTTAATGCCATTTTTGGCACTAGCTACGGCTTGGCTGATATGCGTTTTGATGTATTCTAAGTATGCCTGTTCTTTAGCTAGCTCATCTTGCATCATTACCAGTCCTCATCTATAAACAACTGATCCTCATCTGCTTGTATGTGTAGTAGTTCAGCATAAACGATCTCTGCATCTGCATCTTCGACGAGTTTGCCATTTGTGTAAGCGTATGCATGGAATAAACAAGACTCACAGCGATCCAAGCATGAGTATGTGATCACTTCTATGTTATGCGCTTCTAACTTTGGTATCCATGTGGACATTTCATTGGATGCACAAACTTCAATAATCAAAAAGAACCTCGCCTTTCAATTATGCACTCATGAAAACTCAACATCTGTTGTCACAACTTGACGCTTCCTTTTGTGGACGTACATCGCTTCGTCTGCGGAGCGAACAAGATTACTAAATTCAGCCCAAGGTGCATGTGTGACACCAATACTGACGGATATCGGCGCACCTTTATGATCGCCTGTTTTTAATGCGGATTGGCGGATTTTTGTAGACATGTTGTGAGCATCAATTTTGCTTGCATTGGGGAGTAAAATAATGAACTCATCTCCGCCATACCGAAAGATTAATTGGTGACCAGGTGTGGAGTAACGCAGAATTTGTGTAAATGCAATCAGTCTTTGATCTCCTTGATCATGACCATAAGTATCATTGTAAAGTTTAAATTCATCGATATCAATCATAAGAACAGCCGCATTGTCAACATAATCAACTGCATGTTCTATGACAAAAGTATCCATGAAGGAGATCAAACTTTCACGATCGTGAATCATATGCAAGGCGCGACGATTAAACACACCGGTCAAGCCATCGGTCGTTGCTTGGAGCTTTAATTCCATGAGTACTTTTAATGTATATAAACTTGCTGATAAATGGGCTGCCACATCTTCCAATAATGCGATATCTTCCGGCGTAAAGTGATGTGGTTCTGTGGATTTCACGGTAATAATGCCAAAAGTTTCTTCTGATCTACACAATGGAATGCGTAGGATGGCTTGAATGGATTGCTCATACAAAAAAGGATCTTCAAGAAATTCTTGCTGCTGTGCCAAGTTCTGATTGATATGAGTTTGTTGTTCGCGAAATACCCACTCGATCGCAGTGCCTTCGATCTGCATAATATCGCCAGGAGCACTACAGGATAATCCATCCTTTGTCACTAGTTCATGAACGATACAGTACTTCCCTTTAGGCTCTGCAAGTAAAATTCCGATGCGGTCAAATGCAACGAGGGGATATATTTGATCGCGTACTGCAGTGAGGATGTCTGAGGTCTGTAGAGAGTTGCGCGTGGCATGCAGGAGCTGATTAATCGCACGCAGGCGGATCATTTCTTGTTCAAGCGCCGACTTTTCTAACATATTATATCCCCCTTTGTGCAAATCTTTGCTAACATATTAACTAGTATATATTTTTGCGTAATATCTGTACAGACTTGCAGGAGATCCATTTCGAATAGCGAAATAGATGAGTACATACTTTGTGAAATGAGGAATCGCTAGTGAAAAAGACATTGTTACAAAGAGAAGATTTATATCAATTTGAATGGATTGGAACTCCTCGAATTACGCCAGATGGGGATCGAGTCGTATATACCTTAAAGACAGTTACAGAAGATCACAAAGGGTATAAGTCGCGCATGGCCGTAGTAGATCTTAGGACAGATGAGATACGTATGTTTACGCAGGGTGAACACAAGGATCGATTGGTCGATGTGACAAATGATGAGATGGTGATTTTATCGGATAGAGTTTCGGGAGAGCAACAAGTATTTTTATTGCCGTTTACAGGTGGGGAAGCTCGTCAGGTAAGTGCGGTGAAAGGTGGCGTCCGCATGGCAAAGATGGCACCGGACCGCACTCACATGGCGTTGTTGGTGCAATTGAAAAGCGATGAAAAAGTGGCTATTGTGGACACACAGATTGCATCTGAAACAGCTGGTGGTTCTCCCACTAGCAAGGAGAAGGATGCCATTCTTCCCTATGAAGTTCATCGGTTACATTATAAAGCTGATGGATCGGGATTGTGGGATCAAAAGACATCTCAGTTGGTATGGCTAGAGATTGCTACAGGGAAAGTAACACAACTGACAGATGGAGAAGTTTCTATATCTGATTTCTCTTTTTCGCCAGATGGTACAAAGATCGTCTATTCGTCGCAGTCAAAACTAGATGATCGAAATTTTTTTAGTGATATTTATACACTTGAACTCGCTACGCAAGAAAAAATGTGCCTGACCGATGGTACGCGTGCACTCTATGCTCCTGTCTATGCTCCAGATGGCCAAAGCATCGCCGTTTTTGGTCACGATATGAAGTTTCAAGGGGCCACGCAGCAAACGATGTATCTCATTGATAATGAAAAACAAATACGACCGCTGGTTTCAGAACAATTTCCTTATGGACTATCAGCTGATGGTATGAGTGATATGCGCGGTCATGAAAGTGTACCAGGTCCGCTCTTTACGTCAGATGGTCGGGCAGTGATCGCACCTTATAGTGCACACGGTGCCGTAGCTTTGGCGATGTTTACTGTAGATGGTGTACATAAAACATTGGTTGAAGGTGAGCGGGAGATCTACTCGTTCGACTTTTGTGCAAAGACAGGGGATCTAGTATTTGTAGCCACAGATCCAACCTGTCCTAATGATCTCTTTGTGCGCTCCCTACATGGTGGTGCAGAGCGAAGGTTGACTATGACCAATGCCTGGCTTGCCGAAAAAGAACTTGCCACAGTCACTACATTTACTGCAGTTGCAAAGGATGGTCAAGCCCTTCAAGGATTTAAAGTAACACCCCCTGTTCAAAGTGTAGGAACTGGGTTACAGCCTGTTATTTTAGAAGTGCATGGAGGTCCTCATGCCATGTACTCGCATTCGTTTGTCTTTGAATTTCAACTGCTAGCTGCATTGGGTTTCGTGGTTATATACGGTAATCCGCGTGGCAGCAGTGGATATGGGCAAGCGTTCGTCGATGCGTGTCGCGGTGATTACGGCGGTAAAGATTATGAAGATCTTCTTTCACTTTTAGATCATGCCTTGGAGCAAGATGTGACACTTGATGCCACTCGTATTGGTGTCACAGGTGGATCCTACGGTGGGTTTATGACTAACTGGATAGTCGGTCACACCAATCGGTTTAAAGCAGCCGTCACTCAGCGGTCGATCTCTAATTGGATCAGTTTTCATGGGGTGAGTGATATTGGCTACTTTTTTACTGAATGGGAGATGAAGTGGTCGTCGTATGAGACGCCGTGGACAGATATAGAACAATTATGGGAACATTCCCCGATGAAGTATGTATCCAATGTAGAAACTCCGCTCTTAATCTTGCATGGAGAAGAGGATTTTCGTTGTCCAATTGAACAGGCAGAACAATTGTATGTGGCACTAAAGATGTTAGATAAAGAGGTGTCTTTCATTCGCTTTCCAAAATCAAGTCACGATCTATCACGTACGGGGATTCCATCACTTCGAGTGGAACGCTATCGCTATATGAGCGAATGGTTTGTACGTTACGTGTAGATGATTGTATATGCATCTGAGTGGTTGAAAGGTTCGTGTAGTAATAGGTTTGACAGCAATCCAAGAGAACGCGTATGATATAAGGATATGAAGGGCGGGGATATGATGAGGCCGCATAGACAGTGTTCATCACAACCGCATATCGGTATTACGGGCCACCTGATAAGAGGGATCTTATCAGGTGGCCGATTTTTTTGTCTCTGACTCAGTAAAGGAGTGAAGGTTATGAAACAAATTCTACTAAGTGGAGATATGCTTACCTTAGATGAAGTATGGGAAATTGCCACAGCAGATATTGGAGCTAGTGGAACGGTTGATATAGAGATTGATATTGCAGAGGATGCATGGCCACGGATTCGCCAAAGTAGAGAACTTATTGAGGATTTGGTGCTGGAAGGTAAACCTGTATATGGTGTGAATACGGGCTTTGGACGGCTTTCTGAAGTGACGATTGCCAAAGAGGATACTGTAAAATTACAAAAAAACCTGATTCGTAGTCATGCCTGTGCAGTAGGAAAACCGCTGTCTATGCCTGTGGTTCGCGCTATGATGTTGTTGCGTGCAAATGCACTAGCCAAAGGATACTCAGGCATTCGTCAAGAAACGCTTCAACTTCTTGTCAATTGCTTACAACGTGGTGTTCACCCCTATATTCCAGAACAAGGATCACTTGGAGCAAGCGGGGATCTTGCACCACTCGCACACCTCGCGCTTGTGCTTATGGGTGAGGGTAGGGCTGAGTATCGAGGTACGTGGTATTCTGGTAAAGAGGCATTACAGCGAGCTGGATTAGAACCTGTCGTATTGCAAGCAAAAGAAGGATTGGCGTTAATCAATGGGACCCAAGCTATGACAGCGATTGGTGCACTCGCATGGAGTAAGGCAGAACATATTATCAAGTTAGCGGATGGTATTGGTGCGCTTACCTTTGAAGCACTTCAAGGTGTTCGAGATGCTTTTGCAAAGAATGTGCATGCCCTTCGTCCACACCCTGGGCAGGAGTCAGCAGCTACATCTTTGCGCGAATGGGTTGATGGAAGCAAACTAACAACGACACAAGGGGAACTACGTGTACAAGATGCCTACAGTTTGCGGTGTATGCCACAAGTTCATGGAGCCAGTCGTCAAGTCTTAGATTATGTACGCGGTGTGCTCGAAGTGGAATTAAATGCTGCAACAGATAATCCACTTGTTTTTGCTGGCTCTAAAGAAGTCATATCAGGTGGTCATTTTCATGGGCAACCAGTAGCGCTTGCCATGGATTTTCTAAAGATTGGCGTGGCAGAGATGGCTAATATCTCAGAACGCCGCGTGGAGCGTTTGGTCAATCCGAATTTAAGTGGATTGCCCGCATTTCTAGCCCAGAATCCCGGTTTATCCTCTGGTCTTATGATCCTGCAATATGTTGCAGCATCGCTTGTTTCAGAAAATAAAGTGCTAGCACATCCTGCGAGTGTGGATTCGATCCCTTCATCTGCAGGTCAGGAAGATCACGTATCGATGGGTACGACTGCAGCGCGCCAAGTAGATGAAATAGTCTCCAATACATCAAGAGTACTTGCTATTGAGGCAATTGCAGCAGCGCAAGCAGTTGCATTACAGCAGGTTGAGGATCGCCTTGCACCACGCACAAGGCAATTGTATGATGCGATTCGAACGCGAGTACCAAGTGTGGTAGAAGATCGTAGTTTATCTGAAGAAATAGAAATGTTAGCTGAAGAACTTTTGTATCTACGAGGTTCATTTTCTATTCCAATGTATGTTTGAATGGAGAATACAAACAGGTGAACGCTAACTATAGCGTTCACCTGTTTGTTGTATGCTTGTTACATGGGTAAATGATTCTGCTGAGAATGTATTTTCATTTTCATGGGAAAGTAATAAAGTACAGCTGAAATGATGAGTCCAACAAGCCAAGCAAAATCAGCATCACCTAAGTATTTAGAAATGGGTCCTACATATAACGCGGTATTCATAAATGGGAATTCTAGAGCAATGGCTACTACATAAGCGATGATTGCGATCCAATTGACTGCACCGTATGTACCTTGCCAATGAAAAATAGCATCAATATCATAGTGACCATGGCGTACAAAATAAAAATCGACAAGGTTAATGGCTGTCCATGGAACTAAGAAGTAGAGAAGTAAAAGCAAGAAATTAGAGTAGTTATTTAAAAAGTCACCTTGTCCCCAAATGGCAATGGCTGTCCCAAGAATTGCGATGATGCCACTGATACTTGTGCGAGAAGCGCTTGTAAAGCCAATTTTAGAAAACGCACTCACGGTTGTAGTAATAGACATAAATCCTCCATAAAGATTAAGTACATTGACAGCGATAATACCAAGTAGAATGATTAGATCGACTATCCAGGATAAGTGAGGTCCTGCAATGGATGCAATGTAATTTGATGCGCTTGCATTAAATGCTTGTGATGCAGTTTGTGCTCCTACAGCTCCTAAGATCATCATCCACATACTTCCGATCACAGAACCAAGATAGGTATACCAAAAGGTACTTGAGATTGATGTATCTTTTGGCAAATATCGAGAATAGTCAGCTACATAAGGTGCATATGTAATTTGCCAAGTCGCGACAATAGAGAGAACGAGGAAAAATGGTCCAAAGTCAAAGCTGTGATTGTGGAGACTTGCAGAAAAAGAAGGTGCAGTACATAGTTTGATAGTTAAAAAGAAAAAGACAATAGTGAATAAATAGGATACTACCCGCTCATAGCGATGAATCATGTCGTATCCGTATACGACTAGCAAGAAGGTTGCGAAGTTTGCAATAATAATGGAGGCGGCGAAAGGAATGTGAAGCAACGAGGTTAGTGCTTCTCCGCCTAATATTGCACTTGAAGCAAAGAAACCAATGTACATAAGTATCACCAAAATGAGAGGCAATATGGCACCGATAACGCCAAATTGGGCTCGTGACTGGATCATCTGCGGAATGCCAAGTCTAGGGCCTTCGGCAGAGTGAAGTGCCATGAAAATGCCACCAATAAGGTTGCCAAGTACTATGGCAATTATGGCCCAAAGCAAATTGAGCCCGAGAATAATAGCAAGGCCACCTGTGACGACTGTCGTTACTTGCATATTGGCAGAAAACCAGATGGCAAACAAACTAGAAGGTTTTCCACGGCGATCGGATTCTGGTACGAATCCGATCGTGCGTTGTTCAACGTTCATAAACTTCCCTCCTACAAAATGTGTGTTGTGAGAAAAGAATTAGATGCGGGCAAAATGTTCTTGTGCCTCAGCGACTAAAGTACGAATGCGCTCTTGATGGACAGTAAGCAGCGTGCCGTCTCGCATCACCTCCTTGCCAGCTACGACGACTCGCTTAATGGCCGTTGGTTGCATGCTGTAGACAACATGGGCTGGGAGTAGTTCTTTCGCAAATGGTTGTAGAGATAAATCTGTGGTATCGATTGCTATGAAATCTGCAAGATAAGTGGGGGTTAATTGGCCTGTGCGAAGGCGCAACATGTCTGCACCAGCCTGTGTTCCCATTAAAAGCGTATCGCTTGCACGAATGGCTGTGGCATCTAGGCGGTGTACTTTTTGCAAGAGCGCAGTCATGCGCATTTCTTCAAATACACTTGTGCGGTTGTTGCTACAAGCACCGTCTGTGCCAAGCCCGATGCGCACTCCAGCTTGTAGTAGTTCTGGAATTTTCGTGACACCATCTGCTAAAAACATATTACTTGATGGGCAGTAGGCTAGAGACGCGCGGCGTGCGCCTAGCAAATCGATCTCATCTTGTTCTAGCCAAACAAGATGAATAGCGATCATCGAGTCATCGACAACCCCTAGCTGGTCTAGATAGTGAATGGGACGTACGCCATAATCGCGTAAAATATCGTTCACTTCAAACATTTCTTCAGCTACATGAATGTGGAAGGGAGTATCGAGTTCCTGTGCTAGACGATGACCTGCTTTGATCATCTCAGGTGATGCAGCATGAGGACTATGTGGTGCTGGATGAACGCTAATCCGTGGGTGTGCATCGTACTTTTTAGCAAGTGTGCGCGTTCGTAACACGGCGTCTGAAACGGTCTCGCGGTAGGATAAAGGGGCACCTGACCAGTCGTACATGGTGCGTGCCATCACAAAACGAATGCCAAGATCATCTGCTGCCTGCATGATGGCTTCGTCATTCTCTGTTCCATTGCCATGTACATAGAAAAAGTCAGTTACAGTGGTCACACCATATTGCAACATTTCTCCAAAAGCGAGTAATGCTCCAGCATAGAGCGTTTTTGCATCGAGTGCAGGTGTGTATTTGTACAGTGCTTGGTCACGCCATACTAAGAAGGGCTCATCTGTTGCAATGCCTCGCAATAAACTTTGAAAAGAGTGATTGTGCGCATTGATGGCACCTGGCATAATAGCGTATCCAGACCAGTCAATAAGAGGAGCATCAGGATAGTTTGCACGTAGTACGGCAAAGGGTCCAATAGCAATAATCAGATCATCTTGTACAGCAATCGTGCGATCTTGTTCGAATTGTCCTGCGATATATGCGTAATCTGCTTTGTAGAGAGTAATCATGATCTTCATCCTTTCATCTGTAAAAATGAGCTAAACAAAATTACCGTTGATCTAATTCCATGACGGTTTGAATGAATACTTGGATAGCAGGTGCTACGTCCTGAAGATCGGTGAGTTCTTCTTTACAATGGCTTTTCCCGCCGATGCTTGGAACAAATAGCATTCCTGCACGTGTAAAACTCGCGATGTGTGTAGCGTCGTGTCCAGCCATGCTAAATAAGGTGCTGTATGGTGTGGATTGCTCTTGTGCCGCATGCTGTAACAACTCGATTACATCGTGAGCTAGGGGCTGTGGCGCTTGGTCTAATAAGATTTCTCGAGTGATAGAAACGCCGTATTCAGCTTCGATAGCTGCTGTTGCTTGTGCAAATGACCGAGCAGTGGCGTGCATGTCCTCAGTCGTAGCACCACGAATTTCGACCACAAGATCACAGGTGCCAGGAATGATGTTAGCAGCGTTTGGCGTTATAGCAAAGCGTCCGACTGTCCCGACGAGATCATCTCGATGGGATTCTTTGATCAAGGCTTCTAGTGCTAACGCTACTTTTGCACCAGCTAGCAGCGCATCGTGACGATCGCGCATCATGGTGGTACCAGCGTGGTTTGCTTCACCTAGGATCGTCACGTGTTCACGGTAAATACCGCAGATGCCATTCACGACGCCAAGGGGGATGTTAGCCTGTTCTAGGCGACGACCTTGTTCGATATGTAGCTCTAAGAAAGCAAAGAGATCGCTTGCTGACAAGTGTGATTCGTGTACGCGAGCGAGATTACCACCAGCAGCTGCAATGGCTTCTTGCAGGGATCGACCATCCCAGTCTTTAGATGTATGCAGTTGTTCTTTCGTTAGTCGGCCTGTAACCGTTCTGCTGCCCATGGTAGAGAGATCAAAGGGATTAGGCTCTTCTGCAGTAAACGAAATAAAAGCGAGTGGATGACGGTTTGGAAAGCCGTGTTCTTTGAGCGTTTGGATGACTTCTAATGCGACAAGGATGCCTAGTGGTCCATCAAACCGTCCGCCATAGGGGACAGAGTCATGATGAGATCCGAGCGCGATAGCAGGTAGTTGTTCACAGCCTGCGTGTATACCCCAGATATTTGCGATGGGATCCACATGCACTGCGAGTCCGACTTCATCTTGCGCTATGGTCTGTAGCAAATGGCGAAGTTCTAGATCAGCAGTACTACCAAACGGGCGATGGACGCCGCCATCGCCTGTGGAACCAATTCGTGAGACGCGTTCAAAGCGCTCTGCAAAGCGCTCCATTGAACAGCGAGGAGGTATCATTTTCATCAACATGTCCCCTTTAATACAAGTTTTCAAGAATATAAACTATGGTTCTGTATAGTAGGTTTGTTTCGTTTGATCGATGTATTCTAGTGCTTGCAGGCGGTTTTGACTTTGAGTAGCTGTTTGTTGTGCTACCTCGCGAATCAATAAATTAATTGCAGTCATTGGTGCCGCGTACGAATCAAAGAGGGATGCTGTGGCTACAGGAACAGCGAGCGTAATATCTGCATAGCGTGCCAATGGAGAGGCTTCATGGTCAGTTATGACGGCGATCGTAAAAGGTTGTTTTCGCACTTCTTGTAGCCATTCTACGAGAATGCGAGGATAGCGAGGGAATCCAAGTACCACGATCAATTCACGGTCTACTTCTGCGATAGGAAGATGTTCCCACAGCGTATCGCCCGGGTGAGCCTGATATACTTGTGGGCGGACTTTACTCAGAAAATAGTGCGCATAGGGCATGAGCGTAGCTGATGCGCGAGCACTAACAAAAATCACCTGACGGGCGGTAGCCATCTGTGTTGCTAGTGCAGAGAAAGCTGCAGAATTTGTGATGAGTAGTAATTGTTCGAGATTATGTTGCTCACTTTGAACCACTCGGTCTCCTTCATCACTTTGTGGATGATTGGCAAACCATAGCCGTTCGGTCGCTGAGAGCTCTTGGCGTATCAGTTGTTGCATCGCTTTATTCCAGTCTGTATATCCTAAAAACCCGAGTAGACTCGCAAATCGTGAGATCGAGGCTTGACTTACACCGACTTCCTTTGCCAATTCGGCAGAGGTCATAAAGGCAGCTTTGCGATAGTGAGTTTCTAGGTATAAAACAATCAGGCGATTGACATCTGAACTGTGACGCGCGATATGCCACCATTGTTCGAGAGTGGATGGGACGCTAGATGGTTGGTTCACGACAGGCTCCCTTGTGAATGGAATGATTCATAAAAATGACTGAAATAAATGCTACTATTCAATTGACGTAATTGCAAGACAAAATTGACTGTGCTAGCATAGTGGTAAGGTAAGAGTTACGTGTATGTGTGGTCATGGATCATTGTACTTAGCGTTTCGGAGAGGATGAGTTGAATGGTTGTATCTACTCGTGGCATGATTCGGGCACCGCGTGGTAGTGAGCTGTCTTGTAAGGGTTGGGAACAAGAAGCTGCGCTGCGCATGTTAATGAATAACCTCGATCCAGAGGTAGCAGAACGGCCAGAGGATCTCGTGATTTATGGTGGACGGGGAAAAGCGGCGCGCAACTGGGAAGCATATGATGCGATCGTGCGAGCATTGCGCACATTAGAAAATGACGAGACTCTTTTAATTCAATCGGGTAAGCCAGTGGGTGTATTTCGGACGCACGAAGATGCGCCACGAGTTCTACTGGCAAATTCTATGCTCGTACCGGCTTATGCCAATTGGAAACATTTTGATGAACTCGATCAAAAAGGGCTTATGATGTTTGGGCAAATGACGGCCGGTAGTTGGATTTATATTGGCTCACAAGGAATTTTGCAAGGCACCTTTGAAACATTTGCAGAGGCTGCAAGACAACATAAAGGAGGCACACTTGCAGGGACGTGGACTTTGACTGCAGGCCTTGGCGGTATGGGTGGTGCACAGCCGCTTGCAGTGACGATGAACGATGGCGTGGCATTGATTGCTGAAGTAGATATGCACCGTATACAACGGCGTCTAGAAACTAAGTATTTGGATGTGTTAGCACGAAATCTCGATGAAGCTCTCGTACTTGTGCGTGATGCAGTAGCTAACAAACAACCGCTTTCAGTTGCTGTCCATATGAATGCAGTGGATGTGTACAAAGCATTGCTTGAACGAGGTATCATTCCTGATTTTGTAACCGATCAAACGTCTGCACATGATCCGCTCTATGGATATTTACCACAAGGATTGTCGCTAGAAGAGGGGGATCGCCTACGTACAGCAGATCCTGAGACTTATCTTGCACGATCAAAAGCAAGTATGGCAGAGCACGTGCGCTTGATGCTACACATGAAACAACGCGGATCTATCGTTTTTGATTATGGGAATAATATTCGCCAAGTGGCGTTTGATGAAGGCGTAAAAGATGCGTTTGATTTTCCGGGATTCGTTCCAGCTTATATTCGCCCACTATTTTGCGAAGGGAAGGGTCCATTTCGCTGGGCTGCATTATCTGGTGATCCAGAAGATATTAAACGGACCGATGAGCTGGTGCTTGAACTATTTCCAGAAGACACTCATTTGCGCACGTGGATTGAAAAAGCGCAGCGACAAGTTGCTTTTCAGGGACTACCTGCGCGGATTTGCTGGTTGGGTTATGGTGAACGTGTGAAGTTTGGCTTAGCTATGAATGAACTCGTTAAAAAGGGTGAATTAAAAGGGCCCATCGTGATTGGACGCGATCATTTGGATGCAGGTTCAGTTGCATCTCCTAATCGCGAAACGGAAAGTATGAAAGACGGTAGTGATGCCGTAGCTGACTGGCCTATTTTAAATGCGCTGCTCAATACTGCGGCAGGTGGTTCTTGGATTTCTGTTCATCATGGTGGTGGTGTGGGAATGGGATACTCCATTCATGCCGGCATGGTTGTCGTGGCAGATGGATCAGAGCGTGCCTTTCGCAAATTACAACGGGTGCTTACAACCGACCCTGGTATGGGCGTGGTTCGACATGTCGATGCAGGATATGAGCGTGCAGAACAGGTAGCCAAGGAGCGCGGCGTCCGAGTGCCGATGTGGGAGTAGTATCTGATGATCTGAGCGTATACGAGTCGGAAGTACGCATAGTTTGAGATGGGTGCAAGATGTACATGTGTAACGTGTGGCCCCCAGTGCACTCTTTGCACTGGGGCATTTTCATGGGGAGACTAGGGAGGTTACTTATGAGGCGTGTAAAAAGGTTGATCGATCATATTGGTTTATTGTGGACGATGAGTTCCGATAGTGAGCAGGCAGATGCACAGCCGTTGTGTGGACGCGATGCGATGCGAGACGTGGGGGCTATGACTGATGCGGCGATTGCCATCGATGATGAAGGAATGATTATGGCCGTTGGGAAAAGTAAGGAGCTTCGGGGACTCATAGATGGAGCCACTGAGGTTGTAGATGCCCATCAGGGATTTGTTTGCCCAGGCTTTATCGATCCACATACGCATCTTGTACACGGTGGATCGCGTGAACATGAATTGCCTTTACGGTTAAAAGGTGCAGATTACCTAGATATCTTGCGGTCGGGCGGCGGCATTATGAGCACTGTTTCTATGACTCGAGAACGGTCAGAACGGGAATTGTATGAGCAAGCACACCAAAGTGCATTGCGGATGCGATCCTTTGGAGTCACTACCGTCGAGGCTAAGACAGGGTATGGATTGAATGTGCTTGATGAGCTCAAACAACTGCGTGTGGCGAAGGCTTTGGAACTCAGTATGGCACTGAGGTTTGTGCATACGGCTATGCCTGCGCATGCTGTGCCCACAGATCGACGTGGTGATCGCGATCAATTGATTCAGGAACTCGCAGACATGTATGTGGAGTTACATAAACAAGGGGCAGAGTTTGCTGATGTGTTTGTGGATGAAGGCGCTTTTTCTCTAGAGGAGGGTCGCTATCTCTTAGAGACTGCAAAAAACGAAGGTATGAAATTAAAAATTCATGCGGATGAGTTAGTGGCACTTGGTGGTGCTGAGTTAGCAGCAGAGCTAGGTGCAGTGTCTGCAGACCATTTACTTGCAGCCAGTGACAAAGGGTTACTCGCTATGGCGGAAGCTGGAGTGATCGCCGTATGTTTACCAGGGACTTCATTTTATTTACAAAAACAACCTGCTCGCGCTCGTTTTATGATGGATGAGGCAAAACTTGGCGTTGCTATCGCGACAGATTATAATCCAGGGTCCTCACCGTCTGAAAACTTCTCACTCACGATGAGCTTAGCTCTACTGACGCTTCGCATGACTCCTGAGGAGGTTTTTGTAGCTGCGACAAGAAATGCAGCTTGTGCAATTAATCGCGGCCACATGTCTGGAGTATTGCGACCGGGAAGGTCTGCTGATGTGGTGATCTTTGATGCCCCTAATCCAGAATATGTGTTGACGCACTATGGGGTTTCACATGTGTCTAAAGTATACGTACAAGGTCAACTTGTATAGCTAGAGTGCTTCGTTTCACGTGAAAAGCTTAAAAATCGTGTCGAATATCTAAGCTTTGCCTATCGACTGTTTTGTGTAGATGAGCACCACTTGTTGTATAATTTACGTCAGATCTCAACTGACTGTAGAAGCAAAAAGGGGTGTGTTTTGTGGATTTTAACCATGCACAACATGTAGCCGAAGATGCCGCCCGC
Source organism: Sulfoacidibacillus ferrooxidans (assembly GCF_022606465.1). Taxonomy (NCBI): domain Bacteria; kingdom Bacillati; phylum Bacillota; class Bacilli; order Caryophanales; family Alicyclobacillaceae; genus Sulfoacidibacillus; species Sulfoacidibacillus ferrooxidans. Next base: position 257,105 of record NZ_JALBUF010000002.1, read on the forward strand.
GTAGCAGGAGAACAGATTCGCCGATGGATTGGGAGGCCAGCGCAAACTTCGCAAAAATCTTCGCCGCATGATCTTGTGACAGAAGTAGATAAAGCCTGTCAGGAAGCGATCTATGAAGTATTACAACAGGCGTATCCTACGAGCGCGATGTTAGGTGAGGAATCGGTTGCGCCTGGAGCAACTGCGGCAGCTCTTGCTGTGGAACAGGCGACCAAAGAGTTGCTATGGGTTGTCGATCCAATTGATGGTACATTGAACTTCATCCGTGGGTTACCAGCGTGTACAGTGTCTATTGGACTTGTGGTTGATTCCATTGGAATGGTTGGCGTAATTTATGATCCTATGCGGGATGAAATGTTTTCAGGCATTCGGGGACAAGGGGCAAGTTGCAATGGGCGTCCCATACAGGTGTCTAAAGAGGCGGAGTTAGCTAGTTGTATATTGGCGAGTGGGTTTCCGACAGGCGCATATCGCGGGCGCAATGCAGAGCAAATTAAGCGGTTTGGTTATCATGTTCGCAATGTGCGAGCGTTTGGGTCCGCAGCGTTGCATCTGGCGTACGTGGCTGCTGGTAGGTTGGATGGTTTTTGGGAAAATGATTTAAATGCATGGGACCTTTTAGCCGGGGCTGTGCTTGTTGAAGCAGCGGGTGGACGTGTGAGTGATGTAACGGGTAGCGTCTATTCGTTAGCTACGCGACATGTGGCTGCAACAAACGGGATGATTCACGATCAGCTTTTGCGCGATTTGGATCTAGATGTGCCTCTCGCGTGAGGAAAGAAGGGACTTGAAGGCATGAGTGCAAACATTGCTAAGCGGATTGAAGAAATCGCTGCAATGCCGATTTATAGGAACCGACAAGAAGGATTGTTAACCGATTTATATCAGCTTACGATGATGTATGGATTTTATAAAAGTGGTCGCATGGAACAACATGTGGTATTTGATGTGTTCTATCGAAGTAATCCATGCGATAACGGATACGTGATTTGTGCGGGACTTGAGCAAGTGGTTGTGTATCTGAACCAAGTAGCGTTTCAGCCAGATGAAATTCAGTATTTACGGAGTCTTGGACTTTTTGACGAAGGGTTTCTCGAAGAGCTGAAGAATTTTCGTTTTACTGGAACAGTATATGCGATTCCTGAGGGTTCAGTGGTTTTTCCTCACGAGCCACTCGTGCGTATCGAAGGTAGAATTTTTGAGTTACAATTAATTGAATCTGCTGTGTTGTGTTTTGTCAATCATCAAAGTCTTATCGCGACTAAGGCTACGAGAATCGTACAAGCGACCAGTGGCGGAGTCATCGAAGATGCGCATCCTACGAGTGAATTTGGTTTGCGACGCGCTCAAAACAGCGATGCTGCCGTATTTGGCGCGCGGGCCGCGTATATTGGGGGTTGTTCTAGCACAAGCAATGTCACTGCAGGATTTAATTTTGCAATCCCCGTGTCGGGAACACAGGCGCATAGCTGGATTCAAAGTTTTGATTCGGAAATAGAGGCGTTTCGAGCGTATGTACACGCTTTTCCGGAGCGAGCGATCCTTCTTGTGGACACTTATGATGTTTTGCACTCGGGCATACCAAATGCCATTACGGTGGGGAACGAGTTGCGGGCACAAGGCTATGATTTACTAGGTGTTCGCATAGATTCCGGAGATCTCGCTTATCTCTCCAAAGCTGCGCGCAAAATGCTTGATGCGGAAGGATTTGGACACACGCAAATCATCGCCTCTGATGATTTGGATGAAGACACCATTCGCGATCTGATGTTACAAGGTGCGAAGCTCGATGGCTTTGGTGTGGGGACGGCTCTCATTACTGCAAAAGGATGTCCAGCACTTGGTGGAGTATATAAGTTGGCAGCAGAAAAAAGAGATGGCAGTTGGATTCCGCGGATAAAAGTATCGGAGAACCCGTTAAAAGTAACGAATCCTGGGAAAAAGAAAGTGATTCGCTTCTATGTTGATCAAAAAGCGAGTGCAGACTTAATCATGCTGGATGAAGAGACCATACCACAAGGGGAACCTGTAACGTTATTTGATCCCATACACACCTATAAACGAAAAGTCATTCAAGACTATACGGTCAAGGAATTATTGGTGCCTATCTTTGTAGACGGAGAAATTGTATATGAAATGCCGACCATCGAGCAGATTCGCTCGTTTGCGCGGCTTGAATTAGCTACGCTTTCTAGCGAAACACGACGTCCAAAGAATCCACATGTATATCATGTCGATTTAAGTCTTCCACTTTGGGAGTTAAAACGAGATCTGGTTGCGCGAAGGGGACATGTGAATTAATCCATGCCTCTGCGTGCATTTACCTTGATTGGTTTGTTACAAATGTTTCAACGAGTTGCGCGATGTGTGCTTCAACGTGGTTAGCTTCTGTTTCATTGACATTACTGCTACATATGGAGAGCGCAATGGGATGATTTGCAATCCAAAAAATAGCGGCATTATGAAACTCATGTGGCCAATCACCTGTCACTTGTAGGATCTTAGTACCTGGAGTTAAGCCAGCAGCTATTCTCGATGGTTGTTTCACGAGAGCGAGATCTTGCATGAGTGGTGCCAGTGCATGTGGATGGGCTTGATCCATGGTATACAAATAACTGAGATACAAGGTTAAATCATAAGAAGTGACGAGATACGGGTCTGATAACGTCTCGTGGCTACCTACGCCGTTGATGAAGCTGTCAATTTCATCTGGACTCAGTTTGCGGATGAGCATGTTAGTTGCAACTACATCTCCGTTTACGATGGCTGCTTGTGCAAGTTGTGTGACTGTTAAGGGCGTACCAGATGGTAAGCCACCAATGAATCCAGTTCCGGCCTCTTTATCTGTAGTTTGTACGTGAACAATGGTATGAGCACTTATTTGATGGTTAGCGATCTCGCTGTACAGGTTAACAACAACTGGGAGTGCGAGTGTCTGTGCTGTGCTAAAAGCTTGATGTGTCTGCCATCCAAACTGTGCCCCTGTGGCCAAATCAGCTCCAGAAATACCGTAGGTTCCTGGTTGCTTTTGTATGTAAAGCTCAATCTCGCGCGTTAGTGAAAGGTATGCGCCTTGTGTGTATGGAAGGGGATGCGATTTTTCTGTGAATTGCAAGACATCTGCCCGTAGGGATCCATAGAGTTGAGAAAACCCAGTCATGGCCATCCACTTTAAGCCTAGGCCTAAAAGAATGGCCACGATCAACACGCTCGTCGCACGCAATAAGCGCAGACGTTTCCGTCGATAGACTTTGAGAGAGGTTGTCTTGTTTTTTTTCTTAACAGTTGTTGTGCGTCGATGATTGGGTTGCTTTGTTCCATGGTTCATAGATTTTGAAGACACAGATGCAAGCGTTTGGATTGGCTTGCGCTTTTGTGTCGGCAAGGAAGACGAAGAATGTTTTACACTATTTTTCCTAGCATTTGGTGATTTTCCATATTCTTTTTTCTTTGTGGCAGGTTTTTTAGCTGGAAACTTGTGAAAAGGACTATACATGTGAAATCATCCAATCTATATTGAACTTATACAATTATTCTTTACCCATGTTGTTAATCTATCACATAGATGACAAACTGGCGATGGATGATTACTTCTTTTTGGAGGCGGGTTGTTAATGAGTGATATTCGAATGATTGTACCAACAAGTCAGGCATCTCGAGTTGGCCTAGGAAAGTCCTCTTCAAGCGATACACCTTTAGTTCGACCAGGACGCATTTTAGTCGTAGACGATGAGCAAAGTATTAGAGATTTTCTTTTATTTGGCCTTCGCGATGAAGGGTATGATGTGATGTGCGCACAAGATGGTGAAGAGTCTCTCGAATTGCTAGAAAGTTTTAAACCACATGTTGTATTACTAGATGTGATGCTTCCTGGTATTGATGGTTTTGAAGTATGCCGCTTAATGAGAGCTCGGGCGCGAGTAGCCATTATTATGTTAACCGCTCGCGATGATGTTACCGATCGCGTGAAAGGGCTTGGTATTGGTGCCGATGATTATGTGATGAAGCCATTTTCCTTTGCTGAACTCAAAGCGCGCATTGAAGCAAGATTTCGCAATCAGTTTCCAGAGCTTTCTGCAGTGACGCGCGTTGGTAAATTTGAAGTGGACAAGGTACAAAGGTTGATCCGTTATGAAGGTGTTCCTATCGGACTGTCGAAAACGGAGTATGCATTGCTTGAGATTTTACTAGAAACACCTGGAGTCGCACTTACGCGGGAACAGATTATGTCGCGTGTGTGGGGCGATGATTTTACTGGTGAAGACAATATACTTGAGGTGTATATTCGTTATTTACGACATAAATTACATGACACAAAGCGCCAACTGATACGCACGGTTCGTGGAGTTGGATATCGTGTCGATCTTCAGTAGTTGGCAGCAACTACGCGTTCGCGCGGATGAGCATGTCAAGAATAGTCTGACGAGCGATTTATACGCGCGCTATGTCGTTGTAGTAGTCATTCTTATTGTACTAGTTGCGGCCATTCAATTTGAATCACTTCATAGTGCGCTAGTTGTAGCTAATGAAAATAATTTATCGTTTGCAATGCGAGATGCTCTTTCTGAATCAGCGTTCGAGAAAGGGATTTCTGCGCAATCATTTGTAAAAGCTGCACCACGTATACTTACATCGCTTAGTTTACGCGGTATCAATGTGAGATTGTATGATGAACACTTGCATCTCATAGGGAAGAGGATGTCGCGGTTTGATCCGGTTGACTTGGTCTCTTTACGACCCCATCTGTTTGTGCTGATGAGTCAGAATCAAACGCGCATCTCTCAGAACATTACAGGATATGTGATGCAATCGCATGGGCAGATGCTTTTACTAGGAATCGTTAGCACAGCAGGACATGTAGTTGGATATGTGGAGCTTGGTTATTCCGAGTCTTTGTTATATCCAATGTTGTTGCAACAGACATTGAGATTTTTCGTGATTAGTTTATTTGTTGTCATTTTTACAGCGATGATACTTATTCCAATTATTCGTAAACCACTGCGTCCGTTAAATCGTTTGTTTGAAACAGCAGAGCGGATAAAGGCTGGAGAATTCCATGAAAGACTGCCTGTAATTGGAACCTTTGAGACGGTCCATCTTGCAGAAATGATTAATGATGCGTTGGACCTAATGGCGAATTCCGTAAAAAAAGAAAAAGAAGCCACAGACCGTATGAAGCAGTTTGTCTCTGACGCATCGCATGAATTGCGTACACCTTTAACAGCGATTCGTGGGTTTGCAGATGTATTGTTGCGGCGACTGGATTCCTACGTGGAAGAACTAAAAATGATACAATGCGACGGACAAGCAGATGGGATAATGACAGAAGATATCGTAACAAGATTGGCTCAGAATACAGAGAAGATAGCTGGTATGCGACTAGGACTACGCACCATGCAACAAGAAACCGCTCGACTAGAGGAACTCGTGCGAGATCTGCTTCATTTAGCGAAGTTAGAGGAGAACTTAACTCCTCAGTTAGAACAAGTTGAGATGGCCGCGCTTGTGCAGTCGCTTCAGCCACAGTTCCAACTATTAGCTGGGGCAAGACAAATCATTTACGATTTAGCGCAAGTTGTCGTGGCTTGTGATCGAAGTATGCTACAACAAATTTTATATAATATTGTTACAAATGCCATTCAACATACAGATCCGGAATATGGTATTGTACAGATTCGGTTGCGTTCTAGTAAGAAAAAAGGAGCCTTGTTGATGGTGTCCGACAATGGTCCTGGTATTGCAAAAGAGCAGGTTGAACGAATTTTTGATCGGTTTTACCGCGCTTCAGGTTCACGTGATCGCAATCCGGGTGGAGCTGGGCTTGGACTGGCCATTGTCGCTGAAATCGTACGTGTGCATGAAGGGCGGATTTGGGCTGAGAGTGAACAAGGTGCTGGAACAACAATGTTTGTTGAGCTGTGAGGAAGTGGGGGATACTGCGTATGAAGGTGGTTAAGATTACACCTAGGGGATATTGTTACGGTGTAGTGGATGCGATGGTGCTTGCATCGCAAGTTGCCAAACAACCCGATTTACCGCGACCTATCTATATTTTGGGGATGATTGTGCATAACCAGTACGTGGTGGAGGCTTTTGAAAAACAATCCATCATTACATTAGATGGGGACAACCGCCTGGAAATTCTTGAACAAATTGATCATGGAACAGTGATCTTTACAGCTCATGGCGTGTCTCCGGCCGTTCGTGAACGCGCACATGCCAAAGGGCTGACAGTCATTGATGCGACATGTCCCGATGTCACCCGTACTCATCGGTTGATTGAGGAGAAAGTAGCTATAGGCTACGATGTTGTCTATATCGGCAAACATGGGCACCCAGAACCTGAAGGTGCGATGGGCGTGTCCCCTGACCATGTCTTCCTCGTTGAAAAATCAGCAGATGTAGTAGCGCTTCCTGCTGATTTGGGTCGTCGCGATGGAGTGCAAGGGGTGAATGGGCAGGAGCGCATCATCGTGACCAATCAAACGACGATGAGTCAGTGGGATATTGCAGAACTTGTAGACGAGGTAACGCAGCGGTTTCCTCGTGCAGAAGTGTTTAATGAGATTTGTGATGCGACACAAGTTCGCCAAAATGCAGTTGCAACTCAAGCGAAAGGTGCAGACTTATGTCTCGTAGTCGGTGATCCGCGCAGTAATAATTCTGGTCGTTTAGCTCAAGTGGCAACTGAGATTGCTGGGGTAAAAGCTTATCGAATTGCGGATATTACGGAAATTCAACTGGAATGGTTGGAAGGTGTAGAAACTGTAGCCGTAACATCAGGTGCTTCGACGCCAACGCCAATTACGCGAGCAGTGGTGGATTTTTTATTGCAATTTGACCCACTGCGACCGGAAACCTTTACATGGACTCAAGTCGTTGATTACGAACACTTGTTGCCGACTGGAAGAATGAGTCGCGACTGAAGATGGGTGCTTGTGTCTGAGTCAATGGTGAGTAAGGTATGATGCTTTATCGCTTGATCGAAGTACAGCGAATACGCGTTGCTACGCATGTGTAGCAACGCGTATTCTTGTATTGATAACGTTTTCTCCTTACTATGAAGAGAGAAGGTAGCAGAAGGTGTGAGAAGTTCACCTTCAACGAGGAGGCTAACAATGATGGGAATTACAGAGTCTCAAACTATGCATGCAGTAGGACAAGAAATAGATCATTTGCCAATTAAGTATGTGGATTATATTGAATTTTACGTAGGGAACGCGAAACAATCTTGTTATTTTTTAGCTCGCGCATTTGGTTTTGTACCATTTGCTTATAAAGGATTAGAAACAGGCTCACGCGACCGTGTAAGTTATGCGTTAAAACAAGGTAGTACCACCTTTGTTGTAACTGCAGCGCTGACTGCCGATCATGAGGTAGGCCAATTTGTTCAAAAGCATGGCGATGGTGTGAAAGATGTGGCGTTTGCTGTGTCTGATGTAGTTGAAGCTTATCGTGAATCCACTAATCGTGGAGCAAAAGGGATCACAGCACCCTATGAGCAGAGTGATGAGCATGGAACGACCATGCGGGCAGTCATTGGTACGTATGGTGAAACAGTGCACACGTTGATTGATCGGGAATCGTATCAAGGGGTATTTGCTCCGGGATTTGTGGCCTATCAGGCGCCTTTTCCTATAGCAGATAAAGGACTTGTTCAGTTTGACCATGTAGTTGGCAATGTAGAGCTAGGGAAAATGGATGAATGGGTTAAATATTATCAGAAGGCACTTGGATTTTCTCAATTTATTTCTTTTGATGATAAAGATATTAACACCGAGTATTCTGCGTTAATGTCAAAAGTGATGGCTAACCAATCAGGTCGTATTAAACTTCCGATTAACGAACCTGCGGAAGGTAGGAAAAAGTCACAAATTCAAGAATTTCTCGATTTTTATGAGGGACCTGGTGTACAACACATTGCCTTATTGACACATGATATCAAGACAACGGTGCGCGAATTGCAAGCCTCTGGTGTGGAGTTTCTAAAGACCCCTAGCTCCTATTATGATGATTTGCGTCAAGAGATGGGGGAAGTAGAAGAAGGATTTGATGAATTGCAAGAATTAAACATCTTGCTTGATCGCGATGAAGAAGGATATTTACTTCAAATTTTCACGCGGCCAGTGGTGGATCGCCCGACGGTCTTTTTTGAAATTATTCAACGTAAAGGTAGTCGTGGATTTGGAAAAGGCAATTTTAAAGCTCTTTTCGAGGCTATTGAGCGCGAGCAAGAACTGCGAGGCAATTTATAAGATGAAATTCATTACGAGAATTGCATCTACAAAAGAAGAACGGTTGCATTTTCTCGCACGAACGGATTTAGGAGAAATAGAAGTGGATTTTTTCGCAGCAGTGTCTATGCTACGTCAAGTCTTACCTGCGCAGCAGTATGGACTAATATGCAAAAGCACATATGCGAAGTGGATTGGAGGGGATGAGTCTTATGGAGAGGATCCAATGACGGCACCTCCAACCACCCTTTTAACACTTCTTTCTTCTGGAGAGCAGTGGTGGCAATATGCGCTGTGTGTCGAGCGGTTATTTGTGACGCAATTGACAAGAGAGCAGCAGCTGCCGTGCATTTCTTCGGGGGAGGCAGCGGCTATTCTTCCGAAACCACCATCTTTTCGCGACTTTTATGCGTTTGAGGCACATGTTATGCAGGCGCGAGCACGTCGTGGGTTAGAGATGCAACCGGAGTGGTATGAGTTCCCTGTTTTTTATTTTTCTAATGCATCTGCATTGCTTGGCGATAATGATGTCGTGCCATGTCCAAAAGGATGTTCACGGTTAGATTATGAACTCGAAGTAGCTACGATTATTCGTCAGTCAGTGATTGATGTAAAGGCAGAGGATTGGCTAGATGTCACTGCGGGGTTGACGATTTTAAATGATTGGAGTGCGCGTGATATTCAGGCCAAGGAGATGAAAGTGGGGCTTGGCCCTGCAAAAGGAAAAGATTTTGCGACATCCTTGGGACCTATTTTAATTACGTGGGATGAATTGATTGACTGCAAAGTAGTGACAGAGAATGGACATGGGCCTAACTTTGCATTGCAAATGCGCGGATATGTCAATGATGTGTTGCGATCAGAAGGAAACATGCGCGATCTATATTTTACATTTGGTGATATGATTGCACGAGCATCTGAAAGCGTTAGACTGTATCCGGGAGATGTGATCGGTTCCGGGACGGTTGGGACTGGCTGCATCTTAGAGATTGGAGAAGAGCTTCAACCTTGGCTTGTACAGGGGGATCGCGTGCGGCTAGAAGTGGAACGCATTGGACGTTTAACGAACGTCATCGCGTGAAGGGAGATTGTTGCAATGGCCTTTTATACCACACAAGGGACAATTCCGAAAAAGCGACATACACAAATGCGCCAAGCTAATGGACAACTCTATACAGAAGAGTTGTTTGGTAGAGAAGGGTTTTCTGGAAGACAGAGTTTGCTTTATCACATCACGCCACCTACTAAAGTGGAGGCGGTGCGAGATCTCGGCCCTGTCGTTCGCGAGTTTACTGTAGGGGGACCATTACTTCATCGGCATTTGCAGACGATGAAGGTAGAGACCAAAGAGAAGGATGCTGTGGAAGGGCGAACCATGCTACTTGGCAATGCAGACGTAGCGTTTGGCGTGGCAGTAGTTACGGAGCCTATGACCTACTTTTATCGGTCGGCAGAAGGTGATGAACTGCTCTTTGTGCACACTGGTAGCGGGGTAGTTGAAACGATATTTGGTCATCTTGACTATCATGCCGGTGATTATATCATTTTGCCGGTTGGTACCACATATCGAGTTGTACCAACTGTCGGAGAAGAGACTCGATTGGTTGTTATTGAAGCGCAAGGTGCAATTACAGCTCCTAAGCACTATGTCAACGATGCTGGGCAAATGATGGAACATGCGCCATACTGTGAGCGTGATTTGCGGTTGCCAAGACTCGAAACACACGATGAACGGGGTGATTTTGAAGTACGGGTAAGAGCGCGCAAACATGTAACTAGTTACTCCCTTTCTTATCATCCATTTGATGTTGTTGGATGGGATGGAGCGCTTTACCCATATATTTTCAATATTGATGATTTTGAACCCATAACAGGGCGCATTCATCAGCCACCACCGGTTCATCAAACGTTTGCAGGACCTAATTTCGTGATCTGTTCTTTTGTGCCAAGGAAATTAGATTATCATCCTTTATCGATTCCTGTTCCTTATCATCATTCAAATATTGAAAGTGATGAGGTCATTTATTATGTAGATGGCCAATTTATGAGTCGTAAGGGCATTGAAGTAGGTTCGGTCACAGTACACCCAGGGGGCATTGCGCATGGTCCACAACCTGGTGTTGTGGAGAAGAGCTTGGGTGCGACGGAAACGGCTGAGTTAGCTGTGATGATGGATACATTTCACCCGCTGGGGTTATCTGCTGCCGCCTGTTCCGTAGAAGATCCACACTATATGTACAGTTGGCGTTAAGTGAATGATTGTCAGACTGTTGCACACACTTTGGGCAGTTGACCATATGATGGGGCATAGACTATCGTGAAGGGGATATGTCCCATGATGTGGCGTGGTAAAAATGTAAATGCAGGACCAGATGATGTACTCTACAATATCGGTTTCCAAGATTATGGGCATGCGGTGGGATTTGTTCAATATATGTTGCGTAGACTAGGATTTTACCAAGGACCTGTAACAGAACATTTTAATCAATGGACAGAAGAAGCGCTAAAACATTTTCAGATGAGTCAACATCAGACCATAACGGGGCGCATGGATCACCACATGTGGACGATCCTGATTGGGGTTGCAGTTCATCAGCAAATCTTGCAAAATGAAGTAGGCCCTCAGTTTGTCAATCATTTTACAGTGGCCCAAATGGGATAAGAGGATGGAATATAAGAGATGCATGTAAAAGCAGAGATGTTACCTACGCTTTCAGATGAACACGTTGTCATAAACGCATATGATGCAAAAGGATGGATCAGGGATTATCTGGTTAAAGAAGACAGGCAGCCGTTGTCCTTACGGTTTGCAGCTGCTCCGTATGATAATGAAGCTCATCTTGTCATTGGGATTCGCAATCAAGGGCGAGGAATTGATCTATTAGTACCTGCACAGCAATGTGATGCGTTGGTGCTTGCACCGGTTGGATTGCTCGTTATAGGAGATAAAGAAGATCCTACTCTCCGTGTGAGCATTGACTTTGACGAAGATGCATTTAGTGTATTTGTCGATCATGTAGAAGAGATGGACAATGAACTACCACATCATGAGGTCTGGGGTGCACTGGCTAGTGTGTTTGTGGATGACTAACGGCAAATTTGCATCGCTTTTCAATCAGGAAGAATCGCGCGTAAAATCGAGAGGTACGAGCCTGCCGATTGGAAATGCGCGTTTTTCTTTTGCACCAAGAATGGTACCGTAGGCCATAATCCCATCTAGATATTCAACGATAAAGAGATCCGTTGTTGTAGCGAGTCCATAAGTCGTTCCAGACTCAATCGTTGTACGATCTATTAGGTAAGACTTGGCTAAAAAATAACGCTGTTCATATACTTGATATTCATTAGTGACTCCATCCTTGAGCGCTGCGGTTGCTTTTCTTTGACATGAAGACATTTCTTCTAGTAATTGGTCCTTTGACATGTCACTAAGAAGTTGACTCGGCATGATATTCACCTCATGAAAGATTTCTCACTCTATGTTACCATAAGAGGAAGACAAGCACAGGGGGCGTTTGATCCGTGTTGCCAGATCGACCAACTTTGCAAGACTGCCAGGTATTCCACCAATGGTTAGATAAAGAAAAAGGATTTTCCCAAGATCTTCCTCTTAATGTGATGTTACTCGTAGAAGAAGTGGGAGAAGTTGCCAAAGAAGTTCGTAGGTTGCAAAGGGCAGTTACAGAATTTGATTCGAGCGAAAAAGAAGAAGAGGTGCGCGATCATTTGCGCGATGAGTTAGCTGATTGTTTGGCTTATATTGTGAAATTATCTAATTATGTTGGGATTGATTTGGAGACCTCATATGTACGTAAGATGCGCTATAACGTAGAGCGAGAATGGAAGGAATAAAAAGGAATAGAGAGGAATGAAGAACATGAAACAAGTTCGAAAGGCAGTCATTCCGGCGGCTGGCTTAGGTACGAGGTTTTTACCTGCTACGAAAGCGCAACCGAAGGAAATGTTGCCTTTGGTTGATAAACCAGCCATTCAGTATATTGTAGAAGAGGCAGTCGCTGCAGGAATAGAAGATTTTTTAATTGTCACAGGACGATCGAAAAGGGCAATAGAAGATCATTTTGATCGTTCATTAGAATTAGAAATGCATTTAGCTGAACACGAGAAACGTTCAACACTAGAAGTGGTGCAGCACATATCACAGCTAGCCAATATTCACTATATTCGTCAACCAGAGTTAAAAGGACTAGGTCACGCAGTATATATGGCAAAATCATTTGTGGGTTCGGAGCCATTTGCGGTGTTGCTAGGCGATGATATTATTTATTCTCCAAAACCTGCATTATCTCAGTTATTGGATATCTATGAGCGTTGTGGTAAGAGTGTAGTGGGTGTCAAACCGGTGCCAAGGGAAAGTGTCTCAAGTTATGGCATTATTGCAGGTCTTAGTTCGGATGGGGTGGAGTACAATGTAACAGACCTCATTGAGAAACCTTTTGAACATGAAGCACCGTCCAATCTAGCGATTGTCGGTCGCTATGTGATTACTCCAGAAATTTTCTCTATCATTGAAAATACTCCGCCAGGCAAGCAAGGTGAAGTGCAATTGACCGATGCTCTGCGCAGTTTGATGTGTAAAGATGGACTATATGCATGTAAAATAGATGGACTGCGCTTTGATATTGGCGATAAGTTGGGGTACATAAAGGCTACTATCGGTCTTGCATTGACTCGTTCTGATATGAAAGTGGACGTTCTACATTACCTGCATGAAATTTTAGAATCAGAAGAGCGAGAGCACGGACCTTTTACCATGTGATGGTCGGTCTGATTAGGGAGCGAAACACATGGAGAACAAATCCCAATTTTTACGGGTGTTGCGCAATTTAGATGGTAAACCATATGGGGGATATCGAGACTTAAAAGGTGTATTTGATATTGGACCGTATATTTTATTCATTGATCGCGTTCAGTCTGACCCGTTTGCTCCCCCTACACGCGTGCGTGCACATGTGGATGCAGATATATTGCGATTAGAGGAACGTTTTTTTAGTGATATGGATCATCGAGTGGCTTTAGAAGACTTTTTAACTCGGAGGCTAACTGCTGCGCTTAAAGAACTTGGATTAAAGCGCAGGGGAAGTGGACGAAGTGGGATGATCATCATTGCTTCGCCTCTTCAAGTGATTTTGCCTAGAAGTAGTGTATCTGTAACAGCTACGGGGATTGAGGTACGGTTATCCGTAGGATTACCAGCAAATGGTCGGCGAATACGAGCAAAAGATGCTGAGGCTATGTTTTTAGACGATCTGCCATTTATCTTATATCGTGCGTTTTCTAGGGCTGAATTTCCATTTGACGAGTTACAAGAGCACATTTCTTTATATCTGGATCAGTGTTTTATTAGGCGCTCTCTAGAACAGCAAGGACTTGTATCTTTTATAGGCAATGGTGCTGTGTTAGCCCGCTTAAATGGCATGAGCGAATTTCCGATGGATGCAAAAGTTGCACAATCGTTTGAAGCACCAGCGTCTACGCTCGTTACTTGGACACTTCCAAGTGGACGAGAAATAACTGGCATGGGTATTAGAAAAGGAATCACGTTAATTGTCGGTGGTGGGTTTCATGGTAAAAGCACGTTACTCCAAGCGATCATGCGAGGCGTATATCATCATATCGCAGGGGACGGACGGGAATGGTGTATTACAGATGAGACGGCAGTGAAAGTGCGTGCAGAAGATGGGCGTCGAGTGAGCCGTGTGGATATCTCTGGGTTCATTTCAAACCTTCCACGAGGGCGGTCGACTACCGCATTTAGTACGCAAGATGCTAGTGGCTCGACTTCACAGGCAGCGGCAATCGTAGAGGCAATGGAAATGGGTTCACGAGTATTATTGATGGATGAAGATACGAGTGCGACAAACTTTATGATTCGCGATGCACGCATGCAGGCACTTGTCGCAAAAGGAAGAGAACCCATTACACCGTTTGTGGATCGTGTGCGGGAACTTTACCGCGATTTTGGTGTCTCAAGTATATTAGTCATCGGTGGATCAGGTGATTATCTTGATGTCGCAGACATGGTTTTACTCATGGATGAATATAAACCGATTGATGTGACAATGGAAGCGAAACGCGTGACATCGGAGTACCCTGCGCAAAGAATAGTGGAGACTAAAGCACCTCTAGCACAAGTACGTGTTCGCACGCCTAAAGTACACTCTATGGGCGGACGTATTGAGCGAATGGATGTAAAGTCGCGGTTTACGGTTCAGTACGGTGATGAGTTTGTTGATTTAAGTGCTTTGGAACAACTCATTGAAGAGTCACAGACACGTGCAGCTGTAGCGATGATTCACTATGCATTGTCGTACTTTGTGGATGGAGAGACTCCACTTCATCAGGTGGTAACACTCGTTATCGAAGAGGTATATAAAAACGGCTTTTCATGTATTAGTTCTCAGGAAGGTTGTTCAGGTTTCTATACGTTGCCAAGGACATTTGAAATCGCCATGATATGGAATAGAATTCGAGGCTTAATACTCACATAAAGATTTTTGTGCGCGATGAACGTGTGCCCTCTCTTTTGCATAAGGTATCTTGTGGTGAGTGAGGGGGAAAAGAATTCATGGCCGCATTTGTCAGTGTTGGTGCGTTCCAGATTTCATCCATGACGAACGATGTTGGTTTTTTTTATGGTCAAAATGTGCAAAATGCATGGGATTCTCATTCACCTTTGCAGATAGGTGCCGGGTATGTAATGGGTAACTATGATTTCAATGGAACAACAGCCATTTTATCATACACGCCATCTGTCATCTTGCAGCCTATTGCAGATACAGATGTGAAGGATAACTTCTCACCCAGTTGGCAGGGACCCTAAATGGCGGCTATTATTCAGGTGGGCAATATTCAAAATGCGGCGATGACCAATGCGACTGGTCAATTCTTCGGACAAAATATTCAAAACGGTTGGGATTCGCACTCGACAATGATGATGGGTGCTGGCTTTTGCATGGGTGATTGGTCGCGGTTGTATACAACTGGTGTCACGTTGATTTCACGTTCAAATATGTCGTTGCCAGTGTTTGATCAAGATCAGAAATGTCTATATTCACCTATTGCACAACTTTAAAAATGAATAGCTTTGGTCTGCTTCGATTACAATCTCTGCATGTAGATGCGGAGATTTTTTATTGTTTTCAAGATGATATGGAATCATGCTATTGAAAAGAGGAATTGACTCTCCACTCTCTAACAGAATAGGTGAGCAGATCACACGGAAATGATTGTGCTTACTGAAACTAAAGATTCATAGGGGAGAGAACAAAGCATGAGAAGTAAGGGATTTTTAAAGTATTTAGGTAGCATTTTTGGACATGACGTATGGGTTAGGAAAAAAGGTAAACGCTTGACTTTGATGTTTTTAAGTGCAAGCACGATGTGCTTGCTATCAAGTTGTGCTACGCTTAATGCAACATCCAATCAACAGTTTCCAAATTCAGTAACCAGTAAAGATGATACTTTATTGTGGGGACCAGAGATTAAGCCGGAAGCCTTGCAGATGATCAATCACAGTACAACATTTTGCCATTTGACAATGTATGAACTCTCTGACATGGATATTTTAGACGCACTTAATAAAGCGAAGAATCGCGGAGTGAATGTAGAAGTGGTACTCGATGCAACTGAACCGCATTCTCAATCCATAGCGCTACCGTTTTTGCGTGCACATCATATTTTGGTACGCACGTTATCGATACCAGGGGGTATTTCTCACATTAAGTCGCTGGTTGTCATGACAAAAGGAGGGATGGAGGCTCTACTTGGTGGCATGAATTTTGGAGCATACAGTTGGGCTAATCACGATGCTTCAGTCTATTTTGCGCACCCCACCGCAGAGTTCGAGGGTCTTTTCCAACAAGATTATGCGCGGGCTGGAGGCAATCCAGAGGTTCCATTGGCGTACCCATTGCCACTTCTCTACGATACGGAGATTGAACCGGCGATGCTTACAGCCATCGCGAGTGCAACGCAATCGATTGATATAGAGGCATTTGCTTTTACAAGTCGAGATATGCGATCAGCACTTGCAGCAGCAGTTGCACGTGGTGTTAAAGTCAATGTAGTACTCGATCCTAAAGAACCTTATAATCACAAGACTGCAAGTGAGCTTTTAGCATCAGGCGTAGCCGTTTGTTATTATCAACCTTATGATAGTGAGTATCTTCATGCTAAAATCCTCTCCATTGATGCTGGACGAATTGTGTTTATCGGAAGTGCTAATTTTTCTTATCATGGATTTTCTATTAATCATGAGGGTGATGTTGAACTCACAGACGCGTATGCATTTGGCAAAAGCATCGATGATGATGTTGCGGATCAGTTTTCGCGTGGACAAGCAGTTTCGGGTGGGAATACGTATTGATGTGTGACATGTCATGGTAATAGTTGGTGTAGGCTAAAGTGGTGAGAAGGATGTGTAGAATGTGATGCGTACTTTTATGAGACACATTGAAAGGAGAGATCGACAATGGTATTTGTCGATACAATCGTTGCATGGACGATACCGTACTGTTGATCGAATGGCTTCTTTTATAGGGAGATACGGTCCCGTCGTATATTTTATTGAGATGGGACTAATCCTTATTGCTTCTTTGTTCGGGAGATCTGCATATGACGCACCTTATGCTTTATATGCCGTGCTTGTTGCTATTGCAGCGGCACTGACTACTAAGTTTGTAATTGATCCGATCGCAAAGCATGTAGGGAGAGTGAGGCCATTTGTTACAGAACGTCTGATTCCACTTGTCCATAAAGATCCTAATGACCCTTCGTTTCCATCCAATCATGCAGGGGGCGCATTTGCGCTATGTACGATTTTGTCGCTCGCATTTCCCCAGATCATATGGTTTACACTCGGGCTTGCTGTGCTCATTGCATTATCTAGAGTGTATATTGGACTGCACTATATGACGGATGTAGTTGCAGGTGCTTGTATTGGAATGTGCATTTCTTTTGTGTACTGGAAAGTATGGTTTTAACCAAGAAGCTCATGCCTCTACGCGAAGCAAAGGCGGGAGCAGTTCACAAAGCTAGTCATGTTATGGATCAATACGCAAAAAACTTAAGAACACAAATCAAACCATATGCTAATTTATGGTATATAGTGGTGCGAGAGGGGAACCCTAGTTTTTAGCGTATCGCGTCAATCTTTATGTTTTAGGGATCAGTCAATGAAGTGTCCTGCATGTAGTGCATCTGATCTTTGCCGCAGTGAACGGAAAGGAGATCGATTATGTTTGGGAATTTCTATAAACTAGTGATAGTCGGGAGTTTGTGTGTGCTTAGCAGTGTGGCAATGATGGGGCATCTTGCTTATGCGGCGACCTATCATATCATCATTACAGATCGTCATTTTACACCTGAAAAAATTGTGGGGCAGATAGATCAACCCGTGACAATCACTGTAAGTAATCAAGGGACTAAAATACATAATTTTATTCTTCCGGCATTCTATATCTATTCTCCTAACCTTTCTGTGCATCATACAACAACTGTGCAATTTACACCAGACAAAAAAGGAGTTTTTGACTTTTTTTCAGATGCTGGAGGAAAGAAGGAACAAGGATTAGTCGGGAAAATAGATGTGCATTAGAAGGATCAAAAGAATGTTATGTTTGTAAAAGTTATCTCAAAGATAGATGGAGCTATGAGTTATTGTATGAGGGATGAAGAATTGAAAGTCATCATAGAAACCTCAGTTGGTATATCCAACTGAGGTAGGGAGTAAGCTGCAGCATTGTTAGTAAGCATATCGTGGTGAGGGTCAAAGTGTGAGATTGGCGATAAACAAAACTGGATAGAACTCAATCAAACAATGGTTATTTTTTAGAGGTGTGATCAATTGATTTTTCGCGTTCCGCCTTCATGTTCTTTTGGAGTGTTTTCATCTTCTCCAATAATTCTTGTTTTTTATTTTGTGCCATGTCGCGATCGGGGTTGTTAATCACTCCATCAGACTTGGTGTGCTTCCCTCTGTCTGGTACGTTGCCAAGCAAATTTGCTGGGCGCTTGCGATTTTCAGCTTTTGGCATGATGGATCCCTCCAGACCTATGATAAGAGTGTACACTAAATATAGATAGGATGTAGCAAGTTCTTGGTGAATGGATCAAGCGAGTGTTAGTTCTAGATCTCTGCCACCTAGGATGTGAAAATGCAAATGAAATACAGTTTGTCCCGCAGCTTTTCCTTTGTTTGAAACTAATCTAAACCCTTCTTGCGCAACGCCTGTCAATGTTGCTACCTCTTTTATTGCTTTATGTAATTCGACAAGTAGCTCTGGACGATCTTCAGGTAATTCGAGAATAGATTCTACATGAAGTTTAGGGACGATGAGTACATGGATTGGTGCGGCTTTTTGAATATCTTCAAAAGCAAGTACATGTTCGGATTCGTATATTTTTTTTGATGGAAGTTCGCCATTGATAATGCGACAAAAAATACAGTCCATAGGCGTTTGGCATCCTTTCAAGATAGAAATGAGTTTTTTTCTATTATATCAGATAATGGGTGTGTAACCAATGGGTGTACATGACTTAGGGATGTTCGGTTGTTGTAATTGCATTGACTTTATAATCATAATTAACTAGGATTAATATAGTGATAATAGGGGGATAAACAATATGAAAACTGTCGATTCACTGATGAAAGCGTGGTTGCGTCATCGAGATGCACTTGTTTCTCTTGTCGAGGCGACTCCTGAAGGTAGTCAAGATTATACTCCATGGGATGGCGCTTGGACGTATGCTCAACTGACATTACATATCGTTGGTGTAGGCGAGTGGTTTGTGAATGCTGTGGTTACAGGACAACTGGCAAAACCAACTCTGGCAGTGCAAGTCAATAGTATGGAGCAACTACGAGAAGTAGTGAGAGAAACCACGAAACGCACGATTGACATCTACAAGACAGTAACAGATGAACAACTAGCAGCAGAAGTGAACACAAGTAGTGCTTTTGAATATAATTTGTCAGGCTTGCAGATGATCGAAGCGATGCGCGAGCATGAAATTCATCATAAAGGGCAATTATTTGTCTACGCTCGTTTGTGTGGAGTAGTCAATCCACCGTTCTATGTGAGACGAAGTGAATAGGAAAGTGTCAAAGTTCATAGCTCTGCACTAACATGTTACAAAAAAAGCGGAGCAGAAGACAATTATCCACAACTTAGTAATGACTGTGACACAAAGTGATCCTGGTGCATACATAGCAAACTTTGCAAGCTATATGCATCAGGATCATTCTATTCATAAAAGCACATCATGAATGAGTGAATTCATCTTCTAGTGCTTCTTTCGATTCGAGTATACTGTGCTCTCTTCTGGTATTGGTGGACTGCAGGTTATTTCTTGTTAGATCTGACATCGCAACGGAAGCAAGTATTTCTTCCGTCTTTGCGATATTGTTCTCTGTATTAGCAATCACCTCTTTGATTTGATCAACATGTTGATTGCGGGCTTTTGATGGATTCGTTAGAATCACCATCCTTCCTCTGTATCTTCAGTACATAATGTTTGCATGAAAAAGGATAAGTATGCGTTTAGATATCACAGGAGCAAGTGTAATTTTATATGTTCAGGGTAACGTAAAAAAGATCAATTACTCTAAAGGAAGAGGCTAAACGAACGGAGGTAAAAATTATTCAGTGTAGAAAATCCATTGAAATCAGTGTAAGATAATCTTTAGAAAGAAAATTGACCAATCAGTCAAAAAAGGATGTTCAAAAGGCAAGTGGTTTGTTATCATAGAACCAGCAGGAGTTAGGAGGCTGAACTGAGTGAGCTCTATTCAACGTGCGGCAGTGTTAGGCTCAGGAGTCATGGGTGCTGCCATAGCAGCACATTTGGCTAATGTAGGTATTCCATCATTATTACTTGATATTGTTCCCAATAAGGTAACGCCTGATGAGGAGAAAAAGGGTCTGACCTTGGAGAGCAAGGCAGTCCGAAATCGGCTTGCTAACTTTGGAAAACTAGGATTGGCGAAAGCCAAACCCGCTCCACTTTATAGTACAAAAGATATGGATATGATTGAGACAGGCAATTTTGAGGATGACTTTCACAAAATTGCAGAATGCGATTGGATTATCGAAGTAGTAGTTGAACGGCTCGATATTAAACGGCAAGTATTGGCTAAAGTAGATGAGTTTCGTAAAAAAGGATCGATCGTCAGTTCGAACACTTCAGGTGTCTCCATTACTGCAATGGCTGAAGGACGTTCTGAGGATTTTCGGAGACATTTTTTAGGCACCCACTTTTTTAATCCCCCTCGCTACATGAAACTGTTAGAAATCATCCCTACACATGATACATCTACTGAAGTAATTCAAGACATGCGTGTATTTTGTGAGAATGTTCTTGGTAAGGGTGTCGTCATTGCAAGGGATACTCCTAATTTTATTGCCAATCGCATTGGAACATATGGACTTCTCGTAACGCTTGATGAACTGCAAAAAAGTCAATTTGGTGTGGATGAAGTGGATGTACTAACAGGTCCTGTATTAGGTAGACCCAAAAGCGCTACATTTCGCACACTAGACATTGTAGGGATAGACACATTTTTGCATGTTGCAGAAAACGTTTACGATCAATCGACGGATCCGGAAGAAAAAGCTATTTTTGCAGTGCCTTCTGTGATTCAGACGATGGTGGAAAAAGGTTGGATTGGTGAAAAAAATGGTCAGGGATTCTTTAAACGCGAAAAAACGGCTCAAGGTCGTGAGATTTTTGCGTTAGATTTGGAGACGATGACATATCGTCCGCGTAAAAAACTTTCATCTGCATCATATGAAGCTGCAAAAGCAGCTCCTACGCTTCAGAAGAAACTTCAAACGTTAGTATATGGCGAAGATGCTGCTGCAACATTCATTTGGGATGTCATGAAAAAAACGCTGATCTATAGTGCTGCGTTAGTGGGCGTGATTGCGGATGATATTGTTGCGATCGATAATGCTATGAAATGGGGCTTCAATTGGGATCTGGGACCTTTTGAATTGTGGGATGCCATAGGTGTTCGTCGCTCCGTTGAACGCATGAAGGCAGAAGGATTAAGCATTCCTGCATTTGTTGAGTCTTTATTGAGCCAGGGTGAATCCTTTTACGCACAGCAGGGACAGACTGTGCAAAGTTTTTTTATTGGTAGTGGATATAAAGAAGCAAAACATGATGAACGCAAGATTGATTTGGCTCTTTTAAAGGAAAATGGCCACTTGGTTATGGGAAACAAGAGTGCAAGTCTAGTGGATTTGGGAGATGGTGTAGCTTGCCTTGAACTGCATTCTCTCAAACAAGCTATTGGCCCAGATGTAGTATCGATGATGATGAAGGCTGCGCAAGAAGTAGAAAAGAATTTTGAGGCACTCGTTATCAGTAGTGAAGCAGCCAATTTCTCGGTTGGCGCTAATTTGATGATGATGTTAATGGAAGCGCAGGATGATAATTGGGATGAAATCGATCTGGTTATCCGCCAATTCCAAAATGCAAATATGCGTTTAAAATACCTAAAAAAACCAGTGGTGATTGCTCCCTATGGATTGACACTTGGCGGCGGTGCAGAGATTGCCATGGCAGGTACGCAATTGCAAATGGCAGCTGAGACCTACTGCGGATTAGTTGAAGTAGGTGTAGGTTTGCTACCAGGCGGCGGGGGCAATAAAGAGTTGCTGATGCGCTGGATGGAGCGTATGCCAAATGGAACCGATCTTTCTCCTATTCCACTCGTTCAAAAGGCATTTGAAGCGATTGCGATGGCAAAAGTATCGACTAGTGCCAAAGAAGCATCTGAACTTGGATTCTTGCGTTCTACCGATCGCATCACAGTGGCGCGCGATCAATTGCTTGCTCAAGCAAAATTGAGCAGTTTGGAATTGGCTCGGGATTTTGTTCCAAGGCGCCATACAGGAGTGCAAGTGGTCGGGGAAAATGGCGCAGCGTATCTGAAAATTGGCGTGTTTGGTATGAAGAAAAGTGGCTATATATCTGATCATGACGAAAAGATTGCACATCATGTGATCCGTGTATTAACTGGTGGGAAAGCACCCGGTGGCAGCGTTGTCAGCGAGCAATACCTACTAGATTTGGAACGTGAAGCGTTTTTATCCTTGTGTGGTGAACCAAAAACACAAGCTCGGATGCAGCACATGTTACAAAAGGGTAAACCATTACGCAATTAGTCCGATAAGCAAATAGAGCAAGGAGGGACACACATGAGAGAAGCAGTCATTGTCGCAGGTGGCAGAAGTGCCGTTGGCAAAGCTGGTAAAGGATCATTGCGACAGACCCGCCCAGATGATTTTGGGGCAGCAGTCTTACAAGCTGTGTTAGAGAGAGTTCCTAGTCTTGACCCAGCGTTGATCGAGGACGTTATTCTCGGTTGTGCAACACCAGAAGCAGAACAAGGAATGAATCTGGCACGCATCTTAGCAACGAGAGCAGGCCTCCCTACCTCTGTATCAGGTGTTACGATTAACAGATTTTGTAGTTCGGGATTACAAGCCATTGCAACGGCTGCACTGTCGATTCAAACGGGTATGAACGATGTGATGGTAGCAGGCGGTGTGGAGAGCATGAGCCGTTTACCAATGGGTGGATACAATATCTCTCCTAACCCATATTTGGCAGACCATTATCCGGAAATTTTTATGTCGATGGGTCATACGGCAGAAGAAGTTGCCATGCGCTACAATGTAAGCCGAGAAGATCAAGATGCCTTTGCGGTGCAGAGTCATCAACGGATGGCTGCTGCAATTGCAGAAGGAAAGTTTAAAAATGAAATTATTCCACTCGACGTCGTATTGAGAGATACGGATGCTGAAGGCCGAGTCATTGAGAGAAACTTTGTTTTTGATACGGATGAGGGCGTTCGCCCGGATACATCACTGGAAGGCTTAGCAAAATTAAAACCGGTATTTCGCGTCGGTGGTTCTGTAACGGCAGGCAATTCTTCACAAACTAGTGATGGTGCCGCGGCAGTTGTTATGATGTCAGCAGAAGAAGCTGCAAAACATGGATTACAACCGATTGGTGTATTTAGATCCTTTGCAGTAGCAGGAGTTGACCCAGATATCATGGGGATTGGTCCTATTGCAGCTGTGCCAAAAGCGCTACAAAAAGCAGGTCTACAGCTACAAGATATAGATCGGATTGAACTAAATGAAGCATTTGCTTCGCAATCGCTAGAAGTGATTCGCCGTTTAGGTATGGATCCGAGCATTGTTAACGTGAATGGCGGAGCCATTGCTATGGGACATCCGCTCGGCTGTACCGGCGCGCGCCAAACGGTAACTATTCTTGAGGAACTAAAGCGTTCTGGCGGACGGTATGGATTAGTAACTATGTGTATTGGTGGAGGCATGGGAGCTGCCGGTATTTTTGAACGTCTATAATACAAATGATTCAAGGAGGAATTGACGATGAGTCAAACAAGAGAATATGGTGCAGCATTCTTTGTAGCACCACAAAGTGCAGAACATGTTTTTACACCTGAAGATTTTACAGATGAACATAAAATGATTGCAAAAACAGCATCTGATTTTGTATTGGGGGATATTACTCCAGTATCTGAACAATTAGAGCATCAAGACTGGGATCTTACTGTCAAGTTATTGCATAAAGCTGGTGATTTGGGTTTACTCGCAGTGGATGTACCTGAAGCATATGATGGACTAGGTCTTGATAAGGTTACGTCTTCTTTGATTACAGAGTACATGACACGTGGAGGTTCTTTTGCATTATCCTATGGGGCGCATGTAGGAATTGGGTCATTACCAATCGTTTATTTTGGTAATGAGGAGCAAAAGAAAAAGTACCTTCCTGATTTGGCTTCTGGCCGTAAATTTGCTGCATATGCCCTCACAGAACCTGGGTCTGGATCAGATGCACTTGGTGCTCGTACAGTTGCCAAGTTATCTGCTGATGGGAAATATTATATTTTAAATGGCACGAAACAATATATTACAAACTCTGCGTTTGCAGACGTGTTTGTAGTGTACGCCAAAATCGACGGTGAGCATTTTTCAGCATTTATTGTAGAACGCAATTTCCAAGGTGTTTCAACAGGTCCTGAAGAGAAGAAAATGGGCATCAAAGCATCTTCAACTCGGCCATTAATTTTAGAGGATGTCCATGTGCCAGTGGAGAACCTACTTGGCGAAGCAGGTAAGGGTCATGTGATCGCGTTCAATATCTTAAATATTGGTCGCTACAAATTGGCCGTCGGATGTGTGGGTGGCATTAAAGTTGCCATGGAAACAGCTGTAAAGTATGCAAATACACGTGAACAATTCAAGCGTCCAATTGCTTCTTTTCCATTAATTCAGGGAAAAATAGCTGATATGGCGATGCGTGCATTTGTTACAGAAAGTATTGCTTACAGAACCACCGGAGCGATTGACGCGGCATTATCTGAAGTAGATTTAACAGGTCCAGATTCAGGGCGTATCGCAGCTAAAGCGATTGAAGAATTTGCGATTGAGTGTTCTATCAACAAAGTATTTGCTTCAGAATCACTTGATTTTACGGTGGATGAAGGGGTACAGATCCATGGTGGAGCAGGATTTATTCAAGATTATCCGATTGAACGGATGTATCGTGATTCACGGATTAATAGAATTTTTGAAGGAACCAATGAAATTAATCGGATGATCATCCCTGGTACATTGATGAAGAAGGCACTAAAGGGTGAAGTTGAACTGTTACAAGCTGCAAAAGGATTGCAGGAAGAATTGATGGGGATGATTGAACCTGCAGATGAGTCTGTGCCACTGGCTGTAGAGCGTCATGCTGTAGAGATGACCCGTAAAATCTTCTTGTTTGTTGGTGGCTTAGCCGTTCAAAAATACGGTAAAAAATTAGAAGTAGAACAAGAGATCTTAGCTAATTTAGCAGACATTTCTATCGCCTTATATGCAATGGAAACGGCTGTGTTGCGCGCTGATAAAACAGCTGCAAGCAAAAAAACAGCATCAGCTGACATTCAGGCAGACTACGTGCGTTTGTTTGTCGCAGAGACATTCCCTGAGGTAGAGCGGATTGCAAAAGATACCTTGGCAGCCATGCAAGAAAGCGATGAATTAAAGACGTCACTTTCTGTGTTTCGTAAATTGACTCGCATGACTCCGACCAATACGGTTGAATTAAAGCGCCGTATTGCAGCTCGGATCATTGAATCAGAGCAGTACTTAGCATAGTAGATTGATGACTCATATAAGTACAGAGCGAACATGCTCTGTACTTATATGAGTTTTTTAGTTGTGACTTGCTATGGATTGAGTGGATGGGTATTTCGTCATAAGGATTGTTTGGCTGTTTCTAATACAGGTTGCAGTACATCGCGGTCAAGCGTAATGACCCACACGTCTAGAATGTCATTTTGTGATGCTGATATAATTTGAGGCGTTGTGGCGCTTACTGATGACTTTGTCAAAGGTTTTTCTTTTATACTAAGCATCCCCTTTGGCATGAAAGAGAGCAGTTGCTTTTCTGCAAGAGGATTATTCGGAGTAGACAAAGCCAAGGTAGCAGGTTGTGGTAATACTGTATTAGGCGCAGAACTTACCTGTGAAGGTTGCGATAGAGTATTCTGCGTTGGCAATCCCTTAACCAATGGTGAGATTGCAGTTGAATTAGCTACTGTTAAGGCTGTTCCAACGACATTGGTATCTATGGTCTGTGCTAACATAGGCAGACCATTTTCGTAGGTCACATCTGAAGGTGGTAGCAAATAGACAACAACATCAGGTTTTACACCAAAGTTCATCGCGGTTTGCTGGTTGTTGTAAAAAACATCAATATGATCACCAATAATGGCACCGCCTGTGTCATCAGCAATGCGAACGCCGATACCAGGAATAAAAACTGCGGTTCCATACGGAATAACAGAAGGATCAACTGCTATGGATAACCCTTGTTCAGCAACTTGACCTGTCGATGTTATTCCATATCCAGGATCTCCAGGGACTTTGCCGGTGGATTGGTATCCATCTGTATATGCTGTTAACGTACAGACTAACGCTTGTGCATTAGGCGGTACATTGGGTTGTTGTGCAGGGATCAACAGATGTTCTCCGGTATAGATCAAATCCGGGTTACTCAATTGATTTAAGGTTTCAAGAACAGTTGGATTTGTGTTAAATGCTGCTGCAATCGAATCTAATGTATCCCCGGACTGCACCACGTACGTTGTTGTCGTAGTGGCAGTTTGAGTTGTATTGGTGTTGTTCTGTGTAAAAGAATCTGCGTATGCGGCTTTCCCCATGAATAATAGACCACTCAGTAAAACAAACACGGCTACACGCTTCAATATGAACTCACTCTCCCTAGCGAACGTACTAGCATTTTGCACCAGTTTTTAACTTACTAAACCTGTTTCATAAAAAAGTATGTTATTACAAGTCGATGGGTACTCTAGCGACATGTAAGAGGGTGTGGTATGATTAGTTTGACTGAGCGCTCGCTCGGAAACGAATGGTGTTCTAAACTTTGCAATGAGGAGCACAGATATGGCGATCACTCGAAACATCGCAACACCTGTAAAGGATCCTGAACTGGTACGATTGCGCCGGGAACAAATTGTTCAAGCAGCGACGAAACTCTTTTCACAAAAAGGGTATCATGGGACCACAACACGTGAAATTGCAAGGGAAAGTGGTTTGGGGACTGGAACGTTATATGAATATGTAAATTCAAAAGAAGACATCCTTTATTTGGTGTGTGATATGATTCATAGTCAAGTCGAGGAAAAACTTTTGCCTGTACTGATCTCTGATGCCAAAGTAAGTGAAATTTTACCGATGGTGTTAGCTAGTTTTTTCCGTGTGATTGATGAATTACAAGAGCTTGTTCTATTGATCTATCAAGAAACAAAATCATTGCCATCAGAATACATGCATTATGTTCTTAAAAGAGAAGAAGAAATCAGCAACTATTTTTCTAGTATATTACATTCAGGTATTGCGGATGGATCATTTTCGATTGCGGAAGATGTCGTATTATTGATGGCTCACAATATTACAGTATTAGGACAGATGTGGGCGTTTCGAAGATGGACATTGCATCGCAGTTACACACTGGAAGCGTTTACTGAAATTCAAACTTCTCTCCTTATGCGCGAGTTATGTGGCATATAGTCGTATGATTGGCTATGAGATCGAGAGGAAAAGGGAGCGACAGCAGATGGAAACAGAGGTATATCACCCTAAGCATCGAGTGCGGTTTGTTACAGCTTCTAGTTTATTTGATGGACATGATGCGTCGATCAACATCATGCGACGTTTATTGCAGGCGTGTGGAGTGGAGGTCATTCACTTAGGCCATAATCGCTCTGTGCGAGAAATTGTTGAATCAGCGATTCAAGAGGACGTGCAAGGGATTGCGATCAGTTCGTACCAGGGAGGACACGTCGAGTTTTTCAAGTATATGATTGACATGTTGAAGGAACAAGGGGCATCCCATATTCGTGTATTTGGCGGCGGCGGCGGAGTTATTGTTCCGCGTGAGATCGAGGAACTACACGCCTATGGTGTGACGCGTATCTATTCACCAGATGATGGTCGTGCACTTGGTCTTGTTGGCATGATCAACGACATGGTTCGGTTATCGGATGCATCTACGCCAAAAGATAAGGCAAAAGCATGGTTAGAAAAAAATGAAACTTTTGACGAAAGAAATGGGCAGCTTGTTGCACAGTTCATTAGTTTACTAGAAGAACGTGTGGATGTAGGCCAACCTGTGGAAGACATTCTGGTTCCATTGACAGAAGAGACTAAGAGAACTGGCAAACACACGGTGGTTGTTGGCATCACAGGGACAGGTGGAGCGGGAAAGAGTTCTCTAACGGATGAATTAGTACGCCGTTTTACTCGTGATTTTCCAGAGAAGAAGCTCGGTATCTTGTCTATTGACCCATCAAAACAAAAGACGGGCGGTGCACTACTTGGTGATCGCATTCGGATGAATGCCATCTATCAACCCCAAGTGTATATGCGGTCACTTGCGACACGTAATTCACGCTCAGAGCTTTCAGGTGTAATAGAAGAAGCGATAGCCGTTTTATGTGCTGCAAACTACGACCTTGTGCTTGTTGAGACAAGTGGTATTGGTCAAGGTGACGCTGAAATATCAAAAATCGTCGATGTGAGCATGTATGTGATGACAAGCGAATATGGCGCGCCTTCGCAATTAGAAAAAATTGATATGCTTGATTTTGCTGATCTTGTAGCGATCAATAAATTTGATCGCAAAGGATCATTGGACGCATTGGCTCATGTTCGAAAACAATTACAGCGTAACTTTGGCCGGTTTTCTGAACCTTTGGATCGCATGCCTGTCTACGGAACGATGGCTAGTCAATTTAATGATCGCGGAACGAATACATTTTACGACGCCTTGATAAAAACGATTGACGAGAAGTGTGGATGCAATTGGAGTGCACAGATCGATGAAGCGATCCATTCACCTGAACGATCGATCGTGATTCCTGGTGATCGTGCGCACTATTTGCTCGATGTGGTAACGACACTGAGTAAATATCGCACTCATGTGGAAGAACAGTCCCTCCTAGCAAGTAAATGGTATCAAATCGAAGGAACACTAGAAGCACTATCACAACGCGGTGTTTCTGAGGAAGTCATGGATGCTGTACGGCAGGCTCGTGACGATGTTAAGGATGGAATAGAACCATCATATGTGAAGATGATTGAGAGTTTTGGAGAATTGGTGGAGCGGTATCGCCAGCCTGAACTGATTACAAAAGTGCGTGACCGCGAATCCCGTTCACCATTATATATCACGTCGTTAAGTGGCCTCTCCATTCCGCGCGTTGCATTGCCACGTTTACGCGATTATGGCGATATGGTGCGCTATTTGCTGTTAGAGAATGTGCCGGGGTCCTTTCCTTATACGGCAGGTGTTTTTTCACTAAAGAGAACAGAGGAAGAACCAAAGCGCCAATTTGCAGGAGAAGGCACTCCAGAGCGCACGAATCGACGCTTTCATTATCTTTCAAAAGATGATGTGGCCAAACGCCTATCTACAGCATTTGATAGTGTCACATTGTATGGCGAAGACCCGGATTATCGACCCGATATTTATGGGAAGATTGGAGAAAGTGGCGTTTCCATCTGTACACTGCATGATATGGAGCAATTGTATGCTGGATTTGATCTTGTTCATCCGAGTACGTCTGTCTCGATGACGATTAATGGACCGGCTCCAATTATCTTAGCTATGTACTTAAACGCTGCGATCAATCAACAATGGCATAAACATG
Source organism: Sulfoacidibacillus ferrooxidans (assembly GCF_022606465.1). Taxonomy (NCBI): domain Bacteria; kingdom Bacillati; phylum Bacillota; class Bacilli; order Caryophanales; family Alicyclobacillaceae; genus Sulfoacidibacillus; species Sulfoacidibacillus ferrooxidans. Next base: position 286,625 of record NZ_JALBUF010000002.1, read on the forward strand.
AGATAGAAAAAGGAGCGCCTCTTACTGCTGATGAAAAACTGTCGATAAAAAGTGTCACATTACAATCTGTACGCGGCACTGTACAGGCAGATATTTTAAAAGAAGATCAGGGTCAAAATACATGTATTTTTTCGACGGAGTTTGCTTTACGTATGATGGGAGATATTCAGCAGTATTTTATCGACGAAGGTGTGCGCAACTACTATTCAGTCTCTATTAGCGGTTATCATATTGCTGAAGCTGGTGCCAACCCCATCTCACAGTTAGCGTTCACACTGTCTAATGCGTTTACCTATGTGGAATATTACCTGAGTCGCGGGATGCATATCGATGATTTTGCACCTAATTTATCGTTCTTCTTTAGTAATGGAATGGACCCTGAATATACAGTCATGGGGCGTGTCGCACGTAGAATCTGGTCTGTAGCCATGAAGATGTTGTATAAAGGCAATGATCGCAGTCAAAAGTTGAAGTATCATATTCAAACATCTGGACGTTCTTTGCACGCGCAAGAAATTGATTTTAACGATATACGAACAACCCTACAAGCCTTGTTGGCTATTTATGATCATTGTAATTCCCTCCATACAAATGCGTATGATGAGGCGATCACGACGCCAACTGAGCACTCGGTAAGGCGAGCGATGGCTATTCAAATGATCATCAATCGCGAATTTGGTCTTACGAAAAACGAGAATCCAACACAAGGGGCATATCTGATTGAAGAACTCACTGATCTAGTGGAGCAGGCGGTTCTCGATGAATTTATGAGGATTCATGAACGCGGTGGTGTTCTCGGTGCGATGGAGACGCAATATCAGCGTGGTAAAATTCAAGAGGAATCCATGTACTATGAGACGCTGAAGCATTCTGGTGAATTGCCAATCATAGGGGTCAATACGTTCATTGATCCAACGACACTAGAAGCAGACTATCAAGTTCCAGAAATTGAATTAGCACGCGCTACAAGAGAAGAAAAAGAGCATCAAATCGAAACATTACGTGCATTTCAGAAACAACACCAAGAAGAAGCAAAGGGTGCTTTAGAGCGCTTAAAACGCGTAGCTGTTGAACATGGCAATATTTTTGCGGAATTAATGGAAACGGTAAAAGTTGCTAGTCTCGGGCAAATTACTGGGGCACTCTACGAAGTTGGAGGACAATATCGTCGCAATATGTAGGTTGTGAGTCTGTGTATGATACAATACGTAGCGATGAACATTATTTAAAGGAGGGAATTCGCTTCGTATGCATCTTATGCAAACTTTGATTTTTGCTTTGGTTCAAGGGATTACTGAACTATTTCCAATCAGTAGCGTTGGTCATGGCGTATTGATCCCTTATTTATTTCACTGGCCCAACATTCAATCAAGCCCTGCATTTTTGCCGTTTATTGTCATGTTGCACGTGGGAACTGCAGTTGCACTGTTCATTTATTTTTTAAAGGATTGGCTATTTTTCATTCGGTCGGTCTTTGCAAAAGGTAGTGCTGGCAAATTAAAAAGTACTCGCATAGCCCGTAAAGAATTCGTACTACTGATTGTTGCGACGATTCCTGCTGTCATTATCGGAGGACTTGGAGCTAAGAAAATTGCAGTTCTGTTTGCAACACCACAAGTGGCTATGGTTTTTCTATTCGTCAATGGACTTATTTTGATTTGGGCAGATCGTTTGTTGCGCAAGACTGGAACAAAAAATGCCAATCAATTGACGTTTGGACAGGCTATTGTCATCGGTGTATTGCAGTCTCTTGCGCTTATTCCTGGTTTTTCGCGATCAGCCATGACCATGGTTGGGGGACTGTTGTATGGTTTGCGTTATGAAGCAGCTGCGCGGTTTAGTTTTTTGTTAGCAACTCCTATTATTTTGGGTGCTGCTGTGAAGGAACTTCCAAAACTGCACCATGCTGCACCAAGTATGGTGCATATGGCATTGCTTGGTGGAGTAGTAGCAGGAATAGCAGCATATTTTAGTACCTGGTTCTTAATGCGTTATTTTAAAACTCACGAAGTAAAGGCATTGCGCCCCTTTGGTATATATTGCATTGTGGTTGGGCTAGGGACGTTGTTGTATAGTTTTATCGCGTAACACTCCAGACTACAACAGAAGTGTTGATTTCCCTATAGATGCGCTAGCTTATTGGATAAAATCCTGACAGCTACACACATTGATACTAAGGACAATGTGGATGCGGGTGTGGCAGTAGTAGACACGCCCGCATGTTGCTAGGGGGGATGATATGCAGAGCATTCTAAAACCAGATCAGGCCTCTAATAAAATGCGTTGGTTAGTGGTCATGGCTACTTTATTCATGGCGGGAACCGCATTATCTGGCACTTTCATCAACGTGTATATATGGAAAATAGATCGCACCTACGAGGCGATCACATGGTTTAATCTATTTACTTATGGGTGTTTACCTCTAGCATTTACAGCAAGCGGCTACTTAGCCACGTGGATCGGCGAAGCCTGGGTCATGCGTAGTGGTGTGATCGTCTTAGTACTATTTTTTTCACTCTTGCTATGGTTAGGTCCAAAGAGTATTCACTATGTGCAGTGGCTCGGCATGTTTTTTGGCATCGGCCAGGGAATGTACTGGTTCTCTTTTCATGTTTTATCTTTTGATTTCACAAATCCCGATAGTCGTGGGAAATTCAATGGGTTAACAGGATTATTTGCATCACTTGCAAGCATGACGGGGCCCTATATAGCTGGATATTTAATTGTTCATGTGCGACAAATTTCTGGGTATCACGCAGTATTTGCATTATCTTTTTTTCTTTTTGCGCTATTATTTTTCGCCACTTTTCGCCTTCCACTCATGGAACGTCCGCAGATACCCAAAATATCGAGAGCACTTCAGTTTGCTAAAGATCCAGATTGGCGCAGACTGGTCGCAGGATCCGTTGTATTTGGCATTCGTGAAGGACTTTTCTCATTTTTAATCGCATTATTAGTTTTTGACGCTGCCAAAAGTGAAGAGGGACTTGGGTTATATGGGTTATGGACAGGTCTGATATCGCTGGTCGCCTTTTTTCTCGCTACATTTATTGGGAAGCATAAAAAATGGCCGAAATGGAGCATGGGGATAGCAGCGGTTTTGCTAGGATGTACTCCTTTTGTGTTTATACAATCTGTATCAACGACGACTCTGTTAATCTTTGGTTTGATAACTGGCTTTGTATTGCCATTTTTTATCGTTCCGCTAGGGACGATGATTATGAATGAGATTGATGAGTCATTTGAATCGGCAAAATATCGTGCTGAACATCTTTCAGTCAGAGAAATGGCTCTAGGTTTGGGTCGGATCAGCGGCATTGGTTTTTTTCTTTGGATTGTCGTAAGACACCACAATCTGCATTATATTCCTCGGGTATTGATGGTTCTCGGATTTGCACAAGTAGTGGTATTTTTACTCACTTTCCAAGTTCGATTTACAGACCGCAAAAAAGCAGCGAATCAACGGAGAGTTCTTCAAGAGAATGGTAGGGGAGAGCGCTCATTAAAATATCCAAAAAGCCCTAAATACAGATGAACACTCAGCTGTTCACTGCAAATCAAGGGCTTTTTGGAATGGGGCTAGAAGTGTTGAGATTATTTTTTAAAAAAATCGCGATTCTTATCAAGGTATGATTTTTCTTCATCAGGAAGAAAATCTTCTTGGAAGATAGCGGCTACTGGGCAAACGGCTTCGCATGCTCCGCAGTCAATACATGCATCTGGATCAATATAATATTGGTCTTCGCCCTCATGAATCGCATCGACTGGACATGTTTCTACGCAGTCAGCCGCTTTTTCATCGATACAAGGCGATGCAATAACAAAAGTCATGGTAATCCTCTCCTCTTTATATTCCTATTCTGTCCTATCATATAATATGGCGTTAGATGATTTCAACTATGTATTGCTACAAACGAGAAATACTATTGTGACCAATAGATCATGGGTAAATGCTAGTTGACAACGTGCAGGTAGCTGATATGATGAAAGTAAAGTTGAATTTATAGTGTAGTTTGTGAAAAAATTCATAAGTTGATGATGTCATTTGTGAAATAATAAACGCACTACTAGGGAGCGAACGATTTGATGGAGAAACGTATTGTTATTTTAGGAGCTGGCTATGCTGGATTGGTCTGCGCATTGCAAACACGGAAGTATTTAAATTCTTCTGATGCGAGCATTACGATCGTGAATAAACATAATTATCATCAATTGATCACATTACTTCATGAGACGGCAGTGGGAGCAAGAAGTGATCGTTCATTGCGCATTCCACTGCAAAAAGTATTACATGATAAGAATGTTGAAATCAAAAAAGGAACAGTTGTAAAACTTGACCCGGATGCCAAGCAAGTCAAACTCGAAAATGATGAAACGCTGACCTATGATCTGCTTGTAGTTGCCTTAGGCAGTGAAACTGAATATTTCGGGATCCCTGGGTTAAAGGAACATGCATTTACATTAAAATCACTCAATCAAGCGCGTTTATTGCGTGCTCACATCGAATCGTGTTTTGCCCGATATCCTTTAGAGCACAAGCGTGAGTTGCTGCGGTTTGTCGTTGGTGGTGCTGGATTTAGCGGTATAGAATTAGTGGGTGAGTTTGCAGATGCATTACCGCGATTAGCTGCAGAAGCTGGTGTGCCGCTTGAACTAGTGGAAATATACAATGTAGAAGCCGCACCTGGGATATTGCCTGGATTTGACCCCGAATTAGTGAAAACAGCAGAAGAAAGTCTAAAAGCACGTGGTGTACGGTTTATGACAGGTGTACCGATTACACAAGTTGAGCCAGGACTTGTACACTTAAAATCAGGAGATACGATCGAGTCAGAAACAATTGTGTGGACAGGTGGCGTTCGTGGGAATCAAATCGTTGTTGACTCCGGTTTAGAAACGGATCCTCGTGGTCGGGCAAAGGTTGATGAACACTTACAATCAGTCAATCATGAAGATGTATATGTACTTGGCGATTGCGCACTCATCTTAAATGAACAGGGTAGGCCTTATCCACCAACTGCACAGTTAGCATGGCAGATGGGAGCTGCTTGTGGTAAGTTCCTCTATCATGACATTCGCGGGGGCTTAAAAGAAGATTTCAAACCCAATATTGCGGGTGCTATCGCTTCACTCGGAAGAAAAGAAGCGATCGGTAAAATTGGTAAATCATTTAAAACGACTGGAAAAATGGCTTACTTCTTTAAAGATGCGAGTAATTATCGTTATTTAAATAAAATTGGCTCCGTGTTTACAAATCGTTAACGATTATTTCAGAAAATTACTTGCGACATTCAATGTATTGGTCTAAACTAGTAGCAATGGTTTGTTTTTGTTTGGCATCTAAGAGACGCTAGCAGTTGGAATTGCATGTGACATACCTCATTGAAGGGATGGGTGTCCGTGTTTCAATGTCCGATCTGTGGTGAGCTGATGGAGGCCCTCACAAATTATCATTGTATGAGTCGCCATCACATGTCGCGCAAAGAACTTGTCGATCAACACGGAATGCCGCGGTATGTGTCGCCTGCAATGAAGAGAGAAGTACAGCAGTGGATTCGCTCTTCACAAGTGATCACCCGATTAGATTATGAGGTGGCTCAGGCAGCGGCGCGTAGCCAGATACGTAAAAGTTAAAAAGAGTTTTCAGAGCAGCCCTCGGGGGTTCCGGGGGCTTTTGGTATGCTTTACGGGTAGTTACGTATACTATCGCATATCTGTGTTTTGATACACAGTGATGGGGGGAATAGGCGTCAGTGAATTCAACTTGGATAACTGATCGGATTGGAAAGCAAGTGTATCTGCATATTTTAGCTACAGAAAAATACAAAATGGTATCTGTTTTTGCCCAACTTGAGAGTGAATTGTTGCGTGATCGGGCAACAAAACTTGCGCTACTCCCACAAGTGTTGATGAGAGGAACCAAACGCTATCCTGAGACAACTGCTTTGATTCGAGCATTTGATGATTTATATGGAGCGGCTATTGGGGCTCGGGTTAACAAGCATGGTGATAGACAAACCGTAGAGTTTACGATGCAGGTTCCGCATGAAGGGTACTTAACCTCTGCTGAGGGTCTATTTGCCTCTGCAATGCAATTGTTTGCAGAAGTAATTTTTGATCCTAAAACGGAGGATGGTGTTTTTGCAAAATCGGATGTGGATGCTGAAGTTGTATTACATGCACAACGTATCGAGAATTTGGTCAATGATAAGATTGCTTATGCGGGTGAACGATGTGTGCAGGAGATGTGTCAGGGAGAACCTTTTGGCATCGCGCGCTTAGGGTATGTCGAGGATCTACCTGCGGTGACACCTACTGCTCTATACACAACCTATCAAGAGTTACTGGAATCGTCTGCACTTCATATCTACATTGTTGGCCCTGTCGATGAGCAGATGGTAAAAGAAACGTGTAGTCGTGAGTTTGGACGCTTTATGAATGACCAATTTGCAGAGCATCTGATTACAACTGTGAGTTCTGCTGACTTGAGTCGTCAGATGAGCGATAAGACAGAGCGCGTGGTTATTGAAGAGATGGAAGTTAGTCAAGGGAAGTTAAATGTTGGCTTGCGTGCACAAAGTTCTTATGAAAAAGATGACTATCCAGCGCTTGTTGTTTACAATGGTATTCTAGGTGGTTTTCCACATTCTAAATTATTTATCAATGTGCGTGAAAAATCCAGTCTTGCCTACTATGCTTCTAGTCGGTTAGAAGGATTAAAAGGATTGTTATTTATTCAGTCTGGCATTCAAATGAGTAACTTTGAACGAGCGAAAGACATTATTAAACAGCAGTTAGAGGATATGCGTAAGGGACTCATCACAGATGACGAATTGAATTTTACCAAAAAAGGGTTAATTAATCAGTATTTGCAATCAGATGATCAACCTTTTACGGGTGCTGTATTGCAAATGTATAGCCGTTTTACAGGGCGAGAGCGATCCGTTACACAACTCATTGAGGATGTTCGCAAGGTGACCAAAGAGGATGTAGTTGCTGTGGCACAGGGCATAACATCAGAACTCGTCTATTTTTTGCGCGACAAGGAGGTGTCACAAGATGAAAGCCAAGACCTATGAGCGATTACATGAAACCGTGTATGAGGAGACACTTGCAAACGGGTTACAAGTCTTTATTCTCCCAAAACCAGGGTTTAAACAAACCTATGCCAACTTCACGACTCGCTATGGATCGATCGATAGCGAATTTACCGTTCCATCGCGCGGTGAGCGCATAAAAGTTCCTGATGGAATTGCCCACTTTTTAGAGCATAAAATGTTTGAAGAAGAAGAGGGAGACGTATTTGTTGAATTTGCAAAAACGGGTGCGTCGGCAAATGCATTTACGACTTTCGATACCACAACATATTTGTTTTCAAGTACTGCTGATGTCGAAGAAAACTTAACTACCTTACTTAACTTTGTTCAAAATCCTTATTTTACAGATGAAAATGTAGAAAAGGAGAAGGGGATTATTGGCCAGGAAATAAAGATGTATGAAGACAACCCCAATTGGCGTGTGTATTTTGGCTTATTGCAAGGTTTGTATGGTCAGTTCCCTGTAGCCATAGATATTGCAGGCACACAAGAATCAATCGCGAAGATTACAAAAGAAACGCTGTATGATTGTTATTATACATTTTATCACCCGTCCAACATGACGCTGTTTGTTGTAGGGGCTGTGGACCCAAAGGCTATTCTAGAGTTAGTTAAGGCTAATCAACTGGCTAAAGACTACCAGGCATTACCTCCTATTGAACGGTTTTATCCACCGCTACCTGATGGTATCTACCGAGCGGAAACAGAGTATGAGCTAGACATTAGTCAACCTCGCGTGTTATTTGGATATCGCGAAAAGAATATCGATGCAACACCGGCCGCTCGTCAAAAACGAGAAGCAGCAGTGGAAATATGGATGGATTGTCTTTTTGGTCGCAGTTCAAAACACTACCAGAAACTCATTGATGATGGGCTTACTGACCATGGATTTGGATCAGAATATGAGTTGACACACTTATATGGTCATTCAATTTTTGGAGGTAACTCTAAAAAACCCAAAGAACTCGTCGACACCGTACAAAAGTTGCTGCATACAATTGCAGATCGCGGGATTGATCCAGAGGATTTTGAACGCTCTAAGAAAAAGGCCATTGGTCGATTCATGGCATTGCTTGACTCTCCGCAGGGTATCGCAAATGTATTTACTTCGCAAAAATTGCGGGGGTTAGATGTCCTTACATCATTAGATGTCTTGCAAAGTCTAGACATTGAAGATGTCAATGAGGTATTAAAAGATCATGTGATGGGTAATGAAATGGCAGTTTCTATTGTATGGCCGCAACAGGCCAAGTAAAATCGGAGGTAACTTGTGATTCAATTTGAAATTTTACGTCAGGATAGCGGTAAAAAATTACATCGCTATGTGCGGCAGACACTTCCTGGTCTGCCGCTTAGCGGGATCTATAAGATGATCCGGGTAGGCCGCATTAAAATAAATGGTAAAAAAGGTAAAAATGATACAGTGCTCATGGCAGGAGATCAGCTTACGATCTATATAGCAGAAGAAGAGTATAGTCAATTGGCTAAAACAAAACCTAAATTTCAAGGTGTTCCAGGCGATCTGGACATAGTTTATGAAGACGAACAACTGCTGGTAGTCAATAAGCCAGTGGGGCTGCTAACACATCCGGATGAAACGGAACACAAAGATACACTCATTAACCGCGCGCTGGCTTATTTGTATAGGCAAGGGGAGATTAGTGATGGGCGATCTTTTTTACCTGCTACAGTGAATCGTTTAGATCGCAATACGTCTGGTATTGTATTGATTGGCAAAGACAGTGAAACGATACGTGAGCTGGCTAAAAATGTTCGGGAACATCTTGTTCATAAGCAGTATCTTGCGATCGTCTGGGGGAAATTATTTGGTGAAGGGGATATTGATGATCCGCTTACCCGGGATCACATGCAAAATATTACACGTATTGATCGGATGGAAAAAGAGAGTGCCAAATCAGCACTCACTCATTATCGGGCGTTAGGGACTGCAGCTGGGTTTACTTTGGTGCAAATTGACCTAATTAGTGGTCGCACACACCAAATTAGAGCTCATATGAAGGCATTGGGTCACCCATTACTCGGAGATGTGAAGTATGGTGGTAAAACGGCTTTTGAAGTTGAACATCATCTACTGCACGCGCACCTTGTTGAACTACCTGACGGGAGTAGATTTGTAGCACCGCCATCTCCTGTGTTTACATCAGTATTGCAATCGACAGGGTTGCGACGTTACATGCCAAGTTAATCGAGTGTTTCAGAAAGTTATTGTAGCTGTAAAAGATCGTTTACGACAATGCTAGCTAATAGTAGTCCTGCAACAGGTGGCACGTATGATAGACTAGCCGGTGGATGGGCTGCTTTACTTGTGAGTGGGTAGTCTATAGAATCAATATGTGGGACGAGCGTTTCTTTAATCTCCATGCGTGGCTGACGTGGTGTTTCTAGCGAACAGACGACTTTTAGCCCGCGTTCAATCCCTTTTTTGCGCAATTCGCGACGCATAATCCGAGCAATGGGATCAATCGAAGTTTCACTGATGTCCATGATGCGGAATTGTGAAGGGTCTATTTTATTGGCAGCACCCATACTTGAAGCAATCGGGATATGTAAAGACTTGCATGTCTCCACTAAGTGTATTTTTGCACTTAACGTATCGATGGCATCAGCCACATAATCAATCGGTGTAGAAAAGATATCATGTTCTGTATCTTTTAGAAAAAATACTTGCTTTGGTATGACTTCACAATCGGGATTGATATCTGCGATACGCTCAGTCATGACTTCCACCTTTGGTTTACCGATGGTACTTGTCAAGGCAGGAATCTGACGGTTAATATTTGTGATATCGACAATATCTTTATCAATAAGGATGAGTCGTCCGATGCCGGAGCGTGCCAGAGCTTCTGCAGTATATGATCCGACACCACCTAATCCAAACACGGCGACGGTGGCTTTTTGTAAGATGTGAAGGCCATCAGTGCCAATCACTAATTCTGTGCGTGAAAATCGATGTGCCAAAGTCAACTCTCTCCTTCAAATGGGTAAGGTACATATCTTTATATGTACTATATCAGTTTGTCCGCTTATGTGGGGAAGTAGTAGTTGTCTTTGTACAATGGGCACACGCAATATGAGGTGTTTAATGTGTCTCATTCATTATTTGACGTAAGTGACAAACGTGTTCTTGTAACTGGTGCTTCCAAAGGAATTGGCTATGCCTTAGCTAAAGGATTTGCAGCAGCTGGTGCGCAGGTGGTATTGGCATCACGCAATGAAGAGGATTTACGGCTTGCCGCACAGCAGATCACAGCACAAACGGGCAAGAGTGTCTTGATGGAACGTTTGGATGTACGCAGTCAAGATTCGATGGAAGATTGCGTGGATCGTGTCGTGCAGTCGCTAAACGGCATAGATATACTCATCAATAACGCAGGGTTAAATGTACGCGTTCCTGCGCTTGATGTAACAGAGCAAGACTGGGATACAGTCGTGGATACCGATCTTAAAGGCGCATTTTTTATGGCGCAAAAAGTGGGTCGTGTGATGGTTGCGAGTGGGCGTGGTAGCATTGTCAATATTTCATCTATTGGTGGGCATGTTGCCTTGCGTACAGGCGTTGCGTATGCAGCAGCTAAGGCCGGTGTGCTACATATGACGCGAGTTTTGGCAGTGGAGTGGGCAGCGAAAGGGGTTCGCGTGAATGCAATAGGCCCTTGGTACTTTCGCACGCCACTTACAGAAACATTACTCAATGATCCGGAGTATCTGCGCGAGATTGTGGTGAGAACGCCCATGGGACGTGTGGGAGAAGTAGAGGAGTTAGTTGGACCAGCTCTGTTTTTAGCATCTGATGCAGCAAGTTACGTGACTGGGCAGGCCTTGTTTGTGGACGGTGGCATGGGCGTGTATGGGTTTTAAGACGATGAATGGAATAAAACGCGTACGATCTCTTATCGCTTTATGGGTTGGACGTGGCGTACTTCGCACCCTGCAATTATCAGGGCGTCGAGGAACCAGCTTGCCTGGATTTATAGCCAATCGAATCAGCGTGGATCTGTTATTTGATTTGTTAGCACAGCTAGAAACGAGCGTTGTTGTTACCGGAACAAACGGTAAAACAACGACAAGTGCTTTGCTTTATAGTATGGTCTCATCTCAATCTACGCCCTGGATCACCAATAAGGATGGAGCCAATTTAGCGCAAGGTCTTTTAGCAGCACTCTTGCCTCACGCAACATTATTTGGGAAAATGCGTTTGCGAAAGGCGGTATTAGAGGTGGACGAAGCCACATTGCCGCGAATGACTGAACGCTTTCACCCCACGATGATCATTGTCACAAACGTATTTAGAGATCAATTGGATCGGTATGGAGAGGTTGACCATGCACTTGCGATGTTGCGGCGTGGGATTTCATATCCTGGGATACAACTCATTACCAATGCTGATGATCCTTTAGCCGCTTCATTGGGGATCAATAGAGAATTCACGTTATTTTATGGAATGGATGAATGTCCGACTGATCTTGAGATGCGCAACGAAGTAAGAGATGGCGCCTTTTGTCTGCTCTGTGGCAGTGAATTGCAATATACTCGCGTCATTTATGGACAATTTGGCTTTTATACTTGTCCAACTGGGGATTTTTCTCGGCCCCGACCTGATTATGCAGGGTTCTTACAAGCAGATTCTGTAGCGCTTACCGTGTTATCGCGAACACATGGGAAAGATGTCGAGCAGTTTTCTGTGCAGGCAACTGTGCTTGGCTTGTACAATTACTATAACTTATTAGCAGCTGTTGCTGCAGCTCGTACATTAGGTATTTCTCCTGCCTTGATTGCATCGGCCTTGATTGCATATGAGGCGCCTCTTGGTCGAATGCAGGTTTATCGCGGTCAAACAGAACGAATATTGGCGCTGATAAAAAATCCTACGGGTGCAAACAGTATTCTTCGTGCGATTGAATCTGACATGCGAACAAAGCGAATCTGTTTTGCGATCAATGATGCAGATGCAGATGGACGAGATGTTTCTTGGTTATGGGACATAGACGTTGAGAGTTTTCTTTTACACAGTGCGTGTGATCAATACTTTTGCGCGGGGCATCGCGCATTAGATATGGCATTGCGACTTGCCTATGCAGGCGTTCCAAGGGATCAGATTCACATACTACATTCGCTTGAAGAAGTTGTTTTTGCAACGCAAAGTGAAGATACCCCAGTATATGTGTTGTCAACGTATACTGCACTATATCCGCTTGGAACGTATTTGCGGGAGGTGAGCTCATGAGTGATCGGGTGATTCGCTTAGCGCATTTATTTCCGGAATTGTTAAACCTATATGCTGATCAAGGTAATATAGCAGTGTTAAAACACAGGGCTATGATGCGAGAGATCGATCTACAAGTAACCCCAGTGAAACTTGGGACAAAACTAATGCTTGAGTCGTATGATTTTTTGTTGCTCGGTGGTGGCTCTGATCGTGAACAAGCGATCGTTGGAAAAGAACTAGCGCCATATCGCGCTGAATTGCAACAAGCGATTGAAGAAAACATGCCGATTTTAGCTATATGTGGTGGCTATCAATTGCTAGGTCAATATTATGAATTAACGAGTGGGGAACGCATACCAGGGATGCATCTCGTAGATATGGTTACAAAGCCTGGTAAGGGCAGATTAATTGGCAATATCGCGATTGAGTGGATGGAGCAAAATGGCGTTTCCAAAGAGCAATCAATTGTTGGTTTTGAAAATCATGGAGGCAGAACGTACCATGACTATCAGCCACTAGGGAAAGTCTTATCAGGACATGGTAACAATGGTCAAGATCATCTGGAAGGGTTGCAATATAAAGCACTTCTTGGAACGTATATACACGGACCATTGTTACCTAAAAATCCGCACGTGGCAGATGCACTGTTATTACATGCACTAACATATCGCGGTTTATATGATGAACTAAATCCACTGGATGATCAACTGGAGTGGGAAGCGCACGAAAGTGTCTTAACAGATTTGCGAGTCACCTCCATGGCAAATCATATAAAGACGCGTGTATAGGTGTGAAAAGGAGAGTGACGTGATGTTTAATCCTACCACAAGTGAGGAGACTGGCGCAAAATTTTATGAACTTCTAGTAAAACAAGCGGAACAGTTGCTCATGGATGAAAAAGACGCGATTGCCAATTTAGCTAATATCTCTTCTTTGCTTTTTATGATGATGCATGATGTGAATTGGGCTGGATTCTATCTCTGGAAAGAAGACCAACTGATTTTAGGCCCATTTCAAGGAAAACCTGCTTGTGTGCGCATTGCAAAAGGAAAAGGAGTATGTGGCACAGCTGTTTCGGAACAGCGATCATTGGTGGTGGAAGATGTGTATCAATTTCCGGGGCATATCTTCTGTGATGGTGACTCTCGTTCAGAAGTTGTCATCCCGATCATGGTAGATGGGCGGGTGATCGGGGTTCTCGATGTGGATAGTCCACTATTGGGGAGATTTAATGATGTTGATCGGGAAGGATTAGAATCGATTGTTCAAGTATTGTTAGCTTCTACTGATCTATCGCAATGGTAATAGGCGTAAAAAGGCTCAAAAGACAGGTCATCCTATCTTTTGAGCCTTTTTTCGCATATGTTGTGCTTAAGTTAATGCGGAGCATGCTTTTTCTCTTCGTAATACAATAACCCTTTTGCATCGAGTTCGAGATCTAATCCTAAATCTTCAATGTGATGAGGTTCTTTGTGTCCTGATTCAGTTAAAATAGAGCGAATCTCCGATTCGAGAGAAACCTTTACATCTTCCCATGTTACATCTTTATGATATATGCGATCAGCCATCGCTGCAAACCGCTTGGCTCCAAGTAGAGTGCCGGACAATGCTTCTGCTATAGGAGATGGCCCATAGTGCGTATGATACACAGTTGTCGCATGGAGAGCAGATAATTTGGCGACTGTATTTACAACAGCCTCTGGGTCAAAATCAGAGGGACTTGTGGACGGTAAGACAAATTCAAAAGGCCACCCAGTAAATCGATGTACATATCTGATCCCTAAGGCGTCACCAACAAAGATAGACTGCAAAACGGGGTCATACATACTAAAATGATGTTTTGCATGACCTGGGGTATCATAAAAGGTGACTATGCGATCCCCAAAATCTAATGTTTCTCCATCTTGTCGTATCAGAACTTGATGTTCTGGCACAGGTAAAACTTCACCAAAATAGCGATCAGTATCTTCACCATAAACGGCACGTGCGCCTGTCATTAGTTTGGTTGGGTCAATCAGATGACGTGCTGCGCGAGGATGAACGACAAATGTAGTGGATGGGGCTAATCGCGCAAGTGTTCCTGCGCCTCCTGCGTGATCTAAATGAATATGCGTAAGAATCACATAATGTAAATCATGTGGTTCAAGTCCCAACTCTGATAATGCACGAATAATATGGCTATGGCAGGGTGCAGATCCTGTGTCAATCAATACATTCTTCGCACCGCGGTATACATATGCAGAAGATCGTCCGGGTAAGCCTTGCTCATAAAGATCGAACATGTAAAGTCCATCACTTAATTGAGTAGTATATGCCATATGGGCGTGGGGTAATCTGTGACCCACTGATCTCCTTTCAAAGTCCATATCAAGACTTCTGTTTGTATATCACTTTCGAACATGTAGCGATGAAGAATTGGTTAGTGCTGGTTGGCGTTTCTTTGCACGTTGTTGACGGTTACCTTTAAGGGAAAAATTAACTTCACGTACAGTGGCAACACGATCTAATGGAGCAGGATTTTTTTCATCTACTGTATAGCGGGATAGTGAAAGAAGCATGCCTGATGCGCATAGTTTCATAATGAGTGCGGTACCACCATAGCTAATAAATGGCAGTGGTATTCCGGTGATTGGCATCAGTCCCGTTACAACGCCGACATTAATTAATACCCCTAAACCAATCATACTGGAAAGTCCTGCCGCAAGCAACGACGCAAAGCGATTGGGTAGATGCTGGCTGATACGGATGCCGCGCCATATGACGATGGCAAATAATCCGAGCAGAAAAGCTGCGCCAGCAAAACCTAGTTCTTCGATAACGATGGCAAAGATGAAGTCTTCATGTGGAATAGGTAAATAAAGAAAAGGCTCAATGCCACGTCCTATACCCTGTCCAAATAATCCACCATGATAAATGGCGATTAGTGATTGTTGCAATTGGTATGCACCGTCGTTCGTATAGGCAGGATTCCATGGATTAAGGAAAATTTTAATGCGGATATTACGGTAGGCTTCAAACCAAGCGAAGGCACCGATAATGGGCAATAAAATACCGCCAACAGTAAAGATGTGTGTTCGGCGTATGCCTGCAACAAACATGACGACAAGTCCTGATAGAAGTAACAACATGCCTGTTCCCATGTCGGGTTCGAGCAGGATCAGGATAAACTGCATGCCAAGAATCATGAGGGGCGGGAGAATATCACGGCGAAAGCTTTGGATATTTTCACCTTTTTTATCGAATATGTAGGCTAGATAAATTAAAACTCCTACGAGCGCTATCTCACTTGGTTGAAAGTGCAAGGCAGGTGGCCCAATCCAGCGTCTAACTCCTGCTGCTTTGTGGCCAATGCCAGGAACAAGGACTAAGAAAAGTGATCCTAGCGTTCCTAATGTGATCCACTTAGCAGCTTGGCGAATGCGCACATAGGGAATATTCATAAAGACTAACATAACTACTATGCCAATGATGGCATAGATTAATTGCCTCTTAAAATAATAGGCAGGAGAAGCATTAGTGACTTGAATAGCCCACACCATACTCGCACTGTACACCATAACAACGCCAAATGTGACAAGGCACAAAATGGCAAACAATAAAAGAAAATCAGGTCTATGTCTACGCATCACAAAAACCTCCGTAGACACTTATTCGAGATGAAGTAGGGAAGCTCCTGCTTCTATGTCGTTAAAATTCAAGGAAATTAACTTGGTTTTTACTGGGGAACACACCTCCTTTGCATGTGCGGACAAGGAGTTACTGAATTGTCATTAGACCGCATAGTCTATCATGAGGCATTCGATTATACTAAAGATAGTCTATCTTACCACCCGCTCATCGCACCTAAGCCAAGTGCTGTGACGCCAACGATAGCTGCGATCGGCAGTGCCAGTGCAGCACCTGGGAAATAGACGAGCTCTATGTCCTTGGTTGGCAGTTCGGAAAGGGTAGTATTCCAAGGTTGATCTTGATGAGTTGCAGACACCAGACGGTGGCCGTGCAAATGGATATGCGAGTTCGTAATGCTATGCAAGTGTCCACGATAAGTGCCCATAGTTGTGTGAACAAGCACAGGTTGCCCAATATATTGGTGTAGATGTTGTCTCCTGATCATCGTGTATTGTCGCCTCCTTTGCTATACGGTATGTATGTATTGTCGAAATGGTAGAGGCTTGTGCGGAGGATGTGTGTTATACGTATTGCGAGGTGAGTAGAATTTCTGGTGGAGAGTTAGTCGGGTTCATTCATCACTATGGGTACATCGGGTTGACAGCTATATTGATTCTGGGTATTGTAGGTCTTCCATTGCCTGATGAGACTATTTTAACAGCAGTTGGTTATTTTGTTTATAAAGGAAGCTTGTTGTATTTTCCGTCTCTATTTTTTGGGATTTTGGGTGGCCTCTTAGGCATTACCTTAAGTTATGCATTAGGCGTCTTTATTGGGAGACCGCTTGTGGTGCGCTATGGACGCTATATCCACATCACAGAAAAACTACTGATACGAGTTGAACAATATTTTGAAAAATATGGGGCGGTAACATTGTTTGGTGGTTTTTTTATTCCTGGTGTTCGTCATGTGACAGCGATCGTAGCTGGACTAAGTGGGATACCTTATGGAAAATTTGCTTTTCCGTCTTACCTTGGCGTTTGTGTGTGGGTCACTGTGTTTATCACGTTAGGGCGTTTTGCAGGACCGCAAATTGCTGGAATTACAGGTAGACTAACGATGACAGAAGCTGCATGGATTTTGGCGGTGATGGCCCTTAGCGGGTTTTTAGGGCTCATACTAGTTAAAACCATGGTTAATCGCCAGAAATCGTAATAACACTGACATTGCGCAAATGAGTGACTCGTGCGATGATAAAAATACAACACATTAGTATGGAGGCACGGCAGTGGAGTCAATCGTTAAACGCAATATTCGAGATTTGGACTATCCTTTAATCTTTGTGATGATTTGTATTTCAGTCATAAGTTGTATAGCAGTATACACATCCACCTATGGAAAAGCCGACCCAGCTACTGGAAATGCTTTGCTAGGCATACCTCCACACATTTTATTGAGGCAAATTGCGTGGGAAATTTTAGGGTATATCGTGATGTTTATCATGATGTTTGTTGATTATAAATCATTAGCAAAATGGCATTGGTGGTTCTATGGGATCGCAGTTTTTCTTTTGCTTGCAGTTTTTGCATTTCATCGAGTAAATGGAGCGCATAGTTGGATTTCCCTTCCTGCTGGATTGAGTTTTCAACCATCTGAATTAGCTAAAGTTGCTCTTATTCTATGGACTGCTGATTATATGAGTCGTATGAATGAGCGCGAATATCCGGATTACTCTTTTAAAGCATTGCTCCCTATTATTGGTGCATTTGCTGTCCCGTTTGCCTTGACATTAAAGGAGCCTGCATTGGGACAAGCGCTGGTTATGTTGGCCATCTTGTTTTCTATGTTACTTGTCTATGTCCAAAAGAAACATTTGCGCACACTAGTTACAGGATCGATTGCTTTTTTAATGGCTTTTATGTTAGCAGTAGGTCCATTTTCTACGCAGACTATCCAACTGCTAGAGCACCAGCACATTTTGCACACTTATCAAACACAGCGTTTGATTTCTTTTATTAATCCTACTGCTAATCCAAGAGGTGCGGGCTATCAGGTTTTAGAAGCGGAGATAGCAGTTGGATCTGGTGGAGTTTTTGGTACGGGATTATTGCATGGCTCACAAACAAACGGGAGCTGGATTCCATTTCAGTGGACTGACTTCATCTTTTCTGCGATTGCAGAGCAGCTTGGATTTGTTGGATCAAGTGTGCTCATTATGTTATTTCTGATCATGTTATTTCGCATGGTCAAAGTAGCGACTAGCTCACTGGACGATTTTGGCGCTTATGTTATAGCAGGATCGATAGGGATGTTTGCCTTTCAGATTTTCGAGAATATAGGCATGAATTTAGTATTAAGTCCAGCTACTGGGATTACATTGCCCTTTGTAAGTTATGGTGGATCATCTTTGGTTGTTAACTTTCTTAGCATTGGGATCGTATTGAGTGTGTCATTACGCAGAAGAACTCTTCGGTTTGATTAGAAAATCTTGTTACGCGTCAACTAATCTCACATTTGATATTGACGTTTCTTCATTGCCTAGCGTATACTACCAACAAGTAGTTTACATTTAATGTGGGGGTTGGACACGTGACTGCTTCAGAAATTTTAACTCTTATTCAAGATAAGAATATTAAAATGGTAGACTTTAGGATTGTTGATTTACCTGGTCGGCAACATCATGTCACGATTCCTGCCGCTGAGATTGATGAAGATATGTTGAATGATGGTATTGCATTTGATGGGTCGAGTATTCAAGGTTTTCGTGGGATTGAAGAGAGCGACATGGTCATGCGTCCTGATCTTGATTCAGCCTATATAGACGCGTTTACTGCTGTTCCAACACTAGATTTAGTGTGTGATGTGTATGAGCCAAACGGCGCTAGATACAATCGCGATCCACGGTTTATTGCACAAAAGGCTGAAGCTTTTTTACAGAAGAGTGGAGTAGGAACTGCAGCGTATTTTGGACCAGAGTTGGAGTTTTTCGTTTTTGATGATGTGCGGTTTGCATCGTCACAAGAAGGAGCGTTTTATCATGTGGACTCTGAAGAAGCAAACTGGAATACAGGTAAAGACACGGGATCAAATTTAGGATATAAAGTGAAAAATAAGGGCGGTTACTTTCCCGTACAACCTACAGATAGTCAGCATGATCTGCGTACAGAGATCGTGTTAGAGCTGATGAATGCAGGGATTCGAGTAGAGCGACACCATCACGAAGTTGCTTCTGGTGGTCAGGCTGAGATTAACTTCCGCTTTGATACCTTAACGAATGTTGCAGATACAGTGCTACTATACAAATACATTGTACGCAACGTTTCAAAACGTTATGGCAAAGTGGCTACATTCATGCCAAAGCCTGTTTTTGGTGACAATGGATCTGGAATGCATGTGCATCAAAGTATTTTTGCAGGTGATAAACCATTGTTTTTTGAAGAAGGCAGCTATGGTAACATGAGTAAAATAGCGCTTCATTACATTGGTGGGATCTTGCATCATGCACCAGCACTGTTAGCTTTCGCTACACCGAGCACGAACTCTTTTAAACGGTTAGTTCCAGGGTTTGAAGCTCCAGTGAACCTAGTATTTTCAAAGGGAAACCGCAGTGCCGCAGTACGGGTACCTATTGCAGCTGTCACTCCAAAGTCTGCGCGGATTGAGTTTCGGACACCTGATGCTACTGCCAATCCATATTTGGCATTTGCAGCGATGTTGTTAGCTGGATTAGATGGTATTCGCAATGAAATTGATCCTACAGCACATGGTTATGGACCAGTAGATAAAAACATTTATGAATTATCGTCCAAAGAAAAGCAAAAGATTCGCAGTGTACCTGGTTCTCTTGAAGAAGTATTAGGAGCACTTGAGGCTGATCATGAATTTTTGCTCGAAGGTGGCGTATTTGATCGCGACTTTATTGAGACGTGGATCGAATTTAAGCGTGCTACAGAGGTGCGCCCACTTGCGATTCGGCCACATCCACATGAGTTTCAAATGTACTTTGATTTGTAGTCCAACAATTCATACGAACAATGCACGATATAAAAAGGCACCCAATCCATGGGTGCCTTTTTATATCGTGCTGTTCAATCGCTTCCTATACAGAAGATGTGCTACACTATAGGGCATATTATCAATAAAGATGTGGCACGAAAGGATGAGTTTTATGAAGTTAGGAGCCAATGTATCGATTGCAAAAACGGGATTACTGCATGCTGTAGAGGAATCGATATCCTATCATTCTGATACCTATATGATTTATACACGTAGCAATCGGGGTGGATCAGCTCGACCGATCGAACAAATGAATCGCGATGAAGCCCTTGGAATGATGGCTGAACATCATCTTAGTGATCCAGTTGTCCACTTATCATATCTTGTCAATTTGGCGAGTCCAAAAGAGGAAACATTTGAGTATGGGACGATGGTACTAACGGAAGAAATACAACGCGTTCAATATTTAGGTTTTCGCTATATTGTTATGCACCCTGGGAGTCATGTGGGAACTGGCCAAGAAAAAGGTATTGAGCGGATTGCAGAGGGATTAAATGCAATTTTAAAAGGAGATGAGTCTCTTTTTTTATGTCTAGAAACCATGGCGGGCGATGGGTCTAAGGTGGGTAATCGGTTAGAAGAAATCGCAGAAATTATAGCTCGCGTTGATCAGAAAGAAAAAATGGGCGTGTGTATTGATACTTGTCATAACTATAGTGCCGGGTATGACATTGTCAATGACTTTGATGGATTTTTAAAGGAGTTTGATCAGATCATCGGATTGGATCGTCTAAAAGTTGCGCATATTAACGATTCTAAGACACCCTTTAAGTCTCATAAGGATCGTCATGCCAATATTGGTCGGGGTTCTATCGGGTTAGATGCGTTGCGCTATATTGTTCATCATGAGGCTTTACGAGATATTCCCCTTATTTTAGAAACTCCAGGTGGATTGTATAAGCATGAAATTGCATTATTGCGGGGAGAAACAGATGAACTACCACCAGAAGTGACTGCAACAGAACAAGATGAGTAATTATCGTAGGAGTAAAGTGAAGCTTTTAGTATGAACTGAATGGTTATATGGATATCGTTTCAATGGTGTGTGCACCATCCATTAAAATGGTGGAGTTACTGTCCAAAACGGCAACTGCTGTGCAGCAGAGAGGCCATGTCCTGTGATACGCACGAAGAGATCTGTAGTAGGTTGGAATTCCACCATGCTTTTGGCAAAGGTGCATGCGGTTTGATTCGTTTGCAATTGAATAGCCATGAATCCATGACCTGAGAGAGTAGGTAATGGATTTTTTATCGTTGTAGTAATAAATTGTGATAGTTGAGTTGTCTGAAGCGTATTGGCTGGACTGCAAAAAGGCCCGAGTATATACGTCCAGTTATGAACAGTAAATGAAGCAAACCAGATGGGGGTACGATTGGACCCTTGCTTACTTTGACCTGTAATACCAGGTGCTGATGCTAGCCATTCGACCTCAGGTCCCTGTTGGGACGTTAGTACCATAGACGCTAACACGATTTGATGTCCTAAAAATGCCGGGATTCGATGGGGTGGATGAGGGATCAAATTTTTTGTGGGCAATAACAGGCTATTAGAATCTTTTTTTTCAACAGACATGATAAAGTGGTGTGTTGATGTAGCTTTATCGCTTACCAGCACTTCTATTGTGGTATTTGGTTCTTTTTCATTCCATCTATAGACGTAAGAAGTGGGGCTAATAGCAGACAACATCATGTTCATCTCAGAGGTCGTTAATGACTGAAATGCGAGTGATGGCATGTAGAGCTGTGGGAGTGTCAGTTCTGCTAGTGCAGGTTGAAATACGCTACTGCTTGGCAATGGCGGAGTAAATTGTTGTGTGACTTGGCCTTTAGTTGTAATCCAAAACATGTCCGATCCAGCGACAATGGCGGCTGTGGTTTCATTTGAATAAAAAGCCTGTGGAGTAAAGCGTGTATGAATTAGTGCAAATGAGTCTGTGATAAAGTTGCGATAAATCCATACATGACTTTGTGGAGAGTCAATGTTGTCAAAGCGACCATAGATCACTCCATTTGTAATGGGCACAATCTCTGGCTTTTGTAAATGGTCGATGTACTGCCCAAGCAGTTGGACCGTTTTATCTCCCTCGGGTAGAGCGGCAAATTGAGTAGCTGTTTGCCCAGAAATCATCATCTGATAAGAAAACAGAATAGCTGTATCATCTTGATATAAAGTAATAGCTCCTGTTGTGGTACTAGCATTACTTCGCGATGTAGGTGCACGAAAAAGCAACGTGTTGCCATCCAATAAGGGTGATGTGATCTTTGGTAAGGCACGCTCCTCCATCGTGTTATCTACATAAGGTGTAAAGTTCAGAGAACCAACGAACTGGTTGGTTGGCTGCGAATGACCGACTGCTTGTACCGTCCATATAATCCCGTCGTCACCTAGTAAATACATCAATTTTGATTGTGGTGGTAGAGTCAATTGGTATACGCTGTGATTTACTTGGATTTGACCAGTTGTGTTACTCGGTGCGAGTTGCAAAGTATTTCGCGATAAAGATTGAATCGTTGAAGGTAAATCTGGTGATAGGTTTGCGTGGACAGTTTGAGCGTGAAAAGACAGACTAGCTGTTGAAAGAGATGCAGGAGGTGTTTGGTGACTATTCTCCATATGGACAGACGTAGATGTCGAAAGTGTACCGCATCCTGTCGTCATGGACATGGTGATAAAAAGGATCATCACCATGTTACGTACTCTCGCAAATCTTTCTATTCTTATCATCTCTACCCGGCCCCTAAAACCTAGTCTCTTTAGGCTCTTATGTTATCATATTAAAGAGGACATGCGTATATTTGCAGGGCCTCTTTTTATAGATACACCTATGACTATGGGCGCTCATATCCTTCACCAAGCTGTGATGGCCTGCGAAAGCGATCGGCAAGTTCGATTAACCAAAGTCGATGGTAGGGTTCAATATACACAACAGGCTCGATTCTGCGGTCGAGATGTGGAGTAATGGCATACTGCCAAATTGTAGTTTTTGTAACGGCTCCTTCGTTCATACGAACTCCCATATGGATCGAATCTCTATAGCCATTTTTATATGAAATTAACGTGAGTTGTCCATGAAGTTCATTGACTAAAAAACGGTACCGAGCACTGCGAATCACTGGTGCTTGGATCCATGGAGTAAGGCCATTTGCTCCTGTTTTATAACGCTTTTCCGTTTCAAGTACAACCACTTCGGCTCCTTCAATCGGTTTTAGCGTTCTTCCGTCAATGACTTTGACGCGAAGATTGCCGTATGATTTTCCTCGTATGGAAGGATCATAACGATTTTGCGGAGGACTTTGGGTAGTTGTGTCGGCAGCAAAGCATAGACTGGTAGGCAGTAAAAAAAGAGAGAGCAACGTGGTGGCAACGACTGTACGTATCACAGTTTTAGGTGAGACTTTCTTTTTCACGAGATTAACTCCTTCCCACTCCTGGGATTGTCGTGATCATTTTTCCAGCATAATAAAATTCCAATATTTGCAACGGGGTTCTGCCCTGAGCAGCCCAATATTGTGATCCCCACTGCGACATAATGCCTGCATTTCTATACTGCCAATTGGGGTTATTTTCATACCCTGCTCGATAATTTAACTCAATGATGCTTTTGTCAGGATTGACAAATGCCAGATTGCGTGTTGCATAATACGCTTGGTCTGTCGGTGGTTGATCAGATTGAGAGCGATAAGTCTGGAAGTTGACCGTATTATCGACGTCAAAGGTAAATCCGTCGATGGTAACAGGATGAAGATGGTGAAACCAGGCGAACATCTTTACTGCAATGGCACCAGACTCTAAGGAAGATTGGCTCCAATTAGGGAACCATTCGTTGGGGAGAACATCGCGACAGTATTGGTCGAAATTGACTGTTGACACATAAATAATACGACCGCGCGGATCCGGTTCACCCGATGCATTGTTTTCTCGTATGGCAACGCGAATCGTGCTAGGAAATCCTGCAGAACCTACGATAAATGTTTGTGCTTTTACGGTATGAGTAGGCAATAATGCTGCGGCCAGTGAACCGCTAAGAACAATTACAAGTGAAACTAAATGCGCTAGAGAACCAAGTCTATACACAGGTGATTGCACCTCCAGAGCTGTAACGATTCAACTTTCTTCAAATATTCATTCCCTGTCGTACTCAGATCATGCATCTTGGCTTGTGAAATCTCGAATTGTAGGTAAAATAGTGAGTATCGTGAAGTGTACAGATGATAAAAGGTGGGTTTATGGATGGAAGAGATTAGATTAACTGGTACTAACCAGCATCGTGCACCAGAAGGACTATCTACGCTATCTTCACTCATCATCGACCGCGGTGATATTTATTTGGATAATGGAGCTATCCACGGAAAGGCTAAAATTGACCAGGGAATACGCTATGTAACTCAACGAGAGGACGTACCACATGCGAGAAAAGTGGTGATTGTCTGGTTGACGTTATACCGGGGACCTAAAGGTCAAGGGTTTAATGGAGTGGCAAGTTGTGATTACTTCGTGGACGAAGAATCAGCTAGCGGTTACAAGAACCTAGCTGTACAGGTTAACCAAATGGAAAAAGCAGTGAAGGGTAAAGTGGATATTACGAGTTTAGAACCTAGCGAATATAAGTTATTACAAAAATTTGTGCGTGAATTTAGGCCCGACTTATATGAACATGCCTCTGACGTATTTTTATCGGCATTCTCAGAGGAGTCCTCTTTTGCGCAAGAGTAAGGATGTGTACAACTTGTCAGATCAGTCACAAACACCTCTTTTTTCAGCATTGCGCGCACATGCTGAGCGTCATCCTATTCAATTCCACATCCCGGGACATAAAACGGGGATAGCGATGGATCCGGAATTTCGCGAATTTTTAGGGGACCGCGCGCTTAGTATTGATCTGATCAATATTGGGCCGTTGGATGATTTGCATCATCCAACGGGGATTATCGATCAAGCACAAAAGTTGGCAGCAAAAGCATTTGGAGCCGATGCTACTTTTTTTTCAGTTCAGGGCACAAGTGGCGCGATTATGGCCATGATTATGGCTGTCGTTGGGCCTGGAGATGAGATTCTAGTTCCACGCAATATTCATACTTCTGTATTGTCTGCCATTATTCTCTCTGGAGCACGGCCCTATTTTTTACAACCTGAAGTTGATTTGCAACTAGGTATTGCTCACGGCGTAAGAGTGGAATCGGTAGTGGAGGGATTACAGCGCCATCCACATGTGAAAGCAGTTTTACTGATCAATCCCACCTATTTTGGCGTGGCGACGGACTTGCGCGCGATTGCTGAGATTGCACATGAACGAGGCGTTGTTGTTTTAGTAGATGAAGCACACGGGGTACACACCCATTTTCACGAATTACTCCCACCGTCAGCCATGGAGTCAGGATGTGACCTTGCGGCTACTAGTGTTCATAAGCTAGGGGGATCATTGACACAGAGCTCCGTTTTAAATGTGCGTGAAGGGCTCGTTCGAGCAAGACATGTGCATTCTATCCTATCCCTGCTAACAACTACTTCTACGTCCTATATTCTGTTGGCCTCTTTAGACGCAGCCAGACGCCAACTAGCCATGCATGGGCGCGAAATGCTAGATCGGGCGATGACTATAGCGCAGGATGCGAGAGAGCGATTGAATCAGATTCCGGGCATCTATTGCTTTGGAAAAGAGATCCTACAATCATCGGCTACCTTTGCGTTTGATCCATTAAAATTGACGATTCGCGTGGCGGATATTGGATTATCAGGATTTGAAGTCGAAGTCATTCTTCGAGAAACCTATAATATTGAGGTTGAATTATCCGATTTATATAATGTGCTGTGTGTCATCTCCTTTGGCGATACAAAGAGCAATATTGATTCGCTCATTACAGCCATCCAAGAGATTGCAAAACGAGAATTATTACAGCATCATCATAAAATTAATATCGTTGTTCCATCCACTCCAGTACTAGCTATGAATCCACGCGATGCCTTTTATGCGGATACGGAAGTAGTGCGGTTGCAAGATTCGATTGGCAGAATCATCGCTGACGTGATTAAAGTGTATCCTCCTGGGATTCCAGTGTTATTGCCAGGTGAAGTGGTTACTGTGGATAACGTAGAATATATTGAAGAAAATTTGCGTGCTGGACTTCCCGTTCAGGGGCCAGATGATCCTACGATTGCCACTGTTCGTGTAGTTAAGAGATGATAGTTTTTACCATGGAATGATTTACGCCTAGGCAGAGCGCTGTCGTGTCCTGTATAGTTTACGGCATCACAAGCTGAATCGCATGCAAACATGCGTACGGAGGAACCGAGTGCTTTGGGGTGAACTTACGATTGTGAGCGGGCAACCTTCGCCCGAACCCGTCAGCTAACTCCGGAAGCCAAGGAGGCCTTTATGGGTATACACTTCAAAATTTCTGCAGTAAAAAAGACGACTGTAGCGCTGTTGAGCGCTGGATTATTATTGGGTTCAAGTGTAAGTGCCTTTGCTGCAACGGTACCTATAGGTCCTTATATAGTAAAGCCAAATGATTCTCCTTACTCAATTGCAGCCCAATCGCAAGTGAGCCTGCAAAACTTTGAAGCGGTCAATGACCTGACAAATAGTAGTGTGATTTATCCTGGAGAAGTGATGGCAATGCCGTTACTTTATCTAGTAGATGCAGGTGACAGTTTGTGGTATATCGCAAATCGTTATGATACGAGTGTAGCATCAATAAAACAATTAAATGGCCTGAACTCAAATCAGATTTATCCTGGTCAGTCCTTACTTATCGCAACAGGAAGTAAGCAAACATTCCCTGCGAATCAGGCAACAAATAGCACAAGCTCTGCTGTTGTACAAGCAACGCCGCAAACCGTGACAGCTCCACAGAATGAATCTGCACCTGTAGCAGTTGCACAAGCAAAGGTAGAGGCAACTGCACCAGTTGCACAAGCATCGGCTACAGCACCACAAGCACAACAAGCACAACAACAACCATCAGCAGCTACACCTACAACCATCACCATGCTCGCTACTTCCTATGATGCATCAGCTGCGAGCAACGGACCGTGGGGCGCTGTAAATTATTTTGGACAACCTTTGCAATTCGGCGATGTAGCAGTTGATCCTTCTGTGATTCCGCTTGGTTCAAAATTATTTATTAGCGGATATTCCGATTCTGCACTGCCGAGTGGTGGATTTTATGCCACAGCCAATGATGAAGGTGGAGCTATCGTAGGGAATAGAATTGACATTTTTCTACCTACGGCGAGTCAAGCCGATCAATTTGGAATGGAAAATGTCAAAGTGCAGGTGATTTCCAAATAAATTCGGTATACTCTAGATGATCGGACGATCAAAAGGAGGAACCATATGGAGATTCAAGTTGGACAAGTTGCACCGGATTTTACACTCGATGCAACAGGAGGTCAAACGATTCAATTAAGTGCACAAAAGGGCCATCCTGTTGTATTGTTTTTTTACCCTAAAGATTTAACACCTGGTTGAACGCAAGAGGCCAATGAGTTTCAGTCGCTCCTACCGGAGTTTACGGAACTTGGTGCCGTAGTGCTAGGGATTAGCACAGACAGTATGGAATCGCATGAGAAGTTTTCCCAAAAGTACAGCTTTACATATCCGCTGGTGTCTGATCCAGACGCTATAGTGTGTGAAGCGTACGGAGTATACAAAGAAAAGAAAATGTACGGTAAGTCCTATATGGGTATTGAACGGACGACATTCATAATCGATGCGTCTGGGAAGATCGCTCATATTTACCCTAAGGTAAAGGTAGAAGGGCACGCCGCAAAAGTGCTTGAAGATGTGAAGAAGATGATGTAAGAGCATATACAAACCTCTCTCAATAAAACGACTCTGTCGCTCTTTGAGGGAGGTTTGTATATTGTGAACGACAGCGTGTGTATTTGTTCACGAGGAAACAGTGGAACTCTTCAGTGCGGCGATGTAATATAAAGATAGTAATGCAAGGGGGAGTCGACTATGGTAACACTAACTATGGAAGCAGCAAGTGTAGTCAAGGATCTTCTTTCTGACAAAGAGGAAGATATGGGTTTGCGTATCTTTGTGAAACCGGGTGGATGTTCTGGTTTTAGTTATGGGATGGCGCTTGATATGAAAAAAGAATCAGATTTACTCTTATTGCAAGAAGGTGTGCCTTTATTGGTGGATGAGGCAAGTCTTCCGTTCATCGATGGCTCAGAAATTGATTATGTCGATGGGCTATCTGGTAAGGGGTTTAAGATCGTGAATCCAAATGCAGTGTCAAGTTGTGGATGCGGTTCAAGCTTCCATACGAAGGATAATCAAGGAACACCAGGTAGTTGTTCATAAGCAAAAAGGTGAGTTCTCTTGAGAACTCACCTTTTTGCTGCCAGCGCGTGCACGTGTCAGTGGGTGTCGTTACGGCGATGTGCCGCTGGACGATTCCTCCACCAAAAGAATGCAATCAGTACAAGTAATAAAGCTGCAAATAGATACGAGAGTGCAGATGTGTGCTGATCGATGCTTGACCAATGCCCTCCTAGCTGATACCCGAGAAGCGTCAATAGATAGACCCAAGGCGCACTTCCGATCGTAGTAAACAAAAGGAACTTACCCATCTTCATGTTAGCAATCCCTGCTGGTAAAGAGATAAATGTACGAATGGCTGGTAAGAGGCGTCCAATGAGTACGGTGATGGCACCATACTTTGCAAACCAATATTCAGCAGAATGAAAATGTTTTTCAGAAAAAAGGATATACTTACCATATCGTGATAATAGCGGACGACCTCCAACGCTCCCTACATAGTAAGCAATTAGTGATCCGACAACATTGCCGATTACGCCTGCAAAAACGGCTGCTGTAAAACTGATATTGCCTTGCCATGCCTCAAATCCTGCAAATGTCATAATTAATTCACTGGGTAGAGGAATACATGCGCTTTCTAGGATCATCGTAAGAAAGATAGCTAGAACACCATAATGACGAATTATCTGTTCAAGGAAGAGGGAAAGGCCGTGCATGGGATACCCCTTTCTAGTTAAGTTGCTGATTTTACATAGGTAAGTATACAGGGTGTAAGATGATCAGTCTACTTGTCCTGTGATTTGCATACATGCTATAGTAAAGAGGGCTTTTATGCTCTGAATGTCAAGATGCAATGGGGGAGACTTCGATTGGGTTTCTGGAGCGCAGTGCTAGATGGAGCGTTCATTGCCCTGCAGGCGGTTACCGGACTCATCGGTGCCTACCAAGTAATCTTATCCGTGTTTGGACTGTACTATCGTAAGCGGAAGATTGAGTTTGAACCGCAAAAACGATTTGCAGTTCTAGTTGCTGCACATAACGAAGCACAAGTGATTCGTCCTTTATTGGAAAATTTGGAGCGGATGGAGTATCCGACACACTTGTACGATGTTTATGTCATTGCAGATAACTGCACAGATCATACGGCTGAGATTGCAAAATCTTGTGGGGTACATGTAGCACAGAGAACGGATGATCAAGAACGCGGTAAAGGATATGCTATTCGATGGATGTTAGATCGTTTGTATGAATCTGATCAAAAGTATGACGCAGTCGTCATGTTTGATGCGGACAATCTAGTTGCTACTAATTTTTTGCGCGTGATGAATGATCGATTAATGGCTGGCAAACAAGTGATTCAGGGCTATTTAGATATTAAGAATCCTTATGATACATGGGTAACCATCTCGATGGCTATATCGTATTGGTATACGAATAGAATGTGGCAGTTAGCACGGTACAATCTAGGCTTATCATGTGCACTTGGAGGCACAGGTCTTTGTATTGATATGGAACTTCTGCAACGTTTGGGGTGGGAAGCTACTGGTCTTACTGAAGATGTGGAGTTTGGTGCCAAGTGCGTGTCGGTAGGAGTGTACCCTGTGTGGGCACATGATGCGCGGGTATACGATGAAAAGCCGATGTCCTTGCGCGCGTCGATGCGTCAGCGGTTACGTTGGATGCAAGGACATTTCAATTGCGCACAGCAGTACATGGTACCACTACTATCCGCAAGTATTGCACAAAAAAGTTTAGCAAAATTGGACGCAGCTATTTATCTGTTTCAACCTATGCGTTTTTTGATTTTATTTTTCACAGGCTTTATGTTGATGTTTCAACTCGGTGCCCCGGCAGCGTGGACAGTTAACATGGCAACTGAGTTGCTCCCTACTTGGTTTTGGGCGACCATCAATCTTTTTATTTTATTTCAAATGCCCTTAGCTATGATCTTAGATCGCACTCCCTGGAAAGCATATCTAGGCTTGCCGCTTTTCCCGATATTTATGTTTACCTGGTTTCCTGTCACGTCGATTGCGTTATTTACGCGCAGAAACCGGATTTGGAAACATACGGTGCACACGCGTGCGATTCAATTAGATGATATGCGAACTCGCTAAGGAGACATCACGCGGGCGTTAGAAAAACTATATCGCCCGCGTGATGTCTCCACCTTGTATGCTCATCGTTGCTGCTTATTGGATCATGTTGCCTTCTTTGTGATGATACATTTTATAAATAGCTTCTCTACCGATCATACCTACCGTGATGCCAAGTAGTTTTGCTTCATCGGTGACTGATTCTAGTGGGGCTGCCAGTAGTTCCTCAACTGTTTTCACACCGACTGCTCGCGCAGCGATAATGTGACGATCCTTGAGACGAGTATTGAGCAATTCAACATCTAGTGCACCGCACATGATATAACCGATGTCTGTTGATATAACGACGAGTTGAGTTTTGGGGAGCGTGACTGTAGTTGCAACACACGGACAGTTTTCGACAACCAATGGGGTTACTGTAACCATGGATCGTATGCCTCCTCTCTCTGCTAGCATATGGTTATCTGTTGGGCACTGTGTCATTATTTCATGTATTGGCCATACTGTTTTTGCGAGGTGAGATCAAGATGGCGAGAGTGTTTTTGACGACATTGAATGCAAAGTTTGTTCACTCGTCTCTTGCGCTTAGATATCTTCGTGCCTATGTGGCAGATGCGCATGAAGTCATCATGGAGGAGTTTACAATCCATGACCCGATGTTGCACATACTGGGGCAAATCTATAAAAGTAAACCAGATGTGGTCGGGCTAAGCTGTTATATATGGAACATCGAAGAAATAAGGCAACTAGTGCCATTGATTAAAAAGGTCCTACCAGGTACGATTATCGTTCTTGGGGGACCAGAAGTGTCTTATGAAACGAACGCATTTATGGAAGAAAATCTTGCAGTTGACGTCGTTGTTGTCGGAGAAGGAGAAAAACCTTTACGCGAACTATTGGCAGTAGTAGGTGATCGATCAGAGTGGTGCCATGTACGTGGGGTGTATTATCGAGACGAGCAATGTGTGATCAGACGAACGGGCATCCAAGAAAAAATCCAACTGGATGAGATTCCTACGCCGTATCCTGACGATAGGATGGCTGAATTACATCAACGGATTGTTTATTTTGAAGCAAGCAGAGGGTGCCCATTTCATTGTCAATTTTGTTTATCGTCCATTGAGGATGGAGTACGCTATTTCAGTCTGCAACGGGTGATCGATGAGTTAGATCATTTAATACGCGCGGGTGTCCGGCAGATCAAGTTTGTCGATCGCACGTTCAATTTGCGTAAAGATTATGCGCTCAACATATTTGAGCATCTCATTCAAACACCTGGTGAGACTACGTTTCATTTTGAGATTACGGGGGACATCTTACGGTCAGATGTTGTACAATGGTTGTGCGACCATGCTCCAGCTGGCCTTTTTCGATTTGAGATTGGCGTACAATCGACCAATGATGTAACCAATGATCTGGTGCAACGCAGGCAAGACTTTACACGTCTTTCGACGACGGTGAGAAACATTAAGGCATCCGGACGCATTTTGCAGCATCTAGATTTGATTGCTGGATTGCCAGAAGAAGATTATCAGACGTTTCGTAAGACATTTGATGATGTATTTGCACTGCGCCCTGATGAGCTGCAACTCGGGTTCCTAAAACTTTTAAAAGGTACAGGTCTACGTAAAATGGCTGAGCAATTTGGTTATGTTTACATGGAGACAGCACCTTATGAACTATTATCCAATAAAAGCTTGTCTTTTTCGGATGTATTACAGTTAAAGTACATGGAGGATATTTTAGAAAAATACTATAATTCAGGACGGTTCCCTTTAACAATCGATTATTTAATGAAGAACTCGTATACATCAGCGTTTGATTTCTTTCAATCATTTGGTATTATGTGGAATGAAAATGAGTGGTCTCGCATAGGTCACCAACCGTTAGACCTCATCGATCGACTGCGCCAATTTTTATTGCGCGAAGGACGTTTAGATGTGAATGTAGAGACACTCTTGCATGCAGATTATTTACTTCGTGAGAAGATGAGGCCACGCACATTATGGTGGGATACGCAGTGTCCGCATGGTCTTCAACTGCAACTTCTACGCACGCTTTTCGATCAAGGGCATATAGGAGGCCATGCTACAGATGATCGGCTACTTGTGCGCCAAGGGAATGTAGAGAAACGTATCGTATTTGATCGAGCCACTGTGGGTGCGATTCAAACGATATTTCCAGAAAAGGATATGGCAGATGCTCATGGATATTATTTTGCCTATGTCTATCCTAGCGATGTAGGGAAAGCGAGTGTATATTTGCTTTTCGATCAAACGATGGAGAAGCATAACGTTACTATGTTACAAGCTGTTCAGCCCTAAGAGGTTGCTGTGGTTCATCTAAAAGGAGGGGCCGACTGGTGTGGTTTACTGCATTTCTACGAGGCATTGCACATAATCCAGCTTTGATGGCAGCGCTGGCTTCGATCCTCGTAGCCCAAGTAATTAAAGTGCCCATTTTTTATGCGACAAATCGCAAATGGGAATTATCTAAAATGATGTCTACAGGTGGAATGCCAAGTTCGCACTCATCTGCAGTGTCTTCTTTATCGACAGTGATTGCTATTCGTATGGGAACGGGATCCATGTTATTTGCGGCAGCTGTAGTTTTTGCAATTATTGTCATGTATGATGCTGCTGGAATCAGGCGGCATGCAGGAGAGCAAGCTATAGTCATTAATAAATTGGTGGAAGAGATCGGTAAATACATGGATCGTCTTCCCATGGGACGAAATGAAGAGTATCAAGAAAAATTAAAAGAAATGCTAGGTCATCAGCCCATCGAAGTATTCATGGGTTCGATATTGGGGATTTTAATTGGTGTCATTGCTGCTCGTTAGCCATAGGGGGCTAACGAAAGGAGAGATGAATGCCAATGAAATTGTCGATACAAGAGATGGATACGGTGCAAAAAGCGTTGCATAGTGCAGTGATGCGCGCGCAGACAGATGAAGAACGCAAGCAGTATCAAGCCGTTTTGGATCGCATCTACGAATTGCCACCGGTTATAAAAGATGGTTTTTTGTATGATTTTGATGATGATGCAAAGACCTAAAAGGATCTGCTTACGCAGATCCTTTTCTCAGTCTAGAGAAAAATCAGTACCGTCTTCCCCCACAAATTGTATTTCAGTTTGATCATGTTCACGATTGATTTTTTTGATGGCTTGATCTAATGCAAGGGCAGGGTCCTTTACGACAGCACTGCCAAATATGTAGAGCAAATCACTGTTTGTTGGAGTACCTATCGCGTAGTATTCACTTTGCACCGTTTCAAATAATTCAATTTCAAACGTGTCGGCACCAATTTGATAGGTATAGATCTCTTTTTTTAATAAATTGGCATCCTCGCGAAGAGTAAGTGATTTCCAGTGATCTGACATGAGAACACCTCATTAGATTTGTTTTTTGTTCCTTGTGCTAGGATCCCCAGTAGACCATATGGCTAAGCTAATCAAGATAGCAACAATACCTATTAAATTAAATAACATGGAGATACCATGGTACATAAAGAAACGTGCGATCAGTGGAGTACTAGGTCCTGCAAAGGTAGGAATGCGTGCTGTGAGGCTTTGCATTCTTGGGAGGATGTACAGCCATCCAATCCATGTTAAAAGAGTTGTAAGCCCTACTAGACTTTGTATGACACGTGCCCGTTTTAGGGTGGGTTGTTGATATAGCCCAAAACCTGTGACAAATGCAATAACACAAAGTATCGCAGTAAGTGTATAGTAAATAGGGAACAACTGATCCAATACTTTGCCTGCTGTATTAATAGGCAAAACATCAAATAGAGTCGGGGCAACGACTGCGGTGAAAAAAATCATGGTGCCAAATGCTATACTAATCGATATGGCAAATGCAATACGCGTGGTTGCTCTCATTCTATGATCTCTCCAAAAAGGTGTGATGGGTATGTCAAGAAACATAAAGAAATTATCATTTTTGGTTATAGCGCTATCTTCTATTGCGTTAAGCGGTTGTGGTACGAGTGGCGGTGGCAGTGGTCCTGTATCTCAACCAATTGCTCAACCATCAAATGTTGGTAGCTCTTCGCAACCAGCAAGCAATAGTGCAAAGACGACCACCAGTAAGACAACTTCTAAGACTGCAGTAACGAACAAAACAAAAAAGAGCAACACAGCAACGACATCTTCTGTCACAACGACAACGTCATTGGCGCTGTCTTCTGTAGCTGTTAGTGAAACAGGTACGGGCAGTAGCTTTGTTCCAGTATCTTCTACTATTTCGTCTATTTTACTACCGACTGGCTGGCAGATGCAAACCATGTCATTAGGAAGTGGTGGAACAAGCATTAAGTTGACTAATCCAACGGATTCTGCACAGATGATTAGCGAAGTGATTATGCCATCTGATCGTAATTTGCAGTCTTTCTATAACGCGCAATCAACTGGTACCGTTCACTGGATCGTTCCGAATCAGATTCTATCCTATACGCAATCGAATCCCAATAATCCATATCAAGATCGCGGGATCGAAGCGAATTTGAGTTCTGGTGGATCTGTACGCGTGGATGTATATCTGCCATCTTCTGAACAAAGTAGTGCCACTCAAATTTTAAATAGTTTTATTGGTAGTAGCGCCAATTAAGTATGCTTGTCAGGAGTGATTGCACATAAAAGGCGGAGGGTTAACCTCCGCCTTTTATGTGCAATCCAATCGTCATCAGCTCGCGAAAGCAAAATACAATTAGTTGAATTCTTCCATGGTTTTCTCAAAGAAGTCGCGGTCGATGTGAATATCTTGATGAACAATAGGCATTTCTTTGTAACCCTCAATCAAAGCATCCAACGGTTTTTTAACGGTGTCTTTATAAATCAATCCAGTACATAGACCATCCGTTTCAGCTACCTTTAGCATAGCCATGTTGCGATTAGTGGGATCGTAGTCAGGGAACTGCTCTAAATTGACGACGTGTTCCTTATACCACTCGTAGGTATTAACTTTATTGTATGTCACACAGGGACTAAAGACGTTAATGAGTGAAAAACCTCTATGTTCGATCCCTGCTTGGATGATTTGCGTTAATTGGTTGACATCATGAGAGAAGCCTTGCGCTAAGAAACTGATACCAGCTGCTAACGCGATCTGCAATGGGCTAATCGCGTTTTCAATGTTACCTGCAGGCGTTGTTTTTGCTTTAAAGCCAAAAGCGCTTGTAGGAGAATGCTGCCCTTTGGTCAATCCGTAGATAGAGTTATCCATAACGATATAAGTAATGTCCATGTTGCGTCTTGCAGCATGCATAAAATGTCCAAGACCAATACCAAACCCATCACCGTCGCCGCCAGCTGCAAGGACAGTTAAATCGTGGTTAGCCAGTTTTACACCCTGTGCTACTGGAAGGGAGCGACCATGAACACCGTGAAAACCATAGGCGTTAAGATAGCCGGAAATCCGCCCAGAACAACCAATGCCCGAAATAATGGCGACATTTTGTGGCTCTAAATCTAAGTTTCCAAGTGCGCGTTGCATCGCTGCTTGCACAGCGAAATCTCCACAACCTGGGCACCAGTTAGGTCTCACACTGTTGCGAAATTCTTTTACCGTTGCCATGCGATCATCGATCCCTTCACGTGAGCTTCAATTTCTTTAGCTAAGAATGGCGTGCCATCATATTTGAGATAACTCTTCATCTCTGGGTGATTGAGTCCAAAGAACTGCATGAGATGGAAGAGTTGCCCTGTACCGTTGCTTTCGATAACAATGGTTTGTTTAGCACTGTTTACATACGAAGTCATGGTCTTGAGTGGAAAGGGTGATAGAACTTTGACTTGCGCATGGCCAACTTTGATCCCTTGATTGCGCAGACGATCCACTGCCTCATCAATAGGGCCGATAGATGATCCTACACCAATCAATAGTACATCCGGATTTTTATCGCCGGTATAAGAAACGCTGTTTGGTAGTTCGATGCCATCGAACTTGTTGAGGCGTTTATTCATCATCAGCACGTGGTTATTTGGACCTTCATCAGGACGTCCAATCTCACTGTGCTCAACGCCAGTCACATGGTGAATCCCGCCGAGTTGACCTGGGAAGACACGAGGTGAGATGCCGTCCTCTGTGCGCTCGTAACGTTTAAACATTTGACCGGCTGGCACTTGATCCAATTGCTCTTGCGTCGCAAGAAGTCCGCGATCAATCGTGACTTTGTCATAGTCAAACGGCGCTACAGATTGACTGGCCAAGGAAAGTGCTAAGTCAGTCATCAAAATAACCGGACACTGATATTTTTCTGCATAGTTGAAAGCATCTACAGATGCGTAAAAACACTCTTCAGCCGACGAAGGTGTCAGAACAATTTTTCCGATTTCACCGTGATTGCCAAATAGAACGGCATACATATCACTTTGTTCGTGCTTGGTAGGAAGACCTGTACTTGGTCCGCCGCGTTGTGTGTCAATAATCACAACGGGAGTTTCTGTCATACCAGCTAGTCCAAGGGCTTCCATCATGAGTGATAGACCAGGACCGGATGTCGCTGTAAGTGTGCGCGCACCCGCATAAGCTGCGCCAATCGTCATGTTTAAAGCAGCAATCTCATCTTCAGTCTGTACGACGACTCCGCCAACTTTCGGCAGTTTTTTGATGAGATACTCCATGACGTCAGATGCCGGTGTGATCGGATAAGCAGGCATAATACGTGCGCCTGCAGCCAGTGCACCAAACGCAATGGCATCGTTGCCGATCATAAACAGATGCTTATCTGGAATAGGTGGGACAAGTTTAAATGCCGCAAAATCAATCGCCTCACCATCCATGGCGTCAAATCCAGCTTGAATCGCTTCAAGGTTTTGGTCGACAATTTTCTGGCTTTTACGGCCAAAACGACTTTGCAGCACTGGCGTACAAAAATTCACATCTAATCCTACTAGACGAGCTGTTGCGCCGAGTGCGACCATGTTTTTCATGATGACAGCACCGTGTTCTTCGGCGATTTTTGTAAAAGGCATGACAACGAGTTTTACATTCGCTGTTATTTTATCAGATAATTTTGGATTAAATTTTGCGTCCGCAATCACGACCCCGCCATCACGAAGCTCCATGCCGTTTAAGTCGATGGTTTCTTGATCAAATGCAACAAGAATATCGAGGTAATCAGCACTTGCAGCTTTAGGTGAAGTCGTAACGCGAACATTATCATTCGTATGACCACCTTTAATGCGTGAAGAAAAATGGCGATAAGAATAAATATAATATCCCATACGATTCAACGAGGTTGAAAATGTTTTACCAGTAGAATCAATACCCTCGCCTTGTTGTCCTCCAACTTTCCAGGACAGTTCATGTAACATAAATTGTCACTCCCTCTAGCGTAACGCGCAGGAGCAATGATCACCGTTTTCGGCGAACATCTGCTACAGCTGCACGGAGTAAATTCACAGATGCTGCATCAGGTCGAAAAACAAATTCAATAACGGATTGATGTGAGGCAATCGCTTTTTCCACTTCTCGTTTACGGCTTGGTGAGACAATCACTGCTTGCAAACCTTTGACGAATTGAGATAATTCCTGCATATCAGAAGTAGTCGTCATGCGCAAAATATAACCATCTAATCCAGCTTGACGAAGTGCTGAGCGAATCTTTCCGGCAAACCGTTCGCTACGGCAGACAATCCCGACTTCGCTATGCACAGGAATACGTGCAATTTTTACAATGGTCTCTAACTCTGGATCCAAAGATACTGCAAGAACGCTTCTTGTATCGCCTAACAACTCACGGACCTCTTCAAAATGAAAAAAGGTCGTCATAATCAGGTCTGCAGACTCTACTTGTAGTAAGGCATCCCGTTCTTGATCGCGCAGTTCATCGATGATGACGGGAGTGATGTGTACACCTCCAAACTCCAGTTTACGAGAGAAATACTCGACTTGTTCGCGGTTGCACTCGATAAAGACAATTTGTGATTGATCTAACAAAGTTGCCTTTTCTTTGGCGCGAGAAGATGCGAACTGTAGGAAGTCATCAAGCGTAAAGCCGAGTTGGAGGCATTCTTCCAAAGCGACATCAATGACTTTTTGGAGAAGGTCACGACGATTGCCTAACCTCACCTTATCATCGCGATCACAGACAAAAGTGCCGCGTCCTTGAGCAGACGCAATGACGCCTTCATGTTCGAGTTCGTGATACGCTTGACTTATCGTATTGCGACTGACTCCGATCATTGCAGACAACTCGCGCTCCGTCGGCAATTTATCCCCGGATTGATAAATACCAGCCCTAATGTCGGAAATGACCTTATCCTTCACTTGGACATAGAGTGGGATCCCATTCTTGCGAATGACTGTACGGTTCACCGCGATCCCCCTTGCTGGCTCCGACAAGATGGACTAATCCATTGATCCATCTCTTTTCATGTTTATTATACCCGATGCAAAAACGAAGTGAAGCCCTGATTTACTTTTTTCTCTGCAAATTTCAAAAAAATGTGACCGTGTGGTTCATATTTGCGTAGATGACCGCTATATAGCGAAGGCAAAGTTCTATTTTCATGTGAAAAGCAGGATGAGGAAATATATGATACTCTAGACTACAGGCGCTAGCTATGGTTAAAAAAGATCTTCGAAAGAGGTGGCGGGTATGTTTGTTACTGAAAGTTTGAAGAGTAAGATATTTGTCTTGACAGACGTTCTTCATGAGACAGCAGGGTATATGAATGTGGCATTTGTTTTAGTCGATCCAGTGAGTGAAGAGCATGATGCGCTGATGGAAAAAGCTATGGAGCGGCTTGTACATATTGCTATTGAAGGCATTGCGGATATCGGAAACTTACTAATTGATACGCTTGTGATGCGTGATGCAGCAAGTTATGCAGATATTATTGATATTTTGTCCGATGAGCATGTGATCACATCTGATGTAGCAGAAGTATTGCTACCGATGTTAGAGTTTCGAAGAACGCTGATGCAAGATTATCAGAGTGCACATGCAGCTAAAGTATTGAAGTTTGTTGAACATGCTTCATATATCGATCAGTTTGCTGATCAAGTGACGGAGTACTTGAAGAACAACGAATAAAAACCTGGCGGACAAGCTCCGCCAGGCAGATTTACGCCTTATTTTTTTGGCGATTGTGTCCGAATACATACACTTTAACATGTTTTTTCACGCCAAATATCTTTGCGTCATTTTCATCCATAAAAAAGACGTCGATGTGAGGGCCCTTAATGGCACCTCCAATATCTTCTGCTACTCGATACCCTATCCCATCAATATACACAAGTGATCCAAGAGGAATCAACGTAGGATCTACTGCTATGGTGTGCCGTGGTTTAGCTACTCGACCGGTTGCTGTTATCCCATATCCGGGATCTCCAGGATTTTTTCCCGTTGACTCGAAACCTGCACTGTAAGCTGTTAACTTACAATCATACGTTCGAACTACAGCGAGTCGACCGAGTGCTTCGGCTGTGGGGAGGACAGGATTTAAAGCAGCCATTGCTTCGATTGCTTGAATATTTGATACATGAGCAGGACCTTGCGCTTCGCTCTTATGGACACCTTGTGTATGGACATGTAAAGAGAAGCGAGGTTCAGCTTGGCCGTGCTTTTTACTGGCGTTGTGAATACTTGGTGATTCACTAACCATGCACTGTGATTGCGTATGATGCGTATCGCTATGAATAGCGGCAGATGCTGTAGTAAGCACTGCTAAAGCCCCATACGCAAACACGGTACTTATAGGTACCATGAAAGAAACCACCTCTAAAAATGGTTAAAGTGAGTCATTCAAAAGATAGCAATGCCCTGACAAGTGAAAAGATATGCAAAACTTTATCAGTTATTTTTGTGAAATCACTAGTAAATCTGCGAAGAGAGCACCAGATATAGTGAGGCTAGATGTCGGAATACGCGACAATAATATGAAGACATAAATACACCAGACATCCAACTGAGATACAATCAGTATCGGAAATAGAAAGCATTTATATGAAAGTGATAGTGGCAAAAAAGATGGGAAAATGTACGTACGAAAGTCAGAAAAGTAAAATCAGAAATTTGGTTGACTCTCTAAAACGGACTGTGTTATATTACTACCTGTCGCCACGAACGGCGGCGCGAAGAAGGCAAGCAAGTGGATCCTTGAAAACTAAATGCAACAAGAGACAAACACGCGAGCAAAGAAGTAGTAGACATGAATTAAGAGTTTGATCCTGGCTCAGGACGAACGCTGGCGGCGTGCCTAATACATGCAAGTCGAGCGGATAGATCTTCGGATCTATGAGCGGCGGACGGGTGAGTAACACGTGGGTAACCTACCTTTTAGATGGGGATAACGCCTGGAAACGGGTGCTAATCCCGAATGGGATCTTTCTTCGCATGAAGAGAGAAGGAAAGGCGCTGCAAGGCGTTGCTAAGAGATGGGCCCGCGGCGCATTAGCTAGTTGGTGAGGTAACGGCCCACCAAGGCGACGATGCGTAGCCGACCTGAGAGGGTGACCGGCCACACTGGGACTGAGACACGGCCCAGACTCCTACGGGAGGCAGCAGTAGGGAATCTTCCGCAATGGGCGAAAGCCTGACGGAGCAACGCCGTGTGAGCGATGACGGTCTTCGGATTGTAAAGCTCTGTCAATTGGGACGAGCGGCATGGAGAGGCAATGCTCTATGCGAGACGGTACCAGAGAAGGAAGCCCCGGCTAACTACGTGCCAGCAGCCGCGGTAATACGTAGGGGGCAAGCGTTGTCCGGAATGACTGGGCGTAAAGCGCGCGCAGGCGGTTTCTTGCGTCTGA